>CAKZZH010000116.1 GCA_937885345.1 uncultured Lachnospiraceae bacterium | reverse complement strand
CAGAGATTGGATGCTTTTTCTATTTCTAAAATCCCTACAAAAACTTTACCCTACGGAAATACAAAACGTTTTTTTAGTGATTTATGTAATAAAAAGCTTAACTTTGCGAATAAAATGCATCGACACCATCCGCCAGAGCCTTTGCAAGTGATTTAAGTTCCGCTTCGGAGTGATCTGAGGCCTTATCGCCGCATTCAATATCTATGCTCGGAACCGATGAATACGAGGTTTGTGTAAGATCCATCTCCATGTAACCGGAGCCGAATATTATAAAACCGTTTGAAGAAAGTCCGTTTATAAGCATCTCGCCGAGCTTATCGCTCTTCTCCCATGTAGACGTAACGGGCTCCATAGCCTTATAATCGGCCACATCAGGCACTTTACAATAAAATGCCCCCTTATCGGTCTCGGTCGAATCCCAGTGAATTGCAATATGACAGTCTGCATAGTTGTTGGCAAGAACGCTTCTTGCAACATTATCAAGCTGCACATCCTTGCTTTCTCTTATCATAAGGACATTATAGCCTCTGCTTAGAAGCTCATCCTTAAGGAGGATTGCCGCCGCAAGGGTTACATCCGCCTCGGTCGTTCCGTCAAGAAAAGTCATGCCGGAAGAAACTGCGGTAGAATAGATCTGTCCTGCTGCCGTTGTTCCGCCCGTGATTTTTGCGGATCCATCGGGATGGCTGAGAGTTTTAACCGAACTTCCTCCCGTTGTTCCGTGCCCCGCGTTTACGCATACGGTGATATTATTTCCGGCAGGATTGCTGTAAAGTACAGCGCTCCCCGTTGATATCATACTGTTTTCGGCATATTTCATATCAGATGTCAGCGTAACGACCGTGCTTGTTATCTGCGTGTCTGCGGCTTCAGTCGGCGCCTCGGTTGTCGGCGCTTCGGTTGTCGTAGCCTCTGTTGTCATAGCCTCGGTTGTCGGCATCTCGGACGTTGCCGCTTCGGACGTTGCGGCTTCTATCGTTGCCTCAGTCGTCGCCGTGGTTTCGATCGGTTCGGATACAGATGTCGACGCTTTCGTACATCCCGAAATTATCAGAAACACTGCTGCCGGTATAAGTAACGTTCTTGTTATTTTGTATTTAATGTTCTTACTCATCTTTTCACCCCTGCATCATTCAAGAAATGCCGCCTTTCTCTCGATCATCTCGTCCACACGTGTAATATAATCTTCGACATTCTTGACGTTTTCACAGCGCTCAACGCGGTCGCCGGGGAAGACTATTTTACTCTGAGCACCTGCGCCCGCGGCCCAAATGGTCTGCTTCTCTTCCATTATCGCTATGTTGTAAATGCCTTCTTTGCCGGGCTTTGCGTAACCTACATTCTCAAGATTGCCCGCCATGTTCTTCTGCCGATAGAGATAATAAGGAATGTAGCCCATTGCATCCGCCCTTTCCTCGGCATAAGTCATAAACGTATCGGACTCGGCCATATGCGAAATATCAGTAAGAGGCTTGTAAATGCTCTCCTCATAGGAGGTATTAAGGCGCGCGGCACGCTTTACCGCAAGTGAATGAATTGTAAGATTCTCCGGAGCAAACTCCTCCACCTTATCAAGCGTTACTTGGAGTTCTTCAAGCCCTTCGCCGGGAAGCCCGACGATCAGGTCCATATTGATATCCGGAAAACCGCAATCTCTTGCCATATAAAATGCTTCCTCTACCTGCCTGCTGTCATGCTGTCTTCCGATAAGTCTGAGCGTCTTATCGTTCATGGTCTGCGGATTGATTGAAATACGCTCGAATCCACAGGATTTTATCGCAAGAAGCTTCTCGCGCGTGATGCTGTCCGGACGCCCCGCTTCAACGCATCGCTCTCTTATATCCGATATATCAAAATGCTCGTTGATAAAAGTCAGCAGTCTCTCAAGCTGCGGCCCTTCAAGTGTTGTCGGCGTACCGCCGCCCAGATAGATGCTGGTAAGTTTTCTGCCTGTATTACGCTCTGCGATATATTTTAGTTCCTTGATCAGAGCATCCAGATACTCATCCACTCTATCCTTCCAAGCGCCGATATAATACGATGTAAAAGAACAATACAGACACGTTGTAGGGCAAAAAGGAATACCTACATACAGACTGTATTCATTGGCATAATCGATACCTGCAAGCACCCTGTTTTCCGTGGCCGCGACATCATAGCTTATACGCACTTTTGCGGGCGAAGCCAGATACTCATCCCTCATATGCCTTATTATTGCATCCATATCAAGCCCCTGCTCGATAAGAGAAAGAGGGATCTTACATGGCCTTATTCCGGTAAGCGTTCCCCAGGGAAGTATTTTACCGGTAAGAGTACTGAATATCCCGTACAAAGTCCTCTTAAGATCATTCCTTATCGCCTTATGATCTCCGCCCGGCGTTCTCTCAAAACTATGCTCTAAGCCCTCTGCTCGTACATATCCCGCATATCCGCCCTCAAGGGAACCTACACGGATGCACAGCAAATACCGGGCATCATCGCTATGCTCCGTAACAATGCGCTCGCCCAGGTAAAATGCAAGAGTCATAACCCTTATATCATTTTCAAAATCGTGTGAATCAATATCAAGATATATCATAATCAGTCCAGAAAATAATTATTTCTACGCTCGTAGCCGATAGTCGTAGCATCCATATGTCCGGGATAAACCACCGTATCGTCCGGCAGGATCATAAGTTTATCCTTAATGGAACGGATAAGCAAAGCGCCATCCCCGGTCGGAAGATCGCTTCTGCCGACGCTCTCGCGAAAAAGCGTATCACCGGAGAACAATATCCCGTCCTCCTTGAAATAGAAGCACATTCCGCCTACGGTATGTCCGGGCGTTGCAATGCATGTAATGTCACGGTCAAGCAGCCTTATCACATTTCCTCCGTTTAAGTATTTATCCGCTTCAACCGTACATTCCTTTCCGGTAAAATCCAAAGACAGATTCATATACGGACTGTTAAGAAGTTCCCTCTCCGCTTCGCACGCATATACGGGAATATGGTAACGATCCCTGATCTCGCCGACCGCAAGTATATGGTCGATATGTCCGTGTGTTAAAAGGATTGCTTCAGGCGTCGCCTGCTTACGGGCAATTCGCGCAAAAATCCTGTCAGCAGAGCCGGCAGGATCTATTATTATCATTTTACCGGTGTCACTATCAAATACGCAGTAGGTATTGGTCGCGCACATACCGATAACATCATATTCTACATTGATCATACAAATACCTCTTATCAGCCTGTAACGCGCTGGACATCCGTTACGCCCTCAATGGCATTGAGCTTAGTAGCGATCTCCGTCATCTCACGCTTGCTTGAAATCATAAAGCCGACTTCTATGCTTGCAATCTGCTGCTTACCGACACGACAGTTAAGCGTTGTAACTTCTATCTTGTTCTCTGTAAGGAGCTTGGAAACATCGACGATCAGGCCGTTTCTGTTGCCTGCGATAATCCTCAGGGTAACAGGGTATTTGCCAACGGAATCATCGGGAGAATCCTCCCATTCGGCTTCAATAAGTCTAAGACGGTCAAGTTCGGAAATATTGATAACATTTACGCAGTCGGTTCTGTGGATAGAAATTCCTCTTCCTCTTGTTACAAAGCCGACTATCTCATCACCGGGAACAGGGCTGCAGCATCTTGAAAATCTTACAGCCACATCATGTGCACCCTTAACTACAATACCGCCCTTACCCATTTTGGCGATTATCTTGGCCTTACCGCCGGAGTTTTCCTGCTCGGCAAGTATCTCGGCATCGGTGACCTCCTTGGCATGCTTAATATTGTATTCCTCATTAAGCTTGCCGACCACCTGACTTTCCTTAAGACTTCCGTGGCCCACGGCAGCAAGTACGCCGTCCCACTCAACAAAACCAAACTTGGCCATTAATTTATCCATGAATTCGGGCTTTAAAATATCACTGAGAACAATGTTTTTACTCTTACAGTATGCATTGATAAGTTCCTTGCCTCGAATTATATTGTCTTCCTTAAGCTCGGCCTTAAACCACTGATTGATCTTGGACTTGGCCTGGGGGCTCTTGACGATCGAAAGCCAGTCCCTGCTCGGTCCCTTGGAATTCTGAGATGTAATGATATCTATTCTGTCACCATTCTGGATCACATAGTCAATGGTAACAAGTCTTCCGTTAACCTTGGCGCCGACCATTTTATTGCCGACGGCACTGTGAATAAGATATGCAAAGTCAATGGGCGTCGAACCTGCAGGAAGTGTCTTAACATCTCCCTGAGGTGTAAAGCAATATACATTCTCCGAGAAGAGATCGAGGTCACTCTTAAGAACGCTCATGAACTCCCTGTTATCAGACATATCCTTCTGCCACTCGAGAATCTGTCTAAGCCATGTAAGCTTGGCTTCCTCTCTGTCCTCACCCTTGGTACCGTCGATATTTTCCTTATATTTCCAGTGAGCAGCGATACCGTATTCTGCGGTTCTGTGCATCTCAAAAGTTCGGATCTGAATCTCAAAAGGCTGGCCCGTCGATGATATCAGCGTCGTATGAAGCGACTGATACATATTAGGCTTGGGCATGGCGATATAATCCTTGAAACGGCCCGGAATAGGCTTATACATCTCATGTATCACGCCGAGAGCGGCATAACAATCCTTAACAGAATCGACGATGATCCTGACCGCAAATATATCATATATCTGATCCAAGGTCTTGCCCTGATTGACCATCTTCTTGTAAATGCTGAAGAAATGCTTAACTCTTCCGTCTATTACGCAGCTGATCCCCGCCTGCTCAATATGGCTTCTGACCTCAGCCACGATACCTTTTACAAAATCCTCTCTCGCATCTTTACTGAGTTTGAGCTGATGCTCAAGGTCATGATATACATCAGGATTGAGGTACTTGAGTGAAAGATCGTCAAGTTCAACCTTGATCTTGGAAATACCGAGACGTGATGCAATGGGCGAATAAATCTCCATAGTCTCTCTCGATATCTCAATCTGCTTATTGGGTGGCTGGAACTGCAGAGTTCGCATATTGTGAAGCCTGTCGGCAAGTTTTATAAGAATAACCCTTATATCACGCGCCATGGCCATAAACATTTTACGAAGGTTCTCGGCCTGAACTTCTATTTTATCGACCTGATAATTGAGTTTCTCGAGCTTGGTAACGCCGTCTACAAGAAGTGCCACCTCTTCGCCGAACTCCTTAGCAAGATCGTCGCCCGTAACCTTGGTATCTTCGACAACATCGTGCAAAATACCCGCCATAATGGTCTCTTTATCAAGTTCGAGCTGAGCAAGAATGATCGCAACGGAAAGCGGATGAATAATATAAGGCTCACCCGATTTGCGAAGCTGACCTGCATGAGCGTCAGAGGCAACCTGATAAGCCTTATCGATCATTGTCATATCCGTTGACGGATGATATTTGAGAATGCAGTCTTTGAGCATAGCAAAAAGTTCCTCCGGGACATTGCTCGTCGGAGGATAAAGCGGAGCTTCGTCTATCTTAGTTCGCTGTCTGAAGCTTTCTTCTTCAGTCATAAGCCGCCCTCCCTGATACTTACTCAAATACATATATTTTGATCAATTCTATGTCATTCTATAACGAAAAGGCTTAAAAATCAAGCCTTTCGCGCATTTATAACTATGTATTTATCTTATTTGCGGTATGTATTACTTGCCGGGATAAGTTACAACAGACGCTACATCGTAGCCCTCAAGCAGTTTACGTCCTTCAAGTCCCGCAAGTTCCATAAGGAACGCAATCTTAACAACCACGCCTCCAAGGCGCTCTATGAGGCTTATGATAGCCTGCGTGGTACCTCCTGTGGCAATCAGATCGTCGATAATGACAACCTTCTGACCGGGCTTTATGGCATCCTTGTGAATCTCAAGAGTTGCACTGCCGTACTCAAGATCGTATGAAACCTCGATGGTCTCGCAGGGAAGCTTGCCCTTCTTACGCACGGGAACAAAAGGCTTGTGATTCTTATAAGCGATCGGAACGCCGAATATAAAGCCTCTCGACTCCGGCCCCACTATAACATCATAATCAACGCCATAAAGCAAGTTATCGAGTTCATCGATCGCAAGCGCAAGTCCGTCCGCATCCTGAATAACACTCGTAACATCCCTGAACATAATACCCGGCTCCGGAAAATCCGGAATGGTTCTGATATAGTCTTCTACCTTCTTCATAATCGTACCCTCCGTTTTATAATTATTGTCTGTATCACTTTTTCCGATCAAAAAATCACTGCTTCTCAATTCTATATTCTTTGACATTTATCTGCAAGTTTTTCGTGCCTCTGTATTCATTTATTTCCGGATAAAATATAACCGAAACAATCTCGCCGGCATCATAGGCCTTTCTAAGCCCTTCGCAATCATTGAAACAAACGGCCGTCATGCGATGCCCTTTCTCGTTTGAAAGAACCATCCTTGCATACTGTCCATCCCTGCCCATTGCGCTGTAGCTGAGTATTTTAAGATTCCTGTCCGCAAAGCAGGGCTTCTCATTGCCCATTCCGCAAGGCTCAAGAAGTTCAAGATCCTCGATAAGTTTTACGGATACATATCCGAGCGGAAGTTGAAGATCTATATTTACGCGTTCGATCATATCTTCGTCACTAAGATTGCAGTTATCATTAAGCGCTTTTCTGAAGGCATCGAGATTTTCCTTCTTAAGCGACATACCGGCCGCGGCCGGATGTCCTCCGAATTTGAGGAGCAGATTACCGACCTCCACAAGGCCTTCAAAAATATTATAAGCTTCTATCGATCTTGCGGAGCCTTTGAGATTGCCGTCAGCGCCGTCGGTCAGTATGATAGTAGGCTTATAGAAGCGCTCGCGCACTTTACCCGCCGCAAGACCGCAGACGCTCTCGTGTGCCCCGGGAACGTAGATTACAAGGATTTTATCGTTAATCATCTCGCGAGAACTTGCTTCTTCGATCGCGCGTTCCTGAACCATATCCTGTATCGCTCGTCTTTCATTATTAAGCTCAACTATTTTCGTCGCAAGGTCCGCAGCTTTATTCTCATCCTCTTCAAGAAGCAGATCGAGGCCAAGCATTGCGCTCTCAAGTCTTCCGCTCGCATTAAGACAGGGGCCGATCCCGAAAGCGACATTAACCGCTTTAAACCTGTTAATATCAATGCCTTTGGCCTCTATCAGATTCCTGAGACCGACATTTTTCGTTTTTCTTATCCGTTTAAGACCTTCTTTTACGATAACACGGTTCTCTCCCTGAAGCTTAACGACATCCGCGATGGTCGCTATCGCCGCGATTTCAACGAGACCGTCCTTTATTTTCTCCCAAAGCACATTCTTGCCAAGAATAGTAAAAAGTCTCTCCATAAGGCGATATACAAGCCCTGCGCCACACATATCCTTATAAGGATACAGGCAATCCTCCTGCCAGGCATCTACAACCGCGAGCGCATCGGGAACAGAGTATTCACGGACACCGTCTTTCTCCTCATAATGCACATCATGATGGTCGGTAACTATAAAATCCATCCCCAGACTCTTCGCAAGATTCGCCTGCTCTATAGCCGTTATACCGTTATCGCATGTGATGATCATATTTACTCCCTCATCATGCGCTTTTTCAACTATTCTGTCGTTGATGCCATAGCCGTCACCGATCCTGTCGGGGATGTCATAGGTAATTATACCGCCGAGAGCGGTAAGACCCTTATAGAGAATGTATATTGAGCAGATTCCATCGACATCATAATCGCCCACGATCCTTATATTCTTGCCGGCATTGATCGCTTCGGCAATCAGATGAAGCGCTTTATCGGCGTCCTTCATCAGCGACATATCGCCGAGATTATCAAGCGTTCCGTTCAGATACATATCTATCTCTTCGTCACTTATAACATCGCGGTTTCTGATAACTCTTGCAACCGCCGGATCGATCCCGAATTGCTTGCTGATATGTTCAAAATCGGCCTTCTTGGTAAGCATCCACCAGTTTTTCATTTGATCACCCTTCGCTTCTTGCTTCATCCCCAGCGCATAACTCTTATTTCATCCCCAGCGCATAACTCTTATTTCATCCCCTGCGGATAAACCCGTTAAAAAATTCAGGGGCCCTCAGGGCCCCTTACTATTTTATTTTATAAAATATGATAGATCAGTTTTGAGATGCCTTCTCCTGCTTGGCAATTGCTCTCTTGTATGAAGCCTTCTTCATTACAAACCAGAGCGTACCGGAAATGCATACCGAAGAATAACCACCGCATATAATACCAACCATAATAGGTGCGGCAAATTCTCTGATCGATGTAACACCGACAATGAAAAGAATGAGCACCATAATGAATGTGGTAAGTGAGGTGTTGATACTTCTTGAAAGTGTCTGTGTTATAGACTTATTAACAACCTCGGCAAGCGTCGACTTGACCATAATCTTCATATTCTCACGTATACGGTCGAAGATAACGATGGTCGCATTGATCGAGTAACCTACGATCGTAAGGATACATGCAATAAAGGTATTACCCATCGACATTCTTGATACCGCATAAAATGTAAGAAGAATAAGTACATCGTGAAGAAGTGCGATAATTGATGATGTTGCAAACTTAACATCACGGAATCTTATCCAGATGTAAATAAGCATAAGCACTGTTGCTACCGCAACCGCAATTATTGCATTACGTCTCATATCCGAACCAATGGTTCCGCTTATGGACTCATAAGAAAGAACCTCGCTGTTGGTCGCATCGATCCCAAAATCTTTCTCAAACATATCGGTAAGGGCATCACGCTGATCAAGACTTAAAGTGGCCGTCTTAAAAATTACCTTGGTCGTTCCCTTTACGATCTGCTGCTGAACGGTTGTTACACCGGTAGCTTCCTGAATCTTGGGAATAATCTGTGAATCAACTTCGTCAAGTGTATACTCCTCATTAAATGTAACCGTTGTTGAAGTACCGCCGGAGAACTCAAGTCCGAGATTAAAGAATCCCTTACCGGTCACGCCGTTAACGATACCGAAGATAAGACCTACAGCTACAACAACACCGGAAATAGCGAACCATACAGTCCTCTTGCCGACAAAACCGATCGTCTTACGTTCACCTGTCTTACCGTATAATTTATCGGATTTGAGACCGAGGTTAAACATAAGGATGATGATCCATCTTGTTACAAATACGGCTGTAAACATTGAAAGAATAATACCGATACCAAGTGTAAGTGCAAAACCTCTGATCGGACCTGTTCCGATTATTCCGAGAACGATTGCAACGATAAGTGTTGTAACATTACCGTCAATGATGGCTGAAAGTGCCTTCTTGAAACCGTCCGTTATCGAACTTCTTACACTCTTGCCCGTGCCGATCTCCTCACGGATTCTCGCGAATATGACGACATTGGCATCAACCGCCATACCGATTGAAAGGATGATACCTGCAATACCCGGAAGGGTAAGTGAGAAATCAAACACATTCATAATGATAAGGAGTAAGCCGGCATAGATGGCAAGCGCGATATCCGCAGCCACGCCGGGAACCCTGTAAAATGCGATCATGAAAACAAACAATACTATGAAACCGATGATACCAGCCTTAACACTGGTGGAAATAGCTTCCTGTCCGAGTGAAGCACCTACAACCTGTGAAGATAACTCTTCAAGCTGTACGGGAAGTGCACCGATCCTGATATTGGTTGCAAGGGACTGTGCTTCCTCTATTGAAGACATACCTTCGATAACACCCTGTCCACCTGTAATAGCCGAGTTAACGGTAGGAACGGAAATGAATGTATCATCATAATAGATACCGATCGACCAGCCATTGGCTGCCGCCTTGGTTGTAGCTGTAGAAAACTTCGCGGTACCGCTGTCGTTAAGAACAAACTCCACAACAGGCTCAGCTGCCGAATTGGAAGACGAGCTGTATGTTGCATTGGCACTCTTGATATCATCTCCGGTAAGGACCAAAGTTCCGTCAGCTTCAATCTCTTCGATCGTCTTGGTGAGATGATAGCCGTATCCGGTAATATTGCCGTCCGCATCGGTTATATAACCAAATTCGTAATTGGCTGTTGTGTCATCACTTGCATACTGCAGTATAAAATAAATCGTACCGGGTTTACCTAGTTCTGCAAGAACCGCCTCAGCATCATCAACACCGGGTATCTCAACGGTAATTCTTGAAAGTCCCTCTGAATAAGCCTGCGCGCCATCATACTGAGAAATACGCTGCTGCATCTTGGAAACGGTATCACTTAAAGTATTCGAATCGACGTCTCCTACTATTCCATAAGTAATACTTACACCGCCGGCAAGATCAAGGCCTAAAGCTATATTCCTTGCACTTCCCGCATGTAAATTGCTCCAACCGAAAATTACCGTGTAACCTACAAGCCCTACAACGGCAATAAGAGCAATCAGTGATAATATTTTCTGCCAAATCTTCATGACATCCTCCTATAAATAAAAGCTTTCGCTTATATTACATATTCCGCTAAATAAACACTTTCTTTTATGTTACGCATTCTAGCTGCAATGCACATCCACATTGCCGTAATCAGTAGATCGGAAGAGCGTCGTGTAGGG
>CAKZZH010000115.1 GCA_937885345.1 uncultured Lachnospiraceae bacterium | reverse complement strand
CAGAGATTGGATGCTTTTTCTATTTCTAAAATCCCTACAAAAACTTTACCCTACGTGACGAAAACTTTACCTTCTTTTTACTTTTTGTAATCGGGCTTATGTGGTATAATAAACTGGATATTTTATAACAAGGAGACCGAAATGAACGGCGATAAAATAATAGACCTTGCAGAGTCACGCAAGGAGATAGATTCCATTGATTCACAGATATCGGAGCTTTTCCTTCGAAGGATGGAGGTTGCCTGTAATGTGGCGGATTATAAGCTTGCCACCGGTAAGCCTATTCTTGACAAGGAGCGCGAGGAAGCCAAGATAGCAGATCTCACGTCAAGATACGGCGATGATGACTTTCATAAGAGATGTATCAGCGAGCTCTTTTCCCAGCTTATGGCTATGAGCCGCAAGCTTCAGTATGGCAAGCTTGAGCTTAACGACAACGATTCCAAGCTTGATCCCTATGAGACGGTTGATACGCTTAAGAAGGATGGCGTGAAGGCTGTATATCAAGGCGTTCCCGGAGCATATTCCCATGAAGCGATGATAGGCTTCTTCGGCCAGGATGTAAACAGCGTTTCCGTCGATTCTTTCAGGGAAGCTATGGAAATGGTGCATAAAGGCTCTGCCGATTATGCTGTTATTCCGATCGATAATTCATCGGCGGGAATGGTCAGCACTACCTACGATCTGCTTGATGAATATAACAATTATATCGTGGCTGAGACCTTTGTTAAGATCAGCCACTGCCTGCTTGGCGTTAAGGGCGCAAAACCTGAAGACATTAAGACGGTGTATTCTCATCAGCAGGCCCTGATGCAGTGCAGTAAATATCTTGATTCTCATAGTGACTGGTCTCTCAGAGAATATCTTAATACTGCTATGAGCGCCCGTAAAATAGCCGAAGAAGGTGATATAACACATGCCGCCGTAGCTTCGGAGAACTGTGCAAAGGAGTACGGGCTTGACGTGCTCGCACGCGATATCAACAATGCAGCGTCCAATACAACCAGGTTTGTAATAGTCAGCAATAAGCGTGAATTTGTTAAAGATGCGCACAAAGTCAGTGTTTGCTTTGAGGTTCCTCATAAATCGGGAAGTCTGTATAACGCGCTTTCTCATATTATGTTTAACGGACTTAATATGACCAAGATAGAGTCAAGACCTATACCGGAGCATAACTGGGAATTCAGATTCTATGTGGACTTTGAAGGCAATCTTAGGGACCCCGGCGTTAAGAATGCGCTCAGGGGAATATGCGAAGAGGGTAATGCGATAAAGCTCCTCGGTAATTACTAAGCAGAGGCTTTAAGCTAAACGGAGAACGATATGAGCAGAGCATTTTATGTATACAGAAAACTGAATAACGATAAGGTTATAAAGGAACTTATAGAATACCTTGAATCCGGGACATGCGACAATACGCTTCTTATAGGGCTTCTTCTTGAAAATGGCGAGAAAATGGGCTTTCGCGGGAACCTTATAAATGATTATATCGCGTATCTTCTTGCTCTTGATGAGAATGCGTATACGCTTATGGCGGAGAGAAGGGGAAGAGTCGGAGGCTGCGTCGAAAAGGTGCTTCTTAAGGATATTGCGCTTATACGAGAGATTATGGCGCTTTCCGGTGATTCGGAGTTTTGCAAAGGTGATGTATCTCTTCTCATGGATTTTATGAATGATAATGAGCATGAGAAATATTTTAATCACAGGATAAGGGACGGACTTGAAAAACTTGCTCTTGCGCTTTCAAATTCGGCCGATAACGAGACTTTTCTGGATGAGCTGGGCAATTATTATGCGCGTAACGGAGTGGGCGAATTCGGGCTTTTTAAGGCTTTCAGGATCAAAGATGATGAACTTGCTCCGATCATAACCACCGAACATATGCGTTTTGACGATCTTATCGGATATGAGATGCAAAAGGAAATGCTCAGGAATAATACCGAGGCCTTTCTTAGAGGTGAACCGGCCAATAACTGCCTTCTTTTCGGAGATGCGGGAACCGGTAAGTCTTCAAGCATTAAAGCTCTTCTTAATGAGTATTATGATGAAGGTCTCAGGATGATCGAGGTATACAAGCATCAGTTCAAGAGCCTTGATCACATAGTCGAGCAGATCAAGGACAGAAATTATCGATTTATCATCTATATGGACGATCTGTCGTTCGAGGATTTCGAGATTGAATACAAATATCTCAAAGCCGTGATAGAAGGCGGTCTTGCCAAGAGAAGCGGCAATCTTCTTATATACGCGACCTCTAACAGAAGACATCTTATAAGAGAGCGTTATTCGGAGAAGCTTGAGAGAGATGAAGATATGAATACACGCGATACGGTTCAGGAGAAGCTTTCGCTTGCGGACCGCTTCGGTCTTAAGATATTTTACGGAGTTCCCGATAAAAAAGGCTTTAACAACATTGTTCTCACGCTTGCCAGAAGAGAAGGCATTACACTCAGTGATGAAGAATTGTATGAAGAGGCCAATAAATGGCAGGTGAGTCACGGAAGTTTTTCGGGAAGAACGGCAAGGCAGTTTATTAATTATCTCAGGTCATAAAGGGGGTAGTAAAATGGCGTCATACACTTTGTTTGCTGCAATTGATGTCGGTTCGTATGATGTCTCTCTGACTATTTATGAAATCGGAAAGACGGGTATCAAGACGATCGACAGATTAAGACATGTTATCGCGCTCGGCAGCGATACTTATAACACCGGAAGCATTTCGTATATGCTCATCGATGAATTGTGCGATGTCCTGTATGATTTTACCAAAGTTATGAAATCGTATGATGTCAGGAAATACCGTGCATGTGCCGGAAGTGCCTTAAGAGAGGCCAAGAATTATCTCAATATTCTTGACAGGATCCGGGTTAAAACCGGTCTTGATGTGGAGATACTCAGCAATTCCGAGCAGAGATTTGTTATGTACAAGGCGGTTGCCTGTACCAAGGGTTTTAACGATCTGCTTAACGAAGGCTTCGCACTCGTGGACGTCGGTGATGGAAGCTCACAAATTTCGCTGTTTGACAGTGGTTCTCTTGTAACCACGCAGAATGTTCAGCTTGGAGCGCTCAGATTATATGAGCTTCTTAATAATGTGTCGCAGACATCCGCAGATATTGTTAACGTCATGGAGGAATATATTGATACGGATGTGGATACTTTAAAGCATCTCTTCCTTAAGGACAGAAATGTTCCTACCATTGTATTTGTAGGCGATGGTGCCGACTGGATCGCTGCCAATATTGTGGGTAAAGCAACAACCAAATCCTCGATAAGTAAAATAACAAGAGAAGATTTTCTCGAATTGTATCACAGGATATATATCGGCGGTCTGGATGAAGAGAAGGAAAGCATTATTCTTCCCGCCGCAATGATTTACAAAAAGATAATGGATGCGCTTGAAGCGAGAAACCTTGTTATTCCGATGGTTTCCTTATGCGACGGAATGGCGGCCGAATACGCCAAGCAGAATGAATTATATGACGCGTTTGAGCATGATTTCGATAAGGACATACTTGGTACGGCACGCAATATTTCCAAGAGGTATTCATGGAATAAGGAGCATTTGAAGCAAGTTGAAAGCAACGCTCTCAATATCTTCGATCTCCTTCGCAAAATCCACGGACTCGGAAACAGAGAAAGGCTTCTTCTTCGTATCGCCTGCCTCCTTCATGACTGTGGACAGTATATAAGCATGGTGCATCCTGCTGATTGTTCTTACAACATCATAATGTCCACCGAGATAATCGGCCTCTCTCACAGAGAGAGGGAGATGATCGCCAATGTCGTAAAATATACTGTCAAACCTTTTAACTGGGACAACGCACTTGATGGTATGAATGAAGAGGACTTCCTCATAATCAGTAAACTTACCGCGATCATTCAGGTTGCCAATACTCTTGACAGAGGCCATAAGCAGAAATTCGCTAATATCAAATTTGAGATAGAGGGCAGAAAACTCAATATGATAGCAAGAACCTTTGATGATATAACGCTTGAACGTAATATTATCGGAGACAGGGAGACGTTTTTTGAGCAGGTATACGGCTTAAAGCCTGTTATTGTGCTTAAACATGGGAGGTAATTATGCAGAAATATTTTAACAGGGAACTGTCGTGGATAGAATTCAATATGCGAGTACTTGCCGAGGCCAGGGATGATGCGAATCCTCTTTTTGAAAGACTCAAATTCCTTAGTATCACGGCGTCCAATTATGATGAATTCTTTATGATAAGAGTGGCTTCCATCAAGGACATGGTTAACGCCGGCTATGACAAGAAGGACATTGCCGGTATGAGACCGGAGAAACAGCTCAAGGAAATATCCGATAAAACACACAAGTTCGTTACAACTCAGTATGACACATATAACAAGCAACTTAAGAATCTTCTTAAGAAGAACGGCCTTGTTATAGTCGATGATTTCAATAAAATGAGCACCAAGCAGAAGGAGTTTTGCGAGAGGTATTTTATCAATGATGTATATCCCGTACTTACGCCCATGGCGGTGGATTCATCAAGACCTTTTCCTCTTATCCGTAACCGTTTCTTAAATATCGCCGCAATCCTTAAGAACAAGAAAGGAGTGGAAGAATTCGCAACCGTTCAGGTGCCTTCGGGACTTCCCAGATTTGTTGAGATCCCGGGTGACAGTAAATGCAGATATATCATTCTTCTTGAGACTATCATTCAGCATTTTATGGACAGACTCTTCCTCAACTACGAAATCGTAACATATGCGCCGTACAGAGTTATGCGTAATGCCGATCTTGATATAGAGGAAGATGATGCATCCGATCTTCTTGAAGCGATTGAAAAACAGATTAAGAAACGCCAGTGGGGCGAGGTTATCAGACTTGAGATCAATGACAATATGGCAGACAAGCTGCTCAAGATCCTCGTAAAGGAACTTAAAGTCGATGATGACGCTATTTATAAGGTGAACGGTCCGGTCGATCTTACTTTCCTTATGAAACTCTCCGGACTCGACGGGTTCGACGATCTCAAAGAAAAGCCCTATCAGCCTCAGCCTGTTAAGCGCCTTATGGGCGATACTGATCTCTTTGATGAAATCAAAAAAGGAGATATCTTACTTCATCATCCTTATCAGACTTTCGACCCTGTTGTGGACTTTGTCAAAAAAGCCGCATCGGATCCGAATGTTCTTGCGATCAAGCAGACACTCTACAGAGTCAGTGGCAATTCGCCGATCATCGCGTCGCTTGCAAAAGCGGCGGAAAACGGCAAACAGGTCTCTGTTCTTGTTGAGCTTAAAGCACGTTTTGACGAAGAGAACAATATCAATTGGGCTCGTAAACTGGAGCAGGCAGGATGCCATGTTATATACGGCCTCGTCGGTCTTAAAACCCATTGTAAAATAACCCTTGTCGTTCGCAAAGAAGACGAGGGAATTGTCAGATATGTGCATCTCGGAACCGGTAATTACAACGATTCAACGGCCAAACTGTATACGGATCTCGGTATTCTTACCTGCAATCGTTCCATCGGTGAGGATGCAACCGCCGTATTTAACATGCTTTCCGGCTATTCAGAGCCTCCTGCGTGGAATCATCTCTCGCTTGCACCGATATGGCTTAGAGACAAGTTCTACGAGCTTATAAGCAGGGAGACTCGGATTGCCAAGGATGGGCATAAGGCATATATCATTGCCAAGATGAATTCGCTTTGCGATCAAGGCATAATAGATGCACTGTATGAAGCATCCACAGCTGGCGTTAAGATCAAACTTATTGTAAGAGGAATATGCTGTCTGATTCCCGGAATTAAAGGTCTTAGCGAGAATATAGAAGTTCGCTCGATCGTCGGAAGATATCTTGAACATGCCAGAATCTTCTGCTTCGGAAACGGAGGAAAGGAAGAGATTTACATGGGAAGCTGCGACTGGATGCCGAGAAATCTTGACAGGCGTGTTGAGATAATGTTCCCTGTTCTGGATGAAAAGCTTAAGAAAGAAACAAAGCATGTCCTGGATGTTCAGCTTTCCGATAACGGTAAGAGCAGATTCCTTCACAGCGACGGAACCTACTCCAAGAAGTCTTCGGGCGGTAAGAAGATAATTTCACAGAAGGTATTCTGCGAAGAAGCGATCGAGGCGGTCAAGGTTAAGAAGAGCACAAGGAGAAGCGCAAGGACTTTTACTCCTCTTGAAAACAATTCGGAAGGATAACCGGTTTTACCGCATTGCTAAAAAATTATATTTTTTGGTAATTTGAGCATGTTTGTGCTGGACATTATGGAAACTTGTGTATATAATGGCCTTAAGCGTGAGCAATTAGTGTATACGCTTTTGAACATATAAATTTGCTTTTAACCTTCGGGTTTACATATATATAGATAAAATCATGAATAAGTATACTTCAGCTGCATTACGTGCAGCTTTGATGTTGTGTTTGGTGATGGGTACTTTATCCTCAGGCTGCAACAAACACAGCTTGATAGATCATCCCGTTAAGGACGACTTAGAGTTCGCATGGGCGGCAGAAAGCAGTTCAGCGGGGACGGAAAGCAGCGCAGGAAGAGACACGGTCTCGGATAATGACAATTCAGGGTATGATTCTGCCCATAATACGGATACTATACCGGGCAAAACCGATGCGGCAGGTGATGGTGCATCGGATAATTTGGGTATATCCGGAAATGATCCCACGACAAATAATGATCAAGGTGCATCAGGCAGCAGCACGCCTGCTTCCGGTTCTGAACATGGCGGCATTGGTATTTCTGAAACAGATGCGACAGAAGGCTTGTATGAACCGGATTCTTCTTTCATAGAAAACGCATCTTCAACCGGAGTGGAGACTATGGATTCAGATGCGGATGTCGGTGAATCACAGAATGCATCTTCTAAAGATGGCGATCCGCAAAGTACATCACAGAGCGAATCGCAAAGTGCTTCACTGTCAGGTGATTCTCAGAGCACAAGTACGCAAAACGCAGATAGTTCGAATTCATCCCAGTCTTCACAACCGCAGACTGATACGACAACATCCCCAAGTGTTGCATTTCCGTCGGATACGATTCAGTCTGCAACCGTTACTTATATCTTTAAGGAACTTGGGCTTAAGTCTTATGACGACTATGTTCAAAAGGGATATAATCAGGCGAGTACACTTGCTGAAATGTCAAGTGTTGTAGAAGAGGCGCTCCTTGCAAATACAGGAGATGAGGTGATATATTTTGTTTCGCCTTACGCTGCATTTGATGATGTGAGTGCCGGGATGTCCGAACTTAAAAGCAAGGCAAAAGATGGTAGTGCGCTTGACATATATAATCGAGATATTTACCTTTATAATAAGCTTTCTCTCGACTATCAGATGTTTAATGCAAAGGGCATCGTTACTCTTCTTATGAATAAAATCGAAGATTCAAAAGATGCGGATGCGAGCATATATGCGGTATATTTTTACTCCTATGAAACCGGTGTTCAGATGCAGGAGGATGAGGATAGAATCGCTGCAATAGTCGGAAATATAACGGCCGAGCAAAACATTACAAATGATTATGATGCAATATATGCGGTGCACAATTATCTGTGCGATACGGTTACATATGCGCCTGAAGATAAACAGGATTATGTAATATGTCACAGTGCTTATGGTGCTCTGCATGCCGGAATTGCAGTATGTGACGGGTATGCTAAAGCGTTCAAACTCATACTTAACAAGATGGGAATAGAATGCGATGTTGTCTATAATGATACACATGCATGGAATACGGTTAAGCTTGACGGCAACTGGTATGTGGTCGATCTTACTTGCGATGACAGCAGCGGCGAAAGTATTAATTACACTGCCGGAAATTACTGTACATGTTTTCTTCTTCTCGGGCAGGATATGGTTCTTCATACCGGAAGCGATGTAATAGTTGATGGATTCGCTATAACCGAATCATATCTTGCATCATACGGATATGCCAATAAGACCAATACGCAAAGCCGTACGCTTGCTGTGAATACATACAATCACACGACAAGAGTCGGGCATTGACAACCTAAACAGTTCGATATAAAATGGTTTCATAGCAAACTATTTTATATCGAACTGTTCGATAACAAACGAAAGGAGAATGTATAGTGGAAGAATGCAACAAACTATGTTTTGAAGTTAAGCGACTTGGTCATGCCATCGAGAGATCTATCAGAAACGATATGTCCAGACAAGGCTTTGATGATATGACCAATATGCACGGATGGATTCTTGGATATCTTTATCGAAACAAGGATGTGGATGTGTATCAGAAGGATATCGAGAAAGAATTCGGTATTTCCAAATCCACGGTGACTAACATTATTCAGCTTATGGAAGATAAGGGGTATGTAATACGTAAAGCTGATAAATACGATTCAAGACTTAAGGTTGTCAAACTCACCAGAAAAGGAACATCAATGCATCTTAAGACTGTCGAGATAATTGATACGACGATGGATACTCTGGAAGACGGGATCACTGAGCAGGAGAGAAAAACATTTGATAGAATTTGCCGCAAGATAATGCGCAATATCGAGTTACAGGAGGAATACGATGATTAAAACAATATTGAAGCAGGTAAGGGAGTATAAAGCTGCTTCGATTTTGACTCCGATATGTATGATCTTTGAAGTAATAATGGAAGTAATCATTCCCTATCTTACCGCATCGATCATAGATAATGGAATCAATAATCCTGATTCAACTGCAGGCATGAAACATATTGCCGTAGTAGGGGGCATAATGATCGTTGTTGCCGCGCTTGGACTTCTTGCCGGAATGCTGGGAGCCAAATACGGTGCCAAGGCATCTACAGGTCTCGCTAAGAATTTGCGTGAGACAATGTATAACAACATACAGACATTCTCATTTGCCAATATCGATAAGTTCAGTACTGCAGGACTTGTAACGAGACTTACAACCGATGTTACCAATATACAAAATGCATATCAGATGATACTTCGAATGGCAATGAGATCACCTTTCTCGATCATCTTTGCCATGATCATGTCATTTACCATAAGCCCTAAGATTGCACTTATTTATCTTGTCACAATGGTGGTTCTCGCGGTTATACTCGGACTTCTCATGATTTCGGCAAGTAAGTATTTTACACAGGCATTCCCCAAATATGATGATCTTAATGCGAGCGTTCAGGAGAATGTTTCGGCAATAAGAGTGGTTAAGGCTTATGTCAGAGAAGATCATGAGGATGCCAAGTTCAAGAAGGCCAGCAATAATATTTACAGGCTTCTTGTTAAAGCTGAGAATGTACTTGTTTTCAACAACCCTGTTCTCATGCTTGCAATCTATACATGTATCCTTCTTATAAGCTGGATGGGTGCTAATATGATCGTCAGCAGTAATGAGACTCTTCTTACTACCGGTAATCTTACGAACCTTCTTAGCTACTGTATGATGATCCTCATGAATCTGATGATGCTTTCTTTTATCTTTGTAATGCTGGCAATGTCTGCAGCAAGTGCAAAGCGTATCGCCGAGGTTATCGATGAGAAACCGAGCATTGTCAATCCCGAGAATCCTGTCATGAATGTTTCTGACGGAAGCGTTGATTTTGAAAATGTCAATTTCAGTTATAAAAACGGAGGTGGAGATTTCGTTCTCCAGAATATCAATCTTCATATTGATTCCGGTGAATTTATAGGAATTATCGGAGGTACGGGCAGCTCCAAGACGAGCCTTGTTAATCTCATAAGCCGTTTGTATGATACGACTGAAGGTTCGGTCAAAGTCGGCGGTAAGGATGTAAGGGAATATGACATAGCAACTCTTCGTAAACAGGTCAGCATGGTGCTTCAGAAGAATGTACTTTTTGCGGGAAGCATCTATGAGAACCTTCGATGGGGCGATATGCAGGCAACCGACGAGGAATGCCAAAAGGCTGCCAAACTTGCCTGTGCGGATGAATTCATTACTAAACTGCCTGATGGATATGATACCCATATAGAACAGGGAGGTACCAATGTTTCCGGAGGACAGAGACAGAGGCTGTGTATCGCAAGAGCGCTTCTTAAGAATCCCAAGATCCTTATTCTTGACGATTCGACAAGCGCCGTTGATACTGCAACGGATGCCAAGATAAGAAAGTCTTTTGCCGAGGAGATTCCCGGAACGACGAGGATCATCATCGCACAGCGTATCAGTTCCGTTATGCAAGCCGACAGAATTATTGTTATGAATGAAGGTAAGATCAGCGGAATCGGAACTCATGAAGAACTTCTTAAGAATAATGAAATATACAGAGATGTATATGAATCGCAAACCGGCGGCGGTGGCGATTTTGACGAGAAGGGTGGTGAGGACTGATGCCGGGACCTATGAACAGATCAAGAAGTTTTAAACCTACTATCGAGAATCCGGGTAAAGTTCTCGGAAGAATAATGGGAACCGTAATGAAGAATTACGGAATTCATATTGTAATTGTCGTGATATGCATTCTTGTAAGCGTATACTGCAGCATTCAAGGAACACTTTTTATGGGAGCACTTATTGATGACCATATAGTTCCTATGCTTGCAGCGCAAAGTACGGACTTTAGCCCTCTTATCAAAGCGATGATCAAGGTCGCAGTATTTTACGGGATCGGTATTATTGCATCATTTCTTCAGTCAAAGCTTATGGTATATGTCACTCAGGGAACCATGAAGCGTATCAGAGATAAAATGTTTGAACATATGGAGAAACTTCCCATCAAATATTTTGATACGAAGTCACATGGCGATATCATGTCGATGTATACCAATGATGTTGATACCTTGAGACAGATGATAAGCGCGAGTATTCCTCAGCTTATTAACAGCGTGGTAACAATAGTCGGAGTGCTCATATCAATGTTTACCGTCAGCCTTCCGCTTACATTACTTAACCTTCTGCTTGTGGCTGTTATGCTTATCGTTACCGCAAAGGTATCAAAGGCATCGAGTAAGAATTTCGTTGCACAGCAGAGAGATATCGGAGCGCTTAACGGATATATAGAAGAAATGATTTCCGGGCAGAAGGAAGTCAAAGTATTCTCTCATGAGACGGAAGCCAAGAAGAATTTTAAGGAGCTTAATGACAAGCTTTACGACAGTGCTTACAATGCCAACAAATATGCGAATATTATCGGACCTATCAATGCACAGCTCGGTAATCTCAATTATGTTATTATCGCAGCTGCCGGCGGTGCGTTTGCTCTTAACGGATTGTTCGGTCAGACTCTCGGTGGATTGGTTAGCTTCCTAACTTTCTCCAAGAATCTTAATATGCCGATCAACCAGGTTAGTATGCAGCTTAGCTCGATAATAATGGGTCTTGCGGGTGGCGACAGGATCTTCAAGCTTCTTGATGAAGAGCCCGAGACCGATGACGGTTATGTAACACTTGTTAATGCCAAGGTAGATGAAGCAACCGGAGAAATTACGGAGAGTGAAACAAGAACAGGTAAGTGGGCATGGAAACATTATCACAAGGATTTCGGAACAACTGATTACAAGCCCCTAAAAGGCGACATTGTTCTTGATGATGTGGACTTTGGATATACCGATGAGAAGATGGTTCTTCACAATGTATCGCTTCACGCTACGCCCGGTCAGAAGATCGCTTTCGTTGGATCGACCGGAGCCGGTAAGACAACCATTACCAATCTTATCAATCGTTTCTACGATATACAGGACGGTAAAATAAGATTTGACGGTATCAACGTTAACAAGATCAAAAAGGCCGATCTCAGAAGATCACTCGGAATCGTTCTTCAGGATACACATCTTTTCTCAGGTACGGTTATGGAGAATATCAGGTACGGTAAGCTTGATGCCACCGATGAAGAAGTGTATGCCGCAGCCAAACTTGCCAATGCGGACGGCTTTATAAAACGTCTTCCACAGGGCTATAACACGATGCTCACCGGGGATGGCGCAAATCTTTCGCAGGGACAGAGACAGCTTCTTGCAATTGCCAGAGCTGCTATTGCCGATCCTCCGGCACTCATACTTGATGAGGCAACATCTTCGATCGATACGAGAACGGAGAAATATGTTCAGGAAGGAATGGACAGACTTATGAAGGGCAGAACAACATTTGTTATTGCCCACAGACTTTCCACCGTAAGAAACAGCGACTGTATTATGGTTCTTGAACAGGGACGTATTATTGAAAGCGGTTCACATGATGAATTGATAGAACAGAAGGGTAAATATTACCAGCTCTATACGGGTAATGCGATTACCGAATAAGATGTATTTTCATGATTAAGGAGGGTAAAAAATGATTTTAGCAGAAACAGCAAGCAAGACGCCCTGGTGGCTCATTCTTGCCATTGTTCTCGGCGTTATAGTTCTTATACTTATTATTGCTACAATTGTAATGAAGGCTCTTTTAAAGCCAAATAATACGGTTAAACAGCTGGATGAGGTCATCATCGGTAATGGGCAGGAAGGTAAGAAGGCACTTCTTATCTACCAGCCTACCAAGCATGATTCCGGTAAGAATGCGGCACAGGCCATTGCTGACAAGCTTCATGACAAGGGGTACAGAGTCGATATTAACCATCCTTCGGCATATCTTAATTATAATGTTGATGATTATGATCTGCTTGTTTTCGGTAGCGGCGCATATGCTTTTACCGCAGCACCGGTTCTGCTTTCTTATATGTCTTCTCTTAATCTTAAGGGCAAGAATGTGTTTGTGTTTTCGGTAGGTGTTATTCCCAGAGAGAAGTCACAGGAGTTTGAAGCATTTGAGAAGCTTACCGCAGGTGCGGCCAATGTAAGTATGGTCAAGATTAAAGGCGGCGAGAATGATAAGATCGCAGGATATATTGAAGATTTTGTCGCTACACTTTAAAGTTTGCAAAAACAAAACAGCTGTGATAGAATGTGTAAAGTATTTCAAAAGAATAATCAAAGGCAGTGAAGACACACAGTAGTATGTGCAGGTAGCATGCAGAGAATGCGAATCATCGGCTGTAAGTTCGCTATGTGACGGTATATATCAAATTCATGTCGGAGCCGCAGTGCTTAAAGCCTTTTACTTAATAGACGCCGGGTATTTTATCGGAGCGGGGAAAGGCAAGTAGGTGCTGACGTAAACGCGCGTTAGTCGTTAATGAGCGCCCGCATTGCAGCGGGAATCAGGGTGGTACCGCGAGATAATACCTCGTCCCTCATTGGGACGGGGTTTTTATTATTTTATGAAAGGATGTAAGAGATGAAAGAGAGACTTGAATCAATTAAGGAAGCGGCTCTTAATAAGCTTAACAGTGCTGATACGCTTGACAAGCTTAATGAGATAAGAGTTGAGTTTCTGGGCAAGAAAGGACAGCTGACCGAAGTCCTCAAAGGAATGAAGGATGTCGCTGCCGAGGAGAGACCTAAGGTCGGAGCGATGGTTAATGAGGCCAGAGAGACCATTGAAGCAAAGCTTGATGATGTTAAGAAGGCTCTTGAGAGTGCTGCAAGAAATCTTAAGCTTAAGAGCGAGGTTATCGATGTAACACTCCCTGCCAAGAAAAACACAGTAGGGCATCCTCATCCCAATAATGTCGCACTTGCAGAACTTGAGGACATTTTTGTCGGAATGGGATATGAGGTTGTTGAAGGCCCGGAGGTCGAGTTTGATTACTATAATTTCGAGGCTCTTAATATACCTGCGAATCATCCCGCCAAGGATGAGCAGGATACATTTTATATAACCAAAGATATCCTTCTCAGAACTCAGACATCTTCAACTCAGGTGCATGAGATGGAGAAGGGGAAGCTTCCCATAAGAATGATCGCTCCCGGAAGAGTGTTCCGTTCGGATGAGGTCGATGCGACGCATTCGCCCTCCTTCCATCAGGTTGAAGGACTCGTGATCGATAAGAATGTTACTTTTGCGGATCTTAAGGGAACACTTGCGGTATTTGCCAGGAAACTTTTTGGTGAGGAGACCAAGGTAAAATTCAGACCTCATCATTTCCCTTTTACCGAGCCCAGTGCCGAAATGGATGTAAGCTGCTTTAAGTGCGGCGGTAAGGGCTGCAGATTCTGTAAGGATTCCGGCTGGATAGAGATCCTCGGATGTGGAATGGTACATCCTCATGTTCTTGAAATGAGTCATATCGATCCGAATGAATATACCGGATTTGCATTCGGTATCGGTCTTGAGAGAATCGCAATTCTCAAATACGAAATTGATGATATGCGCCTTCTGTATGAGAATGATGCAAGATTCTTAAATCAGTTCTAGGAAAGGAGAAAAGACAGTGAATACAGCATATTCTTGGATTAAAGCTTATGTGCCCGAACTTGATGTAACGGCACAGGAATATACAGATGCAATGACTCTTACAGGTACCAAGGTTGAGGGCTTTACACGTCTTGACGAGGATCTCGACAAAATAGTTGTCGGTCAGGTTGTTAAGGTTGAGAAGCACCCCGATGCGGACAAGCTTGTTATCTGTCAGGTAGATATAGGAACAGAGACAATTCAGATCGTTACAGGAGCGTCCAATGTTTACGAGGGAATGAAGACTCCCGTATGCCTCGACGGAGGCAAGGTTGCCGGAGGACATGACGGCAGCAGGACCGCAGGCGGAATAAAGATCAAAAAGGGTAAGCTCAGAGGCGTTCCTTCGGATGGCATGATGTGCTCAATAGAGGAACTCGGTTCGTCAAAGGATTATTATCCAAATGCTCCCGAAGAGGGGCTTTACGATCTCGGAAAGGATGCTAAGCCCGGCGCTGATGCGATTGAACTTCTCGGACTTCATGATACGGTATTTGAATATGAGATCACATCCAACAGAGTTGACTGCTACAGTGTTCTCGGAATCGCAAGAGAAGCAGCGGCTACATTTAATAAGCCTTTTGTTCCTCCTGTTGTTAAGGAGACCGGTAACAGCGAAGATGTTAATGATTATATTAAGGTCGAGGTTGAAGACAAGGATCTTTGCCCGAGATATACAGCAAGACTTGTTAAAAATATTAAGATTGCGCCTTCACCTGAGTGGATGCAGAGAAGGCTTGCCGCAAGCGGAATAAGACCCATCAATAATATTGTCGATATTACCAACTATGTGATGGAAGAGTATGGTCAGCCGATGCATGCGTTTGATTACGATACTATTGCAGGCCATAAAATAATCGTTCGCCGCGCCAAGGACGGAGAGGTTTTTCAGACTCTTGACGGGCAGGAGAGAAAACTCGACAAGGATATCCTTATGATCTGTGATGCAGATAAAGCTATCGGCATTGCAGGTATTATGGGCGGTGAGAATTCCAAGATTACAGATGATGTTAAGACGATGCTTTTTGAAGCCGCATGTTTTGACGGAACCAATATAAGACTTTCCGCAAAGAGACTCGGACTTAGAACGGATGCTTCGGGCAAGTTTGAGAAGGGACTGGATCCCTACAATGCAGAAGCTGCAATTAACAGAGCATGCCAGCTTATCGAGGAACTCGGTGCAGGCGAGGTTGTAGGCGGCATGGCGGATGTATTTTCCGCAAAGCCCGATAAGGTTGTTCTTCCTTTCGAACCCGATAAGTATAACAAACTTCTCGGAACCGATATTGATAAGCAGTCAATGCTGGGATATTTTAAGAAACTGGATATTCCTTATGATGAGGCAAGTAATTCATTTACGATCCCTTCTTTCAGACAGGACCTTCTCAGAAGCTGTGATATGGCCGAGGAAGTTGCGAGATTTTACGGATATGATAAGATCCCTGTAACGCTTCCGAGCGGTGCAAGTGCCGGCGCCCTTTCCTTCAAACTTATCGTTGAAAAGGTAGCAGGCGAAGTTGCGAGATACTGCGGTTTCTCACAGGCTATGACATATTCGTTTGAGAGCCCTAAGGTATTTGATAAGCTCCTTATAGACGAGGACAGCCCTCTCAGGAAGGTGATCACGATCAGCAATCCTCTGGGCATTGATTTCTCGATCATGAAGACGCAGTCTGTAAATGGTATTTTATCGTCGCTTGCGACCAACTATAACCGTAAGAACAAGGATGTACGTCTCTATGAGATCGGCAATGTATATATTCCCAAGGCGCTTCCTCTTACCGAGCTTCCCGATGAGAGATCCACATTCACTCTCGGAATGTACGGAAAGGGCGACTTCTATGAGATGAAGGGAGTGGTTGAAGAGTTCCTTACGAGAGTAGGAATAAACGGAAGACTTACTTATTCAACGGATAATGCAAAGCCTTTCCTTCATCCCGGAAGACAGGCTGAGGTTATTTATGAAGGCAAAGTTCTCGGATATCTCGGTGAGGTCCATCCTCAGGTTGCGGATAATTATGAAATCGGTGAGAGAACATATATCGCGGTCATCGATATGCCCGAGGTTATGCCCCTCGTGAATTTTCTTCACAAATACGAAGGAATCGCCAAATTCCCTGCTTCAACACGTGACATAAGCCTTGTCGTAGATAAAGCCGTTATGATCGGAGAACTTGAGGATGTGATCCTTAAGAAGGGCGGCAAACTGCTTGAAAGCTGCGAATTATTCGATATCTACGAAGGCGCACAGGTAGGAGAGAACAAGAAATCGGTAGCTTTTGCGCTTTCGTTCAGAGCGAAGGACAGAACGCTTGACGATGCCCAGATCAATGAGCTTATGGATAAAATACTTGAGGCTCTTGCAGATCTTGGTGCGGTGCTTAGATCGTAAGCAGTGCTTGTTACACATTGAGACAGCGTATACAATTAAAATATGCTCTGCGGGGGACGTCGGTTCCCCGCATTTTTCATAGGTAGTTTGTATTTTTTTATGCTTTAAAATGTGTAGTGTGGTCATGCGTTAGTGCATATTGACTATTTTATTTGTTTAAGTAAAACCCGATAATAAACAATAGGTTAGGGTAGATTTTATTATGGATGTTAAGGATTTTTATTACGATCTTCCGCCTGAACTTATAGCACAGGACCCCCTTGAAGATAGAAGTTCTTCAAGACTTTTGGTACTTGACAGACGGACCGGCAAGACGGAGCATAAGGTTTTTACTGATGTTATCGATTATCTGGAGCCGGGCGATTGTCTTGTTATCAATGATACCAAGGTCATACCTGCAAGGCTTATGGGCGCTAAGGCGGGAACGGGTGCCGTGATTGAAGTGCTCCTTCTTAAGAGGCTTTCCGATACTGATTGGGAATGTCTTGTGAAACCCGGCAGGAAAGCAAGGACAGGCTGTGAAATAGTTTTTGGTGATGGTATTTTGAAGGGTACTATTGTTGATATGATAGATGACGGTAACAGGATCATAAGATTCAGTTACGAAGGTATTTTTGAAGAGATACTTGATGAACTCGGACAAATGCCTTTGCCGCCTTATATAACACATGCTCTTAAGGATAAGAATCGTTATCAGACGGTTTATGCCAAACATGAAGGCTCGGCAGCGGCTCCGACCGCGGGGCTTCATTTTACCGAAGCACTTCTTAAGAAGATTGAAGATAAGGGTATTGTTATTGCAAGAGTGACTCTTCATGTGGGGCTCGGAACTTTCAGACCGGTTAAGGTTGACAAGATTGAAGAGCATCATATGCATACCGAATTTTATAAGATAGACGAAGAAGCGGCCGGTGCCGTTAATGCGGCTAAGGCTTCGGGGCACAGAGTGATCGCGGTCGGTACGACAAGCTGCAGAACTCTTGAATCCGTTGCGACTTCGGAAGGTGTTGTTAAAGCAAGCAGTGGGGATACGGATATTTTTATATATCCGGGTTATGACTTTAAGGTGATTGACTGTTTAATAACTAACTTTCATTTGCCGGAATCAACGCTTGTGATGTTGGTCAGTGCTCTGGCCGGCAGAGATAATATTATGAGAGCATACAAGGAAGCTGTCGATAGGAGATACCGATTCTTCAGTTTCGGAGATGCAATGCTTATTAAATGATTAGGAGGAGAGAGTGTGATGGCTGCAGCCGCTGGTGAGAAGAGATGGGCAAAGCGTATGAAGATTAACGCTGTTATTAAGCTTCGTTCGGTTAAGGAGTCGAAGTCGCCCAACGCTGATGTCAATAAGGATGAGATTGAGGTTAGCGTTATCAATATTTCCAAGGGAGGAATTGCCTTTACTTCCAAAGAATTTCTTCCGCTTAATTCGTATTATGAGTCCAAGATTACCCTTTGGACCAAGGAGAGCTTTGAAGCCATTATTCAGATTATCCGTATGGAAAGTATCGAGGATTCCGAGGATGTTATGTATGGATGCCGTTTCATAGGCCTCAGCCCTTCGGATCAGTTTAAGATCGATGTATATCAGATCGTAAGCGAAGAGAACTGATTTTGGTTTTTAGTGACGTTTGCATAATTGAAATACTGATTGGAATATAGTACAATAAACCTTGCATTTTAACGGATGCAAGGTTTTGTTTTGGGTTATAAATGTTTTGTAAGGAATGAAAGATACAGGAAGGGTAGGAACAAGATGGGAATTACAATTACGACTTTGGCTTTTGGAAAGACCAACGCGGGTGAGGATATCACTCTTTACAAGCTTACCAATTCATCGGGTAATGTGCTCACGCTTACCGATATGGGAGCATGCTGGGTCAGTACGGTTATCAAAGATAAGAACGGCGCTGACAAGGATGTCGTTCTTGGTTTTGATGACGGAAATGATTATGAGAACTGCAATAATGATTCATTCGGGGCGGTTATCGGCCGTCACGCCAACAGGATCCAGGGACATTCATTTGTCCTTAACGGAGTAAAATACGATCTTGCGGATAATGATATGGGTAACAACCTCCACTCCGGTCCTGATCTGTATTTTACCAGAATGTGGAAGGGTGAGATTGTGGACGGAGGCGTTAAATTTACTCTTCACAGTCCTGATATGGATCAGGGATATCCCGGAAATATGGATATTTCGGTCACTTACACCTTTGATGATGATAATACCGTTTCGCTTACATATGAAGGCGTGAGCGATAAGGATACGATTTTCAATATGACGAATCATTGCTATTTCAATATGAACGGCCAGGATGACGGTTCAATCCTCGATAACATTCTCTGCCTCAAAGCCGATAAATTCATGTTTGGCGAGGGAAATACCGTTATAACAGGCGAGAAGAGAAGCGTTAAGGGTACGCCGCTTGATTTTACGGTGCCTACGCCTATCGGAAAGCATATCGAAGACGACTATGAGCCGATGACAAGAGTCAAAGGAATAGATCACAACTTTGTGCTTGATATGACGAAACGCGGCGTTCTTACCAATGTCGGATACTGCTATAGTGAGAAGACAGGCATTAAGATGGAGATTCTGACGGACCTTCCCGGAATGCAGATCTACAGCGCCAATTTCTTCTCCGGTAGAATAGTAGGCAAGAGCGGCATAAAATATCTTCGCCGTTCGGGTATCGCTTTTGAGACTCAGTTCTATCCCGATTCGCCGAATCATCCTGATTTTCCGTCGGTTGTACTTAAAGCAGGTGAACATTTTAAGAGCATGACGGCTTATCATTTTACGGTAGAATGATAAGAGTGCGGCGGCCCGGCCAAGCAATATAATTTGGAGTGGATCAAATGAAAGATAATCATTTTTTTGCGATGATGTCCCGTATGAAATACATTAACAGATGGGGCCTGATGAGAAATACCTTTAAAGAGAATATCAGCGAGCACAGCCTTGAAGTTGCGATGATCGCGCATGCGCTCGGTGTTATCAATAATACGATGTGCGGCGGCAGTCTCAATGCAGACCGGCTTGCGCTTATGGGAATGTATCATGATGCGACGGAGATCATAACGGGTGATATGCCGACACCGGTTAAGTATTACAGTCCGGTGATCCGTAATGCATATAAGGAAGTCGAGAGCGTTGCAAGAGATGAGCTTCTTGAGGGCCTTCCCGAAGAACTCAGAGATGTTTACAAGCCGCTTCTTCTTGATACCGAGGAGGAAAAGGAACTCTGGAAATATGTAAAAGCGGCGGATAAACTCTCGGCCTATATCAAATGCGTGGAAGAACGCCGAATGGGTAATATGGATTTTGAAAAGGCCGGCGAATCGATACTTGAGATCATCAAGAAGATGGAATTGCCAGAGGTCGAGATCTTTGTAGATAAGTTCCTGCCTGCTTATGAGATGACAATTGATGAGTCAAGATAAAAGTGGCGCAGGCTTTTTAAAATATTGTCTCAAGGAATTAAATGCCCCTGAGATTGAAAAATAAGTCAAAATATAGTACAATAATCTCTGTCTTTTTCGGATATAAATCCGGCGCGTGAGCATACGGGCGCGGCCGATTTGTATTGGCAGTAATAATATCTACGGAGTGTATTATGGTAGGCAGAGAAGAACAGCTTGCGGCGCTTAATGAGCATTATGCCGCGCCGGGCAAGAGTAATCTTACAATTGTCTATGGGCGCAGCGGTATCGGTAAGACGGCGCTGGTCCGTGAATTTATCAAAGATAAAGAATACCTGTATTTTGAGGCATTTCCCAGAGCTGCCTTTGAGATGCTTGATGCCATGAACAGAGCCTTCGGAAGCAATGACAGGCTTTCTTATGAGGATCTTTTCGACAGAATCATAAATGAGCATTTTACCGCAGAGCGGAAGCTTGTGATAATTGAGAACTTCCAGAATATCATTAAAGGCGATCCGGATTTTATGGCGAAGCTCGCCGATATATTGGGCGTTCATAGCGATCTGATGATTGTGCTTACGTGCTCTTCGGTTGCCTGGATTGAGAACAGTATGGTTGGCACGATCGGTAATGCCGCACTTGCGATCAATTCTTTTATCAAGCTTAAACCCCTTTCGTATACGGACGTTGTAAGTATGCTTCCCTCGGGCAGTACCAATATAGATAATCTGACTTTCTATGCCATTACGGGCGGAATTCCGGCTTATATGAAGCGCTGGAATGTTAAGGCTTCGATCAGAGCCAATGTTTGCAATGAGATTCTGAATGTGAACGGAAGATTGTATGATGTGGCCCACGAGTTTCTTCAGGAGGAATTTCGCGAGACCGCTATTTATAATACTTTGCTCGGATGTCTTGCAAGCGGTATGGACAAACTCAATGATATTCACGATTATACCGGCTACGGACGCGATAAAATAAGCGTCTATCTCGGCAATCTTATTGAGAGGGAAATCGTGGAGAAGGTTTTTTCGTATGACAAGGAGAATTCCGAGAGCGCACGTAAGGGATGCTACAGAATCTGCGACCCCATTGTGAATTATTGGTACAGGTTTGTATATCCGAACAAATCCGTAATGGGCAGTATGTCAACGGCCGATTTCTATGACAGGTACATAAGCGGTAATGTCAATGAATATCTGCTTTCTACCTTTGTAAAGATAGGGCAGGAGTTTATGGAGATTCTCAAGACTATTGGACAGCTTGACTCCACTTATGAGTATAAGGGCGGATATTACGGTAAGGACGGAGATGTCCATATCATAATGGTGAATGCGGACGGCAAAGCCGTTATAGGTCAGTGCCATGTTAAGAACAAGCCCTATGACAGTTTTGAACATGCGCTTCTTAAGGAAAATATTCGTATTGCCGGGCTTGAAGCAGTCAGGGTATATGTGTTCTCCTTAAGCGGTTTTGCGGAAGATATAAAGGACATGGCGAGCGACGAGCTGCTTCTTATGCCGATTGAGGAATTGTAATATGAAACATTTATATATAGCGGAGAAGCCGAGTGTTTCGCAGGAATTTGTCAAGGCACTTGGTTCCGTTACAACAAGGCGTGACGGCTATGTGGAGACGGATGATGCGATTTTTACATGGTGCCTCGGCCATCTTGTCGGTCTGTCATATCCGGAGGTTTATGATCCCTCCCTCAAAAAATGGCAGATGGATACGCTTCCGTTCATTCCCAAAGAATGGAAGTATGAGGTTATTCCCTCAGTCAGTAAACAATTTCAAATAGTTGCAGGACTCCTTAACAGAGATGATGTGGACATTATCTATGTCTGCACCGACTCCGGGCGAGAGGGCGAATATATATACAGGCTCGTGGAACAGATGGCAGGAGTAAAGGGTAAGGAAAGACGCAGAGTCTGGATCGATTCGCAGACTGAAGAGGAGATCAAGAGAGGTGTTGCCGAGGCAAAAGATCTGTCGGAATATGACAATCTTGCGGACTCGGCTTATCTTCGTGCCAAAGAAGACTATCTTATGGGCATCAATTTCTCCAGAGCACTTACGCTCAAATACGGCCGAAGCATTTCCAATTATATGAAAACTGAAAAGAATACCGTCATCGCAGTCGGAAGGGTTATGACCTGCGTTCTTGGAATGGTGGTGGACAGAGAGAGGGAAATCCGTAATTTTACAAAGACACCGTTTTACAGGGTTATCGCAAATCTCTTTATTCCGGGCACCGAAGACGGAATCTTTGAGGCTGAATGGAAGGCCGTTGAAGGCAGTAAATATCAGGATTCACCATTTCTCTACAAGGAGAACGGGTTTAAGACCAAGGAGAGAGCCCGGGAACTTATCGATCATATGAGCGTTAACGATCCGGTTACTTTTAAGCTTGCGGGAATCGAGAAGAAGACGGAGAATAAGCAGCCTCCGCTTCTGTATAACCTTGCGGAACTTCAGAATGACTGCTCTCGCTTTTTTAAGCTTAGTCCCGATGAGACGCTTAAGCATACTCAGGAACTCTATGAGAAGAAGCTTGTAACCTATCCCAGAACGGATGCCAGAGTGCTTTCAAGCGCTGTTGCCAAGGTTATCGACAAGAATCTTAAGGGACTTACTTCTCTTGACGATTACGGCGCTTTTGCTTCTGAAATACTCAGTAAAGGCACTTATAAGGACATCGGCAAGAAGACGCGTTATACCAACGATAAAATGATCACCGACCATTATGCGATAATCCCGACAGGCCAGGGACTGGGGAATCTCGGCTCAATAAGTCAGACTACGAGAAATGTTTACTTTGCGATCGTAAGAAGGTTTCTGGCAATATTTTATCCGGCAGCAGTGTACAGAAGAGCGTCGCTTACGTTTGAACATGCAGGCACTGCGGAAAAGGTTTTTTCTTCGTTTAAAGTGCTCGCAAATCCGGGATATATGACGGTCCTTGAAAGTTACAAGAAGAGCAGCGCAAAGGCTCAGGATAATGCTGAGGATAACAAAACGGATTCATCGGATAAGGGCGATCCATCGGATGAGAAATGTCCTCCCGAAATGCTAACTGCTCTTAAGACCATGAAGAAGGGCGATATATTTATGCTTAAGGATTTTACACTGAAGGAGGGCGAGACCAAGCCGCCTACAAGGTATAATTCCGGTTCGATGATCCTCGCTATGGAAAATGCGGGAAATCTCATTGAAGACGAGGAACTTCGTGCGCAGATAAAGGGCAGCGGGATCGGTACTTCGGCTACGAGAGCGGAGATCCTTAAGAAACTGGTGGATAAGAATTATATTGCGCTTAACAATAAGACGCAGATCATCACGCCGACGCTTATGGGTGAGCTTATATATGAGGTGGTCAAGGCATCTATTAAGAGGATGCTGGATCCGCAGCTCACGGCAAGCTGGGAGAAGGGCCTTACCATGGTTGCCGAGGGCGAGATAGACGAGAATGAATATCTTGTTAAGCTTGAAGCTTTTATAGTCGGAAATACCAATATTGTAAGGAACAGTTCCGATTCGGGTATGTTGTGGTCTCTGTTTGATGAGGCGGCAAAAGCATATAAAAAGTAATCACTTTATTTTCGGTGGTTCTTACATAAATATTTAGGTTGTATAATTTCATTGATTCTTATATAATCGAAGGTGTGTGTTATTACACATTTTAGTCGGTTGTGTATAATAATTATTTGTAAGAGAAAGCGAGGAATTATTGCGATGTGTGGAATAGTGGGCTATGCAGGACCCAAGGACTGCGTTGATATCCTTTTGGACACTTTGTCAAAGCTTGAGTACAGAGGATATGATTCGGCCGGAATCGCGGTATTTGACGATGGAGATATCAAAGTCGTTAAGCATCAGGGCAAGCTTGCCTATCTTATCGAGCTCCTTAAGAAGGAGGGAAGACCACGCGGAAACGTAGGTATCGGACATACCAGATGGGCGACGCATGGTGAGCCTTCTGATATCAACTCACATCCGCAGAGTGGTAAGAGAGTTTCCATCGTGCATAACGGCATTATCGAGAATTATGCGCAGATCAAGGAATTTCTCATAGATAAAGGATATACATTTGAAAGTCAGACCGATACAGAGACTGTTGCAAAGCTTCTGGATTATTATTATGATGGAGACGATCCGCTTAATACCGTAAGCAGAGCGCTCAGAGATATAAGAGGTTCATATGCGCTCGGTATCATCTTTAAGGATTACCCCGATAAAATATACGCTGTTCGTAAGGACAGCCCTTTGATCGTCGGTGTCGGAAAGGGCGAGAATTATATTGCGTCCGATATGACGGCGCTCCTTGAATATACAAGACAGTACATACTTCTTGAGGAAAATGAGATCGCGGCGATAAGCGCAGGTACTATTTCCATCAGGAATATTTACGGCGATCCGGTTGATAAGCAGGTTCTTACGGCGGATTGGGATGCTGACGCTGCGCAGAAGGGCGGATATGAGCATTTTATGCTCAAGGAAATACATGAGCAGCCCACTGCCATTAAGACTACCATAATGCCCAGAGTAAGCGATGGTATGGTGGATTTCTCCGAGTGCGGACTCGATGATAAGAAGCTTTCTTCGTATAAGAATATCTACATCGTAGCCTGCGGTACCGCTATGCATGCCGGAGTTGTCGGCAAGTACGTGATCGAACAGCTTGCAAGGACCAAGGTTATCGTTGATATGGCGTCCGAATTCAGATACAGGAATCCTCTTATTGAGAAGGGTGACCTTGTAATCCTTATCTCCCAGTCCGGAGAGACGGCGGATACCAAAGAGGCCCTTAACATATCCAAGAGACTTGGTGCGGATACTCTTGCACTTGTCAATGTAAAGGGTTCCTCCATAGCACGTGATGCCGATATGGTTATGTATACGCATGCGGGCCCCGAGATTTCGGTTGCTTCAACCAAGGCTTTTACCGTACAGATTTCCATGATGTATATGTTTGCTTTCAAACTTGCATATGCAAAGGGGCTTATAGATACCGATACTTACAAGGATTATGTTGCAAAGCTTATCGGTATCCCCGATAAAATAGAAGCTGCCCTTGATGAGTCATATGTTTCACAGGCGCAGCATGCCGCTTCCAATGTTACCGCGGCACAGAGCCTTCTCTACATCGGAAGAGGCTTTGACTACGCTCTCAGTATGGAGGGTTCACTTAAGCTTAAGGAGATTTCCTATATACATTCGGAGGCTTATGCGGCAGGCGAGTTAAAGCACGGCCCTATAGCGCTTATATCACAGGATACTCCTGTTATCGCCGTTGCAACGCAGCGGTCGCTTTACGAGAAGACGCTCAGCAATATCAAAGAGGTTAAGGCAAGAGGCGCGAAAGTCATTCTTATATGCTCCGATGGATTTGCCGTTAAGGATGATGAGGCTGATTATGTTGTTAGAACACCTGATTATGATGAGTTCTTAATGCCGATAATCGCAAGCGTTCCGCTTCAGCTTATCGCATATTACACATCAGTACTCAAGGGTATCGATGTAGATAAGCCCCGTAACCTTGCCAAATCCGTAACGGTAGAATAGGGGGGACGCAATGGACGAATTAAAGATAAGCACGCTTTTTACACTTGAAAATACCATTGCGGCAGATCTTATGAAAAGGGCGGATATGCCCTGGGAGATCCTTCCGCTTATTAAGGATTATATAACAGAGCTCGGAAGCAGACTTTCCGCGGATTACGAGAAGAAGGGTGAGAACATTTGGATCCATAAGAGTGCTAAGGTCGCTCCCTCGGCTTCGATCACCGGTCCCTGCATTATCGATGAGAATGCCGAGATCAGGCACTGTGCGTTTATCAGAGGCAGCGCGATAGTGGGTAAGGGTGCCGTTGTCGGCAATTCCACAGAGCTTAAGAATGTTGTGCTCTTTGATAAAGTGCAGGTTCCGCATTACAATTATGTAGGCGATTCCATTCTTGGTTTCAGATCGCATATGGGTGCCGGCTCCATTACGTCCAATGTTAAATCCGATAAAACACTTGTTGTTATCAAGTATAAGGACGAGAAGATCGAGACCGGTCTTAAGAAGATGGGTGCGATACTCGGAGACAATGTTGAGGTCGGATGCGGAAGCATCCTTAATCCGGGAAGTGTCATAGGTCCCGGAACCAATATCTATCCGCTTTCAAGCGTCAGAGGTTATGTTCCTGCAGGAAGCATTTATAAGAAGCAGGGCGAAGTGGCGCAGAAACAGTAAACTTTCAACGGGGGTTTACGTTGATATAAGGTATATTATTTTATAATATGAGAGGAAAGAAATAATGGGAAAAATAGCGGTCATTACCGATTCCAACGCCGGTTTCTCGGTTGAGGAGGCCAAAGAAAAAGGAATTATGGTTGTCCCCATGCCTTTTTACATCAATGAGAAGGTGTATTACGAGAATATCGATCTCGATCAGAAGGGTTTCTACAAAATGCTTGAGGATGATTCGATCGATATTAAAACGTCAATGCCTACAACGGGTGATGTGATCGACTTGTGGAAGAAGACACTTGAGTCTTATGATGAGATAGTGTACATCCCTATGTCGAGCGGATTATCCAGTTCCTGTGAAACGGCAATGATGTTATCCGAGGATTTTGACGGAAAGGTGCAGGTAGTCAATAACCAGAGGATTTCGATCACGCAGAAACTTTCGGTTTATGATGCTCTTACGATGGTCGAAAAGGGCGCAAATGCTGCAGAGATTAAGAAATACCTTGAGGAGACTGCTTTTGAATCGACTATCTACATTATGGTTGATACCTTAAAATATCTTAAGAAGGGCGGAAGGATAACACCTGCCGCCGCAGCGCTCGGAACGCTCCTCAAGCTCAAGCCGGTGCTTCAGATTCAGGGCGAGAAACTTGATGCATTTTCCAAAGCCAGAACTGTTAAGCTCGCAAAGCAGATAATGCTTGATTCCATACATACGGATATTACCAACAGATTCGGCGACGATCCTGCGAACGTTAATATTTGTGCGGCATATACCGAGGATGATGAAGCAGCCGCTGAGTGGCTTGCGGAGATCAAAGAAGAATTTCCAAATAACGATGTGTTTATCGATCCCTTATCGCTCAGCGTATCCTGTCATATAGGACCCAGTGCGATAGCGATCGCGGCAACTCGCATTTTCCACGGGTAAGCAGCAGTACCTGCCATGCAGGCAGTGCGGTTTGGATGATTTAAATGAATATAAGCAATTTAACCGGCGCGGTGGCGCCGGTCATTTGTTGCAAAAATAAGCCGGTACATACTTCTATGCACCGGCTTAAATATCTTAAGTAACTATAATTACTTCTTGGTTGTCTTCTTAGCAGGAGCCTTCTTAGCGGGAGCCTTCTTAGCAGGAGCCTTCTTAGCAGGAGCTTTCTTGGCAGCAGCCTTAGCAGGAGCCTTCTCGGCGGGAACATCCTTCTTTACGTTGAACGCGCCCATTCCGGGATAGTTAGCTGAAGCGCCGAGCTGTTCCTCGATTCTGAGAAGCTGATTGTACTTGGCAACACGCTCTGATCTTGAAGGAGCACCGGTCTTGATCTGGCATGTGTTAAGAGCAACAGCAAGGTCTGCGATTGTTGTATCTGCAGTCTCACCTGAACGATGAGAAGAAATAGCGGTATAACCTGCCTTGTGAGCCATCTTGATAGCCTCAAGTGTCTCTGAAACAGAACCGATCTGGTTAAGCTTGATAAGGATTGAGTTACCTGCGCCAAGCTTGATACCTTTTGCAAGTCTCTCTGTATTGGTAACGAAAAGATCATCACCAACGAGCTGTACCTTATGACCGATCTTTGCGGTCATCTTCTGCCAGCCTTCCCAATCTTCTTCGTCAAGACCATCTTCGATAGAGATGATGGGATATTTGTCAACAAGTGCTTCCCAGTGAGCGATAAGCTGATCTGTTGTAAAATCCTTGCCGCTCTTAGGCTGATGATAGAAGCCCTTACCCTTCTTGCTCTTCCACTCAGATGCAGCAGCATCCATAGCGATCATGAAATCCTTGCCGGGCTTGAAACCTGCAGCCTTGATAGCCTCGAGAATCTTCTCGATAGCTTCTTCATCACTCTTAAGCTTGTTGGGAGCGAAACCACCCTCATCACCAACTGCTGTTACGTCATCCATCTTCTTGATGAGGCTCTTAAGTGTGTGGAATACCTCTGCACACCATCTGAGACCTTCCTTGAATGAAGGAGCGCCGACGGGCATGATCATGAATTCCTGTGTATCAACAGCGCTGTCTGCATGAGCGCCACCGTTTAAGATGTTCATCATAGGAACGGGAAGTTTTGTACCCTGAACACCGCCAAGGAATCTGTAAAGAGGAATATCAAGAGAATTAGCAGCAGCTCTTGCAGCAGCGATTGAAACTGCGAGGATAGCGTTAGCACCAAGCTTTGACTTATCCTTGGTTCCGTCTGCCTTAAGCATTGCAGCGTCTACTGCATAGGTGTCTGATGCATCAAGACCAACGATTGCCTTTGCAATAACGGTATTGATGTTGTTAACTGCCTTAGATACACCCTTTCCAAGGTATCTGCTCTTGTCACCGTCTCGAAGCTCTAATGCTTCAAACTCTCCTGTGGATGCTCCACTGGGTGCGGTTCCTCTTCCAGATCGGAAGAGCACACGTCTGAACTCCAGTCACATCA
>CAKZZH010000114.1 GCA_937885345.1 uncultured Lachnospiraceae bacterium | reverse complement strand
GAGATTCATGGATGTCTTATATTCTGTTAATTCCTACAGTAAATTTACCCGACCCCTCCCTAAAGGATGCTTGAAAAATGCCCCGTATTAGCGTATTATTATGATGCTATGGAAAATACCAAAAGACGCAACACGGATAATTTTATAAAACAGGGCTCAATACTTGCGGTCGCTTCGATAATATCGAGGATAATCGGACTGCTCTATCGAAGCCCGGTTGCCGCGATCATCGGTGATAACGGCAACGGTCTGTACAGCATCGCTTTCGAAGTGTATTCGGTAGCACTTATTTTATCATCTTATAGTATGCCACTTGCTGTGTCCAAATTATTGTCCTATAGATTCGCGAAAAAACAGTATCGAAACGGGTACCGTGTTTTTCGTTATGCAATGATGTTCGGCGCCCTCTCCGGACTTATTATGACCGTGCTTATCCTCGCGTTCGCCGGATTTATCGAGAAAGTCTCCGGTTATGAGGGCCTTGCAGTACCTCTTCGCGTGCTCTCACCGACCATATTTGTTGTCGCGATCGCAGGTACTTTAAGAGGTTTTTTTCAAAGTCGTAAGAATATGCTTCCAACCGCCATTTCCCAGCTTGTTGAGCAGGTGGTCAATGCGATCGTAAGCATTGTAGCCGCGTACTCATTTGTGGCAGTTAATACAGAGGCTCTCTCCAAAGCCAAATGGGGCGCAGCCGGCAGTACGCTCGGAACTTTAAGCGGTGCGCTGATAAGCCTCGCACTTCTTGCATTCCTATTCACATTTTATAAAAGAGTGTTTGTAAAGAATTACAGAAAAGACACCACAGGCATTACCGAAAGCGGAAATGTTATAATGAAAGACCTTCTCGGCACGATACTTCCGGTCATCTTAAGCCAGGTGGTATACCAGTCCGTCGGTCTTATAGATACTTTTATATTCGGTGCGCTCTACTCCGGAAAAGCCTCAAGTACGCTTGTCATCAGCTATTATTCCAAATACAGAACGCTTATAAACGTGCCGGCGGCGATATCTTCGTCGCTCGCTTCATCAATGATCCCGACACTCGTGTCGCTTCATTCGGTCGGCAATATGGACGATTTCAGAAGCAAGCTTGCAACCTCGATAAAATTCAATATGATCATTGCTTTCCCCTGTGCGCTTGGTTTTATCGCACTCGGAAGGCCGATCATGAGGCTGCTCTTCCCGACAACCGACTATCTGGTTTCGGGACATATGCTTATGATAGGCGGAATAGCAGTTGTATTTTATGCGCTTTCAACAGTTACCAATGCCGCACTTCAGGGAATGAATAAAATGCGTGTCCCCGTCATCAACAGCGCCATCTCGCTCGGTATACACATAGTGCTTGTGATCCTGCTTCTTAGATTCACCACTCTGGGCGGATATGCGCTCGTTATCGGCAATATGACATATCCTCTCGTTGTTTGCGTGCTCAATCACATATCGGTCAGCAAATACTCGGGCTTTAAGCAGGAATGGATAGATTCATTCATTATCCCACTCCTTTGCTCGATCGTGATCGGTGGAATGTCGTATTTCATAAATATGGGGATCACAGCGCTAATGGGTTCTTCGTATATCGTAAATCTCTTATCGGTAGTGGTATGCGTGATCCTTTCCGTTGCCGTCTATTTTGCCCTGCTATTTAAGACCAAGGCACTCACAATGGGCGACATGCCCGATTTCCCGATGGGCATGAGGATTGCAAGACTCGCCCGTCGCTTACACTTAATGTAATTTCGATACATTATCTGTGCGCGATCTTACCGACAAGCGCAAATACGCCGAATGCCACGACATCCGCGGCGACAATGGTCGAGCCGACGGGTGTGCCGGCAAGGATCGAGATAAGAAGTCCGGCGGATGTGCAGACTATCGAGACAATGACCGAGCAGATCGTAACCGACTTGAAACTCTTAAACACTCTCATCGCCGAAAGTGCGGGGAAAATAACGAGAGCCGAGATAAGGAGCGAACCGACGAGGTTCATCGCAAGCACTATGATAACCGCTATTATTACGGCAATCAGAAGGTTATAGATATTTGCTCTCATTCCGACAGCCTTGGCAAAATTCTCGTCAAAGGTGACTGCGAATATTTTATTATAAAATAACACGAAGAACACAACAACCACTACGGAAAGCCCCATACTGAGCCACACCTGATTGGATTTAAGTGTCAGGATCGAGGTTGAGCCAAACAGCGTAGTACACACATCTCCCGAGATATTCGATGATTTTGTCGGAAAAATATTCATCAGCAGATAACCGGCGGCAAGCGAAGCAACCGAAATCATCGCAATCGCGGCATCACCTTTTATCTTGGTATTCTGACCGGTTCTGAGAAGAAGCACCGCAGCTACAACGGTTATCGGAAGCACAAGCAGCATATCGTTGGTAAAATTAAGCACCGCCGCGATCGCCATAGCCCCAAAAGCAACGTGACTGAGGCCGTCTCCGATATACGAAAATCTCTTAAGTACAAGCGTTACACCGAGAAGGGACGAACAAAGCGCCACGAGCACGCCGACTATAAGCGCATATCTTACGAAGGGATAACTGAAGTATAATGCAAGCTTATCAAATATTCCCATTATTCTTATACTCCTCTCTCGTACCGAAAAATATTTTATCCTCTATGTGAAGCACATGCGTCGCATATTGAAGCGCCGCATTCACATCATGCGAAATCATGATTATCGTAATACCGTCCTCCTTGTTGAGTCTCTCGATAAGAGCGTACATTTCCGCGGTAACCTTGGGATCGAGGCCGCTCACGGGCTCATCAAGAAGAAGTGCATTCTGCGTTGCGCACAGTGCTCTCGCAAGCAGAACTCTCTGCTGCTGCCCTCCCGAAAGTTCACGATAGCAACGGTTTTCAAGCTCCTTGATACCCATTTTAGCGATATTGGCTGCGGCAAGCTCTTTATCCTTCGCCGAATAAAACAGCCTCCTGCTCCTTGCCTGACAGCCCGAGAGAACGATCTCTTTAACCGATGCGGGAAAATCCCTCTGTACCAGAGTCTGTTGCGGAAGGTAGCCTATTTTATTCTTGGTAAGGCCGTCTCCGTACTCAATCTTACCGCTTATGGGCGAAGTAAGACCGAGAATGGTCTTCATAAGGGTACTCTTACCCGAACCGTTCTCGCCGACTATACACAGATAATCGCCCTTGTTTACTTCCATATTGATCCCGCTTGCAACCGGCATTTTCTCATATCCGACCGCAAGATCTATACATTTAAGTTGCGCCATTTGTGGCTATCCTCCGATCATTCTAATCTTCCTTGGATTTGCATTTCTCACAAATCCCGTAAAATACGGTCCTTAAGGGGTCAAGCACAAATCCGTGCTCCTCCATCAGATGATCCTTTATCAGCGACAATTCGTGGCATTCCATATGAATAAGCATCCCACATTTCTCGCATTTGCAATGAAAGCAGCCCCTCGCATAGCAGTCGCGCTCCGCTCCGATATATTCAAAGCATGCCGAGCTGTTCTCATCAATAATGTATTTGTTGACTCTTCCGTCACCTACAAGTCTCTCAAGCTGCCTGTATACGGTAGTTGTACCCATCGGACGTCCGATCTTCTTAAAATGATCGCACACGTCACTTGCAGTAAAATGCTCACCGGGGATCGTGCTCAGATACTCCTCGAGTTCCTCTTTATGTTTGGTTTTATAATGTACTTTACCATCAGCCATTTGCAATACTCCGTTCTGTTTGTGCGAGTCGTTCGCCGCAATAACTAAACATAGACAGTGCCAAGGCACTGCCTACCGTTTTTACAATTTGAAAACGGTATCCGTTTTCAAATTTACATCATATGTGAACACCTGTCAAGAAGGAAATCCTTATAAATAAGTGCAAAAGTACCTCACGGTATATCGATCTATTTTATATGATTTCTCGTTTTCGGAAGATGGATCTCCACCTTGGTCCCGACGCCCGGTTGGGAAGTGATTTTCATCGTGCCTTCGCAGGCATACCAGAGTCTGTCGCGCACATTCTGAATACCGATATGTCCTCTTCCGTTTTCTCCCTTCAGGGTTATCTCCTCGCTGCTGTTAAAGCCGACTCCGTCGTCTTCAATCCTTATGATATAATTGTTTATGCTCTCGCCTATATATATCTTAACGGTCCCGCCTCCCTCTTTTTTGCTGATTCCGTGCCTTACGGCATTCTCCACTATCGGCTCGAGAGTAAACGGAGGTATCATAAAATCCTTATTTTCTATCTCATATTCAACATTCAGTTCATCCTGAAATCTTATCTTTTCAAGGCTCAGATAATGCCTTACATGCTCGATTTCCCTGCCGATATTTACAAGTTTATCTTCCGTCATACTATCGATATTTATCCTCAGATATTCGGAAAAATCCTCGATTGCCTGCTGAGCCTCGCTGGTATTCTTTTCGCACAGATAGTATATGGAATTGAGCGAATTGTACAGAAAGTGCGGAGTTATCTGGCTCATATAGATCCGCATCCTCGCCTCGGTCATCTCATTTTCCTTGCGCTGGACCTCATGAACCGTACTTAAATGTATGTGTATGAAAGTGGAAAAAAGAGAAAGCAGCAGTGCAAGCGGCATAAGTGCTATATCCGGCATAAGCGGTCTCAAAAGAACACCTAATACCGGAAAAAAAACAAAGGTAAAAAGCGCGATTTCCTGATTCTTTTGCAGATACTTTCGTGCACTTATGATCATGATCACATTGACGATGAGAATAACATAACCGCCAAGCTGGCCCAGGACATATAATTTACCATGCTTAACGCCCTCGGAAGTTATTTCGATAAACATTCCATTAAAAGCGGAAACCGTCCACAAAACCGCATATACGGATCCCACAATGATCGTAATGGGTATCGGATATCTGGGAATTGTAAAATGAAACGACAGATACTCCCTTATATAGCAGGTAAAAAGTATAAGAAGGGCATAATATGCGGTACTCGAATTCGCATTAAGGAAATCCAGAAGAAAGTTGTACCAGCCGGCTCTTTCGAACCCGAAATACTCGTACAGAAAATACATTATCCAATTACTTATCAAATATACGGCCATGCAAAAAAGTGCAAAAATAAAGAGTTTGGAAAGTCTTTGATGAATCGCATACTCAGATAGCGTCCCGACGATCATGATCGCACATATTATAAGTGCGAACATATCAAGCGCCATATTGATCTGATACATATAAAGCCCTCCAAACCCTTAAGTTCATTCGATATTAATATTTTACAGGGAATCCGTAAACCTTTTAAAAGCAGCCATTCCTTCATCCGTTCTCTTATACACACCGGCATGCTCGAGAACCTTGGCAAACACCCGGCCGATCTCGGTCTTAAGTATCTTGTCGATATCCTCCGGCGATGCGCCCTTGATATCGTATTTCGGAAGGAATTCGTATGCCCAGTCGGCATGCTTTTCTATCTGCTCGTTTGACCTGATGTCCTTGCCCGATAAAATATACTCCTTAAGCAGCTCCATCTCGCCTTTAAGTCTTGAAGGAAGCACCGCAAGGCCCATAACCTCGATAAGTCCGATGTTTTCTTTCTTGATGTGATGAAGTTCACTGTGAGGATGATATACACCCAAAGGATGCTCAGGCGTTGTGATATTGTTTCTGAGCACAAGATCAAGCTCATATTTATCGCCTTTTTTGCGCGCGATCGGCGTGATCGTATTGTGAGGCTCACCGTCCGTCTCGGCAAATATAAAGGCTGCCTCATCCGTATACGCTCTCCACTTTGCAAGAATATGGTCCGCAAGAGCAATGATATCATCGCTGCTTGCGGCTGAAAGACGAATAACACTCATAGGCCATTTTACAATGCCGCATGAAACCCTCTCGAAGCCCTTCACCGTAAAATCCTTCTCAACCGGCGCTTTGGCCATCGCAAATTCGTAATTGCCGCCCTGGAAGTGATCGTGTGAAAGTATCGAGCCTCCGACAATCGGAAGGTCCGCATTCGAGCCAAGCATATAATGCGGAAAAAGCTTGATAAAATCAAAGAGCTTTACGAATGTGTTATGCTCGATCTTCATAGGTACATGCTCACTGTTAAATACTATACAGTGCTCGTTGTAGTACACATAGGGAGAATACTGGAAGCCCCATTTGCTGCCGTTTATCGTGATCGGAATGATCCTGTGATTCTGCCTTGCAGGATGATTGATGCGCCCTGCGTAGCCTTCATTCTCAATACAAAGGAGGCATTTGGGATATCCGCTCTGCTTGGCAAGTTTGGCCGCAGCAATGGCTTTGGGGTCCTTCTCGGGCTTACTAAGATTGATGGTAATATCGATATCACCGTACTCGGTGGGCGTTACCCATTTAACATCCTTGCAGATCCTGTAACGTCTGATGTAATCCGAATCACGGCTAAGCTTATAATAATAGTCTGTCGCCTCCTTCGGAGACTTCTCATACAACGCATAAAATGTATCCCTTACAGTCTTCGGTCTCGGCATTATGCAGTTCATAAGCCTTGTATCAAAAAGGTCTCTGTAAACGACGCCGTCTTCTATAATGCCGTTTGAAACCGCATGATCAAGGAGTTCGGCAAGCGTGCTCTCCAGGTCCACATCCTTATACTCAACGCCGTCGTCCTCGTAATCATCGCACTGCAGGCAGTCGAGCAAAAGATTGGTGGAATAAATCCTCTCGTCCTCACCTATAAGTCCCGTCTCTATTCCGTATGTAACAAGCTTCTTAATTGCCGAATAAATCATCTTTCTTCTCCTTATAAAAAACATTGTCCTGCGCCATCGCATCTTGCACGTCTAGATCTTTCCTGCGCCGTCGCCGATCTCAACCACATAGAAATCCGCCGCATATCCGATCGCAGCGGCATATTCTCTGCCTACATTCTCGATAAACCCGTCGATCGCATCATTTTTTACAATGCTGACGGTGCAACCGCCAAAGCCGGCGCCCGTCATTCTTGAGCCGATAACACCGGGCTGCTTTAATGCACTTGCAACAAGTGTGTCAAGCTCAATACCGGTAACCTCGTAGTCATCACGAAGTGAATCATGGGAAGCGATCATCAGCTTGCCGAAAGCTTCGATATCACCGTCTCTCAGGGCTTTAACGGCTTTGATGGTACGCTGATTCTCATATACGGCATGCTTAGCTCTTCTCCGTCTTACATCCGAAGCAATAAGTCCCTTATTTGCCTCAAATTCCTCCTCCGTAAGTTCACCAAGCGATCTTATATTAAGGCATTTCTGAAGCTCCGCAAGAGCCTGCTCGCACTCGCTTCTTCTCTCATTGTATTTGGAATCGCCAAGCCCTCTCTTCTTATTGGAGCAGGCTATAACTATCTTGGAATCGGCAAGTACAACCGGTGCATATTCATACGAAAGATCTGACGTATCAAGGAAGATCGCCTTATCCTTGCTGCCCATTGCGATCGCAAACTGGTCCATAATGCCGCAGTTAACTTTATTAAAATTGTTCTCGGAATACTGTCCGAAAAGCGCAATGTCGATCATGCTGATATCATAGCCGAACATATCCTTAAGCATAACGCCCGTGCCCACTTCAACCGAAGCGGATGAGGAAAGTCCGGAACCGTTCGGAATATTTCCGTAAAGCAGGACATCATAGCCGCTTGTAACAGGGTAGCCCTTCTCACCAAAGGCCCAGGTCATACCGATCGGATAATTGGCCCAGTCAGCCTCCTTCTTCCAGGTAAGATCCTTTATGCTGCCCTCAATGATCCCAAGCCCCTCAAAATTCTCCGAATAAAGCCTGATAATATCATCTTCCCTCTTCCTCGCGATAAAATATGTTCCTATCGTAAGAGCACAGGGGAATACATGCCCTCCGTTATAATCCGTATGCTCGCCGATAAGGTTAACTCTGCCCGGTGCAAAATAGCTTCTGATATCGCCATCGCCGCCGAATTTCTCCTTAAAATCAGCCGTAAGTTTCTCTTTCATTTCTGCTGTAGTAACTGCTGCCATACCTTCTCTCACCTTTCCGATATAATAGTTATTTATTCCAAAGAGCATAGGGGCAATGCGCACCGCCAATTTGCTCAAACGGTTGTTCACCAACAATTAAAGCATTTTATCACCATTCTTGTCAATATGTTTATTATAAAATTCAATAATTAACGAAAACTTTTTCGCGTGCGAATGTCCGCATACAGAAAACTGACCAGCTTCCTGCATATACAGGTAGGCCGGTCAGTTCTGTCTTCTTAGGCTTGAACAGGTTCAGGATCCTCAGCCTTTTCATAAGCTTCAAGGATCTGTCTCTGGATGCTCTCCCTGGTTTCGGAGTTAATGGGATGTGCTATATCCCTGTATTCTCCGTCAGTGGATTTCTTGCTCGGCATTGCTATAAACAATCCCTTCTCACCGTCAATCACCTTGATGTCATGGATGACAAATTCGTTGTCGAGCGTGATGGACACCACTGCTCTCATCTTGTTTTCCTTGGATATTTTACGTACCCTGATGTCTGTAATCTGCATCTGTTTCCGTATCCCCTTCCCTTTTCTGGATGCTATTAAATTGTATATCTGGGGCTCTTTTCGACAACTATCTCTATGTTGCCGTCAGTCCCGACACGCCTTGAATTCTCTGAAATCGTACACCTGCTTTCTACAATACAATTCTCAAGATATGTGTTATCTCCGATATGAACGTCATTTAGTACCAGGCAATTCTTGATGTGACAGTTATTGCCGATATATACTTTCTTGAAGATGATCGAATCCTCAACACTACCGTTGATGATGCATCCGCTCGATACCAGCGAGTTCCTGACATTTGCTCCCGGATTATATTTAGCAGGGGCAAGATCGTCGACTTTGGTATAGATGTCGGGTGCACTCTTGAAGAACTGTCTTACATCCTTTTTGAGAAAGTCCATATTGGCCTTATAATATGCTTCCGCTGTAGAGATGTTTGCCCAATAATCAGTCATCTTGTAAGCATATATATTCTTGATCGCTTTATAACGGATAAGAATATCCTTTACGAAATCATATCTGTCCTCATCGTTTGCCTTCTGAAGAAGTTCGATAAGGAGACGTCTTCTGATAACGTATATACCTGTCGAAACGGTCTTGATATCGGTAACAACGGGTTTCTCATCATAATCGATTATCCTGTTGTCATCATCGAGCTTAACAACACCGAATCTTGTCGTGTCCTCCGACGGATCAAGGTCCTTGGTTACGACGGTGATGTCTGCCTTCTTCTCGATGTGATACTCAAGTACTTTAGCGTAATCAAGTTTGTAAACGCCATCACCTGAAGCAATTACAACATAGGGCTCATGAGAGCTTGTAAGGAAGTTGAGATTCTGGTAAAGTGCATCCGCCGTTCCTCTGTACCATACGCTGTTCTCCGATGTAACCGTGGGATTAAATACGAAGAGTCCTCCCTGCTTACGTCCGAAATTCCACCACTTGGATGAATTAAGGTGCTCATTGAGCGATCTTGCATTGTATTGCGTTATAACCGCTACTTTGCCAATATGTGAGTTGCTCATATTACTTAGCGCAAAGTCGATCGTTCTGTAGATTCCTGCCATCGGCATTGCTGAGATCGCACGCTTGCTGGTAAGCTCGCGCATCATCTTATTATTGCCCCCGGCTAAAATAATGCCTATTGCTCTCATCGTTCTTCACCTGCCTTTATGATATATCCGCCGCTTGGTAACATTCCGCCTTCATAATCGGAGGCTACTGTTATTCCGGATATTGCAGTGTTCTTGCCAACCTTGACATTATCGGGTATTACCGAATTCTCGGCAACCGTTACAAGATCAAATGCATATACTTTAGGATCAAGCTGACTCGGAGCAAATTCGCCTATGCCGAGCTCTACGTTCTCACCGATTACGGTTCTCTCGGCAACTATGGACTTATGTATATGAGCGCCCTTCTTGATAACAGCTCCTCTCATAATGATCGAGTCCTCGATCACAGCTCCTTCTTCGACGGTTACATCGCATCCCAGAACGGAATTCTTAACATTGCCGTACAGATCGCAGCCTGTGCCTATGATGCTTCGTTCAATGACCGCATTGGATGCGACATACTGAGGCGGCTGGCAATCTGAAGTTGTGTATATTTTCCACAGTTCCTCGTAAAGGTTAAATACCGGAACTATATCAATAAGCTCCATATTGGCTTCCCAATAAGAACCGAGAGTTCCTACATCCTTCCAATAGCCGTTAAATTCGTAAGCAAAAAGTCTCTGCTTCTTCTCATGGCAATAAGGAATGATGTGCTTACCAAAGTCACAGCCCTTCTGATCCTTCATGGCTATGAGAGCTTCCTTAAGCACTTTCCAGGTAAAGATATATATACCCATGGAAGCGAGGTTGCTTCTGGGATGTGCGGGCTTCTCTTCAAAATCGGTAATTCGGTTATTATCATCCGTAATAACGACACCGAATCTGCTTGCTTCCTCAATGGGAACGGGCATTGCTGCAATCGTTACATCGGCATTGTTAGCCTTGTGATAATCGAGCATAATCTCGTAATCCATCTTGTAAATATGATCGCCTGAAAGGATCAATACATATTCGGGATTATACATCTCCATGTATTCCAGGTTCTGATATATGGCGTTGGCCGTACCTGTATACCACTGGCTGCTTCCGCTCCTTTCGTAAGGAGGAAGAACGGTTACACCTCCCACATTACGGTCGAGATCCCAAGGAATACCGATACCGATATGTGCATTAAGTCTCAGGGGACGATACTGTGTAAGAACGCCTACTGTATCAATCCCGCTGTTTGTACAATTGCTCAGCGGAAAATCGATAATACGATACTTTCCGCCATAAGGTACTGCGGGCTTGGCGACTTCTTTGGTCAAAATACCAAGACGGCTGCCCTGTCCTCCTGCCAGCAGCATTGCGACACATGTTTTTTTCCTTAACACTGATCAACACGCTCCTTAATCAATTTGTTCTTGCATAATCAAAACAGGTCAAAAGAAAGAAAAGTTTTCCCTGCTGATCTGGCTCTATTTTAACCAAATTACCACGTATTCGTCAAGAGCGAATTACCGGTTCCTGCATTTTTATTTTTACCAATCCAAAGCATAAACGCGCTTTTGTCGTCGTCGCTCAAGGTGTACGACAAAGCAGAAGAATCGACGGGCAGTTATTCGCTTATCCACGACGGCACGCATTTGGTGGACATTGTAATGTTTTTGCTCGAAGGCATTTTGCCCGCAAAAACAGATTCCGAGCCAGAATCTCACAGCGGGCTTTTGAGCCGTGCACAAAAATCGCGCTACAAACCGATTCTGCATAATCCCGTTGTCTCAGGCATTTTCCGCGACGATTCTGGCGCAGTGCGAAACGTTACGGCATTGTACGAAACGAGCGTCCGTCCGTGCGTGACGGTAAGTTTGAGCGGCAGAAGCAAATATTTTGGTTTCGACATCGATATTCGCGGCACAGAGGGGCGAATATGTATTGGAAACGGCTATTTGACGATTTATAAAAATGCCGAATCTACTTTATACACAGGCTTTAAATCGCTCACCCCTGATGCGTCTGTAAAAACACCTGATAAAACACTGTATTTTTCAAATATGGTTCAAAATGCAGTTGATTTTTTAGACGGCAAGTCTGAATTGAAATCGACGTTGCAAAACGGTATTGACGCTTTGAGAGTTCTTGAAGAGATAAAATCATTTTGCTAAATCATTTTTCTAAATCATTTCGATACTCGTTGCGAATTCAATCGTTAGAGTAGCGATTAGTTCTTCTATACTGCAAACCTACTTAGAGTTTTTAAGGAAAACTCCAAAATCTATAAAATCTAAATAGATTTTCGCCCGTCAAATACAAAAAGCAGGAAAATCTAAATAGAGTTTTT
>CAKZZH010000113.1 GCA_937885345.1 uncultured Lachnospiraceae bacterium | reverse complement strand
TAAAATAAAACTACTGATTGATAAAATCAACCCCTTTCTTGATAAGCCAAGCCACATGTCCGTGTGAAATCTTGGCAGGATAGCATTCTGATTCAGACGGTATAGTCTCGATACCCATCTCATATATCTTTCTGGTAGTAAAAGGGGACAGGACTACACGGTAGCCAAGCTCCTTAAAGAATACAGCCCAGAAAGGGTAGTTCTCATACATATTGAGAACTCTTGGAACACCAATTTCGCCTCTTTTAGCTTCTTCTATAGAAAGTGGCTCATAACCGAAGATACGGTTGTATTTGTATTCATACAGATTAGGCATATTCTCTTTATTTTTCTTAAGTCCAAGTCCCTTTTCGCATCTGTTACCAGTGATGAATCTTCTATTACCTGTAAATTTATTGATGGTAAGAAGACAGTTATTGGTACACTGGCCACATCTGGCCATCTGAGTTTCGTAGGTAAGTTCATTTACATCCTTACTTGGCAGAGTAGTGGATTCAAATCCTTCTTCGTAATTATCTCTGGCAATAAGCGCAGCACCAAATGCACCCATTATTCCTGCTATATCAGGTCTAATTGCCTTGGCGCCGGAAACAAGTTCGAAGGCACGAAGTACTGCGTCGTTATAGAAGGTACCACCCTGAACTACTATATTTTCCCCGAGATCTGAGGCATCGGAGAGCTTGATCACTTTATACAAAGCGTTCTTGATAACGGAGTAGGCGAGACCGGCCGAAATATCATTAACGGTAGCGCCTTCCTTCTGAGCCTGTTTAACCTTTGAATTCATGAAAACGGTGCATCTTGTACCGAGATCGATCGGATGCTCGGCAAACAGAGCGGCCTTGGCAAAATCCTGAACCGTATAATTAAGCGATTTGGCAAAGGTTTCGATAAAGGATCCGCAGCCCGAAGAGCAGGCCTCATTAAGCTGAACGCCGTCAACGGTCTTGTCCTTTATCTTGATGCATTTCATATCCTGTCCGCCGATATCGAGAATACAGTCAACCTGAGGATTGAAAAATTCTGCGGCATAGAAATGCGAAACAGTCTCAACCTCGCCTTCCTCAAGCATCAGCGCGGATTTAATAAGCGCCTCGCCGTAACCGGTAGAGCAGGAGCGCACAATATGAGCCTCTTTCGGAAGAAGCTTATAGATCTCATCGATAGCCCTCATCGAAGTTGCCAGAGGACTTCCGTTATTATTATCGTAAAATGAATAAAGCAGTGTACCGTCTTCCCCGACAAGCGCCACCTTGGTAGTGGTGGAGCCGGCATCGATACCCATATAGCAATTACCGCTGTAAGTACCGAGTTCGCCCTTGTTTACGCATGCGCCGTTATGACGGAATCTGAAGCGGTTATAGTCTTCCTCGTCGGCAAAGAGAGGCTCCATTCTTGCAACCTCAAAGTCCATTTTAACCTTGCTTCGAAGCTTATCTATAAGAGTATCAATCTCAAAGGAAACGTCTTCCTTGTAGTTCATCGCAGAACCGACGGCTGCAAAGAGGTGCGAGTGGTCGGGCGCGATTATACAATCATCCGCAAGATTAAGCGTTCTGATAAAAGCCATACGAAGCTCGGATAAGAAGTGAAGGGGACCGCCGAGAAAGGCAACATGCCCTCTGATGGGCTTTCCGCAGGCAAGACCGGAGATGGTCTGATTAACCACCGCCTGGAAAATGGACGCGGCAAGGTCTTCCTTGGTAGCGCCTTCATTGATAAGAGGCTGAATATCCGTCTTGGCAAAAACACCGCATCTGGCCGCAATTGGATAGATGGAGTGATAATTCTTGGCATACTCATTAAGACCTGATGCATCCGTCTGAAGAAGGGAGGCCATCTGGTCGATAAAAGAGCCGGTCCCGCCCGCGCATATACCGTTCATACGCTGGTCGATACCGCCCTTAAAATATATTATTTTAGCATCCTCACCACCGAGTTCTATCGCAACATCCGTCTGCGGAGCATAGTCAAGCAGCGCGTCCGCAACCGACACAACCTCCTGATTAAACGGAACACCGAGATGGTTGGCAAGCGTAAGTCCGCCGGAGCCTGTTATAACGGGGTGGATCGTAATGGGGCCCGCCTCGGCCTTTGCCTTTTCGAGAAGGTCGGCAAGCGTTCCCTGAATATTTGCAAAATGGCGCTGATAATCGGAGAAAACAATAGCGTTATTCTCGTCAAGCAGCGCAATCTTTACGGTTGTAGAACCGATATCAATACCTAATTTATATTTTTTATTATTTTCCATAGCGTTTCTTATTATAGTGTATCCCCTAATATTTCATCAACATACAAAATCAAACAAGTGTAATATTTGATAATACGTGGTAAAATATCATCAAAAAACGGATTATACGGAGGAAGGCAATGAAACTCAGGAAGATCGATAAAATACACGAAGGCCGTTTTATTACGCGCTATGATCTTACATATGAAACCGCAAAGGGCAATGAAAAGGTTTACGAAATGATAAGCCGCAACAAGAATATTGACTGTGAAGAAGCATTAAAAGGCAAGGATCCCGAGGCGGTCGTGATAATCGTTTTTGATGAGGATAAGGAGCATATCCTGATCAACAAAGAATTCAGGATGCCGACAGGGCAGTGGATCTATAATTTTCCGGCGGGGCTTATCGATGAGGGCGAGGATGCGAAGGCAGCCGCCGCAAGGGAACTGCGTGAGGAAACAGGTCTTGAGCTTATCGCGATCGACGATGTGATCGGTGTCAGCTATTCGGCGATCGGTTTCTCAAATGAGAAGAATATTTGCGTTGTTGGCAGAGCGAAGGGGACATTCAGACTCAGCGATTCCGAATTTGAGGAGATCGAGCAGGGCTGGTATTCGAAGGAGGAAGTTGCAAAGCTTCTTAAGACTGAATTCTTTGCTGCCAGGACCCAGGCTTTTTGCTATATGTGGAGCAGATCGTGATATCAGGCAGTGCAGGATTTAAGATTGCAGACGGCGCTGGATTCCACAGCGCCGGGGCGCGCATTTTGGGTGCGCATTTTACACCGATTTTTCTTGACATCGCGGCGGTTTTGTAAATATAATAAGTAGGTTGATTTTATACAGCAAATCTTAAACGAAAGGAAGTGGTCCCATGGAAAGCGGAGCGGATAATTATCACAGTTGCACCTATACTTTTTTCAATGAATATGTGACCACTTTATCCAGATTCTAACCTTATAGGTCCGGTGGTCGCATGGTGTACATGGATCATCCATGACATAATGGGAGGACTTATACTATGGTAAAATATTTCAAGACTACAGATGAAGGCGTTATCCGTATTGACGAGCCCGAAGCAGGCTGCTGGATCAATATGGTTGAACCCGATGGCGACGAGCTTTCGGAGATTGCAGCGCTCTATAATATCGATACTTCGGATCTAAGAGCTTCTCTCGATGAAGAGGAGCGTTCCCGTATAGAAGTGGAGGATAATTATACCCTTATCCTCGTTGATATTCCTACTATCGAAGAAAGAAATGACAAAGACTGGTATGGAACCATACCTCTTTCTATAATTGTTTGTAAGGATGTGATCATTACCGTTTGTTTGGAAGATTCACCGGTACTTACATCTTTTATGGTGGGAAGAGTCAGAAACTTCTACACCTATATGAAGACGCGTTTTATATTCCAGATACTTTTCAGGAATGCAACGCTTTACCTTAATTACCTCAGGATCATAGACAGACGTTCGGATCAGATCGAGCGGAAACTTCATGAAGCCACGAAGAATAAGGAACTTATTGAGCTTCTCGAACTCGAGAAATCCCTTGTGTTCTTTACCACATCATTAAAGGGTAATGAGGTCGTTCTTGAGAAACTCCTTAAGACTACGGCTATTAAGAAATATCCCGAGGATGAGGATCTTATCGAGGATGTAATCGTCGAGAACAGACAGGCCATCGAGATGGCTAATATTTACAGCGGAATCCTTAACGGAACGATGGATACTTTTGCCTCCGTTATTTCCAATAATCAGAACAATATTATGAAATTCCTCACGACAATTACCATTGTTCTTTCAATACCTACCATGGTTGCGAGTTTTTACGGAATGAACGTGTCGCTTGACGGAATGCCTTTTGCTACGAGTAAATGGGGCTTTTTGATAGTTATCGGATTCTCACTTGTGATATCGCTGATAATAGCGTTTATTTTCCGCAAGAAGGATCTGTTCTAGATGCGTTTCTAACATACGGCATATAGTTGCCGTCACATTAATCGGAGATTTATATGACCAATTTTTTAGCTAAGCTTGAGAGAAAAATAGGCAGGTTCGCAATAAAGAACCTGACTATATATGTACTTGCGTGTTATGTACTCGGATATGGATTGTCTTTTATCGGAAGTGCAAACGGGATCGATCTTCTCGGTTATCTTACCCTTGATCCGTATGCGATCGTGCACGGACAGGTATGGAGACTGCTCAGCTGGCTTGTTGTGCCTCCGTCTCAGTTCAATATTTTTACGATAATAATGTTGCTCTTTTATTTCTCGATAGGGCGAAGCCTCGAGAATACATGGGGGACATTCCTTTACAATGTTTATCTTTTTTCAGGCATTATATTTACCGTACTCGGCAGTTTTCTTATGATGGGGTATATTTATATCTTTCATAATGCTTTCTTTCAGGAAGCCTGGTTTTCGACGTTATCAAGTTATTTTTCGACATATTATATCAACCTTTCGCTTTTCCTTGCATTTGCCGCGACATTTCCGAACAACGTCGTATATCTTATGTTCTTTATACCCGTTAAGGTAAAATGGCTCGGAATAGCTTATGGCGTCTTCTTTATCGTTGAAATGGTTCTGGGAATGGTCGGTGCATACAAGCTGGGCGCTTCATACATCTATCCCTTCACCATGCTGCCGTCACTCCTTAATTTTGCGATATTCTTCCTGTCTTCAAGAAATTATATAAGGCTCGGAAACGCGGGAAGGCAGACCAGGAACAATTTCCGAAGGGCCACGAAAAATGCGGGAGCAGGAGCATCCGCATATAGGTATGCCGGCCCGAAGATAGGCAAGCATATGTGCGCGGTCTGCGGCAGAACCGACAAGGATGATGACACGTTGACATTCAGATTTTGCAGTAAGTGCAAGGGCAATTACGAATATTGCAACGAACATTTATATACTCATGTCCATAAGACCTGATGTTACTTTATAAGGGGGGAGAGTAATGATAGGGATTTTCAGAAGATTTTTTCTCAAAGATATTCTTATGATCACACTGTTTATTATAATAAGCATTGTGTTCGGGTTCCTTTTATCATCTACGGAACAAATCAGATTATCCGAAATCGTATGTAAGTATCTGCAGCGGTTCGAGGACGGATACATCCTTACTATGTCTCCGGCTTATTACAATTATATTGATGAGAGCGACAGCATGAGTACGTACCTCCTCAGGAACGCTTCCTGGCGGATGTAAAGGAAGTCGTAGACCGTTATAATCAGCAGGATAAGATCCTGCTTACACCTGTTTATTGTACAAATGACAATGATATGCCATATCTTGTGCTCGATGAGTACAGCTATAAGAATCTTGTGTTAAACTTATCGGATGGGAACGGTTTTTATGACTCTTTTGAAGTATCGGACACCGCTGCGATCTATTTTGGAAACAGTTATAAAGTGGGCGACTTAGTGCCTCTGAATGTAGCCGGTAAAGTAAGCGATTACGAAATCATCGGGAATGTTGACCTGAAATGGTTTATCGGAGCCGACATGAAAGCCGATAAGACGCAAGGGGCGCTCAATTTTATTTCTTATACTGTTTCGCATGAATCGTCTAAAGGTTTTATCCTTCTTAACCCCTTGATGTATGAGACTGTAAAAGAATATGCGCACTGCCCTTATCCGAGTATATTTATCCGTGATATTGAAACTGATACGGCGTCATACTATGCCTTCAATTCCCTCGGGGAAATGAGAAAAGTATCGGATTATTTTACGACGGATAAAATACGAACGATAAAGATTGTCATATCGGTCGCTTTGGCCTTGACGGCCCTTATACTTGTTGCTTATATTCTTGGAATGACAAAAAGGATATACATAAAGCACAGAGAATTGTACAGATTTGTCTATATGATAAGACCGCAAAGTAAGGTCTACAATGCGGTCATTTCCTTCCCGCTTATCCCTTCATTTTTCATCGGACTTTTGCTTGGTTTTGTTATCGGCGGGATCAGGTTTCCTTATTCACAGAGTATTATAGGATATGTGATCCGCTTTCTGATAGGAAGCGCAGTGTTTATCGTCTCTTCTGTTGCTGCGAAAAAATGTTTTTATGATACTTTTGTTTCTGTAGATAATGTTACCGCAAAGAACCATGTTGGAAACAATTATCCGCTGATCAGTGATATGCCGGTTCTTGATAATATTTGTATGGCCCTCGATAACGGCAGGATAGAACGAAACAGTAAAAGCCGTTTGGAAGGACGCAGCATAGCCGAAAAGTACGGACTTTTCAGTGTGGAGAATATGGATGTGGGGCTTCTTTCGGATAAGGAGCATATTAATTGTGCACTTGCTGTTGCATATGCTCTTACGGGCGAAGAAGTGATATATGAAGTGGAAAATGCTTATATGCGGGGCTCGAAGTAAACGCCCCATTTGAAAACCGCATGGAAAGGAGGTTTTCGGCGCTCTCTTCTTCAAAAAAGACCACTTTAAAGACCACTTATTTTTTATATCTTGTAATCATCTTCCAATTAGACGGAAATCCCATAGAATCTAAGAGAAGTTGCTCTGAAAGATTTGGAGATCCTTTTACAGTCTTTTGAATAAGTGCGTTTAAAGCTTTCTTAAATGTAAAAAAGTCATTGTCTGATAATAAATACCTAAAGGAAATGATTACTGAAAACATATCTTTCTTACCAACAACATATTGCTGCCCACGCATAGGGATATTCAGCTTTTTATGAAGTACGGTGTCAGGAATATCATATCGATCCTTATAGCTGAACAGCCTTTCGTTGTGTGCGCAAACATTCCTGAAATGAGTAAGTAAGCGTAAATGCATTGTGAGATCCAACTGAGAAACTCCTGAAAAATGCTTACTGATGCGTGATTTTAGCGAAGGGGATATAGTGGGTCAGTTGTCAAGACAAAAAATCAATCTTTTTTAAGTGAACCCTATT
>CAKZZH010000112.1 GCA_937885345.1 uncultured Lachnospiraceae bacterium | reverse complement strand
CTGCTTATCACATCGCCTCTTAATATAGCGGGGAGAAGTGAAGTGGGAATTATCCTTCCTCCGAGATACATTGTTGTTACAGATACAAGAAAAAGTATGATGCCTGCTGGAAGGTAGTCTGCAAAGAGAGAAACCGTAAGCATCGCAAGGCTCATGATCAGAAGTACACACAGAAGCGACAGCGGGATCATTATCAGACTGCCCGAGTATACGGCTGTTGCTACTGCAAGCGGAATCCAGATGATAAGCGTGATGGCTGTCAGCTCGCTCATTCTGTAAGAAAACGGAAGGATGCGAAAACGCTTGATGGTCATATCAAGACTGCGGGTGTATATTTTATAACCGGTAAGTGCTGCAATTCCAAGAAACATAAGGACAAGAGCGATACCGCTGCAAATGTAGAAGTCTGCTGCGGTGACACTTCCTGTCAGGGATATGTCCTCTGTCTTAAAATATTCCGACCTTGACAGTGCATATTTGATGTACATATTGTTGAGCGCTTCTTCGGCGGAAGGCACATAATCATAGAGATCATGGGCTATAAGAAGAGCGTCCATGGCATAGATTCCCGACTGGACATATGCGAGCGTGTGGCTCCCGGCGTCGAGAACCGAACTTACGAATTTGCTCTCGGCTCCGGCGCTACTTGGCATAACGATCGTAACCGGATGATTGGTTCCGTTTATTATCGATTCAACAAGTCCTTCGGGGATGATCGCAGCGAATGCGACCTCACCGTTTCTTACCATTTCCAGGGCGGTTTCATTATCACATAAAATGAATTCACAGGTGGAGTTTATCGAGTCCATGCTTGTAAGAAGCGTCATTCCGCGGCTGATATGATCATCATTTTCGGGAATAGCGGCAGCAATCTGTATTGACGCAAAAGAACTCTTGCCCATAGAAGCATTGCCGACATATCCGATCCCGAATGCAACAAGAGCCGTTATAAAGGTGCATATAAGAAACTTTGGAAGAAGCGGGATATGTGATCGTATTTGTGCAAGTGTGAGAAGGATATATTTCTTCATTGTTACTCCATTATAAAAAGTGCCGTTCCCCTATTCGCCGGCCGGCTCGGTTAGATCAGTCGAGTTTTACGATCCTGGTGCAGATGTCGATTTCACAGCCTTCGTGGCTTGCGATAAGGACGAGGCCGCCGCCCTCTGCAAAACTCTTGAAATAATCGCATATCTCCGCCTTGAAGGTCATATCGAGCGAAGCGCCGGGCTCATCAAGCAGAAGTATTCCCGGTTTGATATTTCCTTCCGCATCTCTTCCGAGTCTGCACAGTGCACAGATTATCGAAAGTTTTTTCTTGGTACCGCCGGAAAGTTTGCCTACGCGGTGCTTTAAATATTCATCTATACCAAATTCGTGAATGATTCCGGTCTGTATATCGGATTTAAGATAGGCCGCTGCGCCCTCACTGTATGCAAGATGCAGATTGTCCATAACCGTCATATCTTCAAAGAGAGTGTTGTCCTGGGGGACATAGGCGACATTGCCTTTAAGGCGGAAGGTTCCGCCATCCTGCCTGATAACACCCGACAGGATTTTGAGAAGAGTGGTCTTGCCGGTGCCGTTTGCGCCGGTAAGACCTATGATATCGCCGGATCTGCCTGTAAAAGATATATCCGAAAGTATTGTTTTGCCGTGATATGCTTTACTGATGCCCTCAAGTTCCGCACTGATCATAATATTCACCCCGGAAACCTTATATTTATGGGTATTTTACCACGCTCAAAAGTATACTGCAATAAATTGACATACAAGTTACTCTTGTGCTATAATTTCAACCGTATGACTAGAGGTGTGTCCATCAGACAACCGCCATTTGATACGAGACGCAAAGCGATCGGACGGCACGAAGAGGTCAGAACAGAATATGGAGGAATATCATTAATGAGTTGTACAGTTGAGAATCTTGAGAAAAATGAAGCAAAGCTTACTATAGAGGTGGCTGCAGAAGAATTTGAGAAGGCGCTTAAGACAGCCTATAACAAGAATAAGAATCAGATCAGCGCTCCCGGTTTCCGTAAGGGTAAAGTACCCCAGGCAATGGCAGAGAAACTTTACGGCGCAGGTATATTTTATGAGGATGCCGCTAATGAGCTTATTCCCGAGGAATATGACAAGGCTGCTAAGGAGAGCGGACTTGATATAGTTGCACAGCCTGAGATTGACGTTGTTCAGATTGAGAAGGGCAAGCCCTTTATATTTACGGCTGTTGTTACACTTAAGCCTGAGGTTACACTCGGCGAGTACAAGGGTGTTAAGATCGCCGCTATCGACAGAACCGTTACAGAGGAAGAGATCAATGCCGAACTTGACAAGACCAGAGATCTTAATTCAAGAGTCGTAACCGTTGAGGACAGACCTGTTCAGGACGGAGATACCGCAGTTATCGATTTTGAGGGCTTTGTTGATGATAAGCCTTTCGAGGGCGGTAAGGGTACCAATTACGAACTTGTGATCGGTTCACATACATTTATCGATAATTTTGAGGATCAGCTCATCGGCAAGAATGTCGGAGAAAAAGTTGATGTTAATGTTACTTTCCCTGCAGATTATCAGGCAGAGGAACTTGCAGGCAAGCCCGCACTCTTTAAGGTAACCATTAATAAGATCACCGTTAAGGAGCTTCCCGAGCTTGATGACGAGCTTGTACAGGAAGTATCCGAGTTTAATACTGTTGATGAGTACAAGGCAGATGTTAAGACAATGCTCGAGGCCAAGAAGTCGGCAGATGCAAGAAGAGAAAGAGAAGTTAAGGCTGTTGAGCGTGCGGTTATCAATGCAACAATGGATATTCCCGAGAAGATGATTGATTTCGAAGCAAAGAGAATTGCAAGAGATATGGACCGCAACCTTCGCCAGCAGGGATTAAGCCTTGATATGTATATCAAGTATACAGGCCAGACAATGGACGCTCTTACGACTCAGTTCAACACAGAGGCTGAGACCAGAGTTAAGAACAGCCTTGTACTTGAGGCTGTCGTCAAGGCTGAGAATATCACAGCAAGCGATGAGGACTTCGAAGAAGAGATCAGGAATATGGCTGAGACCTATGGTATGGAAGCTGACAAGATCAAGGAGTACATGGGTGAAGAAGAAAAGAGCGAGGTTATGAAGGACATCGCTATCCGTAAAGCAGCCGAGTTCGTCGGAGAGAATGCCGTAGAAGAGTAACGCCCGTTTGCCGCACGCAGCGGCGGACATTTATGAATTATCTTATAAAATGATCAAGGAGGATATAACAATGGATTTTACAAATAATCTTGTACCTTATGTCGTTGAGCAGACCAGTAAGGGTGAGCGTTCATATGATATTTATTCAAGACTTCTTAAGGACAGAATCATTTTCCTTGGCGACGAAGTTAATGATGTAACCGCATCTCTTACGGTTGCACAGCTTCTGTTCCTTGAGAGCGAGGACCCTTCCAAGGATGTTCAGCTCTATATCAACAGCCCCGGCGGAAGCGTAACCGCAGGTATGGCGATTTACGATACGATGCAGTATATCAAGTGCGATGTATCCACAATCTGCATCGGACTTGCAGCAAGCATGGGAGCGTTCCTCCTTGCGGGCGGTGCCAAGGGCAAGAGATTTGCTCTTCCCAATTCCGAGATCATGATCCATCAGCCCAGTGGCGGAAGCAGAGGTATGGCATCGGATATGAAGATTGTGGCAGATCAGATTCTCAAGACCAAGAGAAGACTCAATGAAATACTTGCAGAGAATACAGGCAAGAGTGTTGAGATACTCGAAGTTGATACTGACAGAGATAATTACATGACCGCTCAGGAAGCTCTTGATTACGGTCTTATCGATAAAATCATTACCAACAGACAGTAAGACACAAATATCTGTGCTGCCTATTACGGGCAGCACGTTGTTTTATAAAGATTTAAGAACGCCAAAGGACGCGCGAGGGGCACAAGGCCCCATCACAAAGAAAAGTATCAAGGAGGAAATATGGCCGGTAAATACGATGATATATGCAGATGTTCCTTCTGCGGCAAGACACAGAAACAGGTACGTAAGCTTATTTCAGGCTCAAACGGTGTTTTCATATGCGACGAGTGCGTTGAAGTATGTAATGAGATGATCGGTTCGGAATTTGATTATGAAGAAGATGCCGACTACAGAAAGCATCTTAACCCTGATGATGCCATCAATCTTATTAAGCCCATGGAACTTAAGAAGATGCTTGACGACTATGTTGTAGGCCAGGATGAGGCTAAGAAGGTACTTTCGGTATCAGTTTACAATCACTATAAGAGAATACTCAAATCCGATGCTGCGGAAGATGCAGGCGTTGAGATTCAGAAGAGCAACATACTTCTTATAGGCCCCACCGGTTCAGGTAAGACATATCTTGCACAAACTCTTGCAAAGATCCTTAATGTTCCTTTTGCAATTGCAGATGCAACGACTCTTACCGAAGCAGGTTATGTCGGCGAAGATGTTGAGAATATTCTTCTTAAGCTTATTCAGGCAGCAGAAGGCGATGTGGAAAGAGCGGAGAAGGGTATTGTCTATATCGATGAAATAGATAAAATAACCAAAAAGTCGGAGAATGTATCTATCACCAGAGATGTATCGGGCGAAGGCGTTCAGCAGGCTCTTCTTAAGATCCTTGAGGGTACGATGGCCTCCGTTCCTCCCCAGGGCGGAAGAAAACATCCTCAGCAGGAATGCATACCGATCGATACCACTAATATTTTATTTATATGCGGCGGTGCATTTGACGGACTCGAGAAGATCATCGGTTCGAGGATCGATGAGAAGGCGATCGGCTTTAATGCCAATGTTACGGAGTCTTTCAAGGCGGACATCGGAGATACTTTCAGAAAAGTACTTCCTCAGGATCTTGTCAAATTCGGTCTTATTCCTGAATTTGTCGGAAGAATTCCTGTTACCGTTGCGCTGGATATGCTTGATGAAGATGCACTTGTGAATATTCTTACAACTCCCAGGAATGCTCTTATTAAGCAATATTCAATGCTCTTCGATTATGACGAGGTTGAACTTGAGGTTACGCCTGAAGCTGTCAGAGCGATCGCCAAGAAATCACTTGAGCGTAAAACCGGAGCCAGAGGACTTCGCTCGATCGTTGAGAAAGCACTTATGGATGTTATGTATACAATTCCTTCGGAAAATGATATCAGCAAATGTATCATAACCGAGGACGTTATAAATGATGGCGCCGAGCCTACGCTTGTATACAGAACGGACTTGCCTAAGCTTAAGGTGAATGCACCCGACAGTTTACCTCAAAGCGATGATAATGATGGGGAGAGCGCATGAGTAAGAAACAAAGTGTTAATTTACCGATAGTAGCACTCAGAGGAATGACCATACTACCATATATGGTCATTCATTTTGATGTAAGCAGGGATAAATCCAGGAAGAGTATAGAGTATGCTCTGAGGAACGGTCAGAATGTTTTCATGATCTCACAGCGTTCTGTTGATGTCCTTGAACCTTCCATCGATCAGTTGTATGAGTACGGTACGGTTTGCGAGATCCGTCAGGTTACCAGGATCCCCGGCAATATTCTCAGGGTGCAGGTTAGCGGCGTAAGTAAAGGAAAACTGGGCTCTCTTAATGATGACGGTTCTATGCTGTCGGGCGTAGTCGAATATGATAATGAAAATGGTTCGATAGCGAACGAATCGGCAAAAGGTTCGATATCGAACGAATCCAAAGCAAGGATCTCAGTACTTAAGGAACTTTGCAAAGAATGGTTTATGTACAGCGACAAAGCTGAAGCATATAATCGTATAGCTAAGATTGATGATCTTGAGAGACTTGTGTATACGGTTGCTGCCGAGATAACCACTGAGTACGAGATCAGACAACGTATTCTGGAAATGGATGATGAGGGGTACAGGTATGAATTCGTCTGTACTTTAATAACTGATCTTATCGATGTTGAATCTCTTAAAAAAGAGATCATGTTTAAGGTGAAGGAAAAGATTGATAAAGGTCAGCGTGAATATGTTCTCAGAGAACAGATTGATGCTATCCGTGAGGAACTCGGTGAAGATGTCGATGGAACAAGCGATGCGGACGAATATTCCCGAATGGCTGCAGATCTTAAAGCCCCGGATATTGTCCATGAAAAGATATTCAAAGAGATTTCAAGACTCAGAAGCATGCCCACGCATTCGTCCGAGTATCATGTAATAACATCCTATCTGGATACTTTGTTTGAGATCCCTTGGGATAAGCTTACCCGTGACCAACTGAATATACACGGTTCCAAGAGAATACTTGATAACGATCACTATGGTCTTGAAAAGGTTAAGGAAAGGATCGTTGAATTCCTGTCGGTAAGAATTTTAAGCGGGTCGGTTACGGAGAAAGACAACCAAACAGAATCCCCGATAATCTGTCTTGTAGGCCCTCCGGGAACCGGTAAAACATCCATTGCCAAATCCGTTGCCAAAGCTCTTGGACGTAATTATGTAAGAGTATGTCTCGGCGGCGTAAGAGATGAAGCAGAGATAAGAGGACACCGCAGGACATACGTGGGTGCTATGCCCGGAAGGATCGTAGAAGCTCTTATTCAGGCAGGAAGCAGCAATCCTATGATGCTTCTTGATGAGGTTGATAAAGTCGGCGTTGATGCAAGAGGTGATACAGCTTCCGCACTTCTTGAGATTCTTGACAGTGCGCAGAACAATGCGTTCAGGGATCACTATGTGGAGCTGCCGATAGATTTGTCACGCGTGTTTTTTATGGCGACTGCCAATACGACGGAGACGATTCCCAAGCCTCTTCTCGACAGGATGGAGATAATCGAATTAAACAGCTATACGATGAACGAGAAGGTTCATATCGCAAAGGATTATCTCGTTCCCAAACAGATAGTAAATAATTCGGTAAAGGGTCTCGGTATCAAGATCACCACGCCCGCTATCAGAGCGATCATAGATAATTACACCAGGGAAGCCGGCGTAAGAGAACTTGAACGAATGATCGGCAAACTTTGCAGGAGCGCGGCCAAGGCTTTTGTTCTCGATGATTACAGAGGCCCGTTCAAGATAGATGAAGGCGACCTTGAGAAGTATCTCGGTAAGGTAAAATACCTTCCGGAAACAAAGGAGCCGGAGCCCGGCGTCGGCATGGTCAAAGGCCTTGCATGGACAAGTGTCGGTGGAACCACGCTTGATGTTGAAGCGGTTAAAATGCCCGGAAAAGGCGAACTTACTCTTACGGGTCAGCTTGGCGACGTGATGAAGGAATCCGGCAGGGTTGCACTTGGATATATCAGGAGCAATGCCGAAAGGTACGGAATTGCCGATGAAGATTTTGCCAAATATGATATGTTCGTTCATATCCCCGAGGGCGCAACTCCCAAGGACGGCCCTTCCGCAGGTATCACGATGACGCTCGCAATGATCTCGGCTTATACAAACCGGATGGTTGATAATAAGATTGCAATGACGGGCGAGATCACACTTCACGGTAAAGTCCTTCCGATAGGCGGACTCAAAGAGAAACTTCTTGCTGCGAAGAATATCGGAATCAAGAAGATCCTTGTCCCGTCGCTTAACAAGAAGGATGTGCTGGATATCGAAGAGGAGATCACCAAAGGCCTTACGATAATATATATCGATACCATGGATGAAGTGGCGGATATAGCGCTTATGGGCCGCAAGGGAAGTTCTGCGAGGAAATAGCTATGGTTATTAAGTCAGTTAATTTGGAAACCGTTATCGGTGTTAGCAGTAAAATACCCGAGAATACTTTACCTGAGATTGCATTCGCCGGCAAATCGAATGTGGGTAAGTCGTCTCTTATCAATGCACTCATGCAGAGAAAGAGCCTTGCGAGAACTTCGTCACAGCCCGGTAAAACGCAGACCATCAATTTCTATAATATCAATGAGATGCTGTATTTTGTGGATCTTCCGGGATACGGGTATGCGAAAGTTTCGCTTGAGGTCAAAGAACAGTGGGGTAAAATGGTTGAACGTTACCTTAAGAAATCCGCTGTTTTAAAGCAGGTTTTTCTGCTTATTGATATCAGACACGAACCCTCCGCGAACGACAAACTGATGTATGACTGGATCGTTTCTCAGGGCTTTAAGCCCGTGATAATTGCCACAAAGCTTGATAAAATAAGCCGCGGGGCCAGCTCGAAACAGGTCGGTATGATCAGAAAGACACTTAAAATGCCCCAGTCAGAGCCTGTGATCCCTTTCTCGGCACAGACCAAACAGGGGCTTGAAGATATTTGGGAAGTCATTGAAAACGCGATCGCATAAATGAGTAGCGAAGCGCGATCGTTTGATCGTCCTATGTTCTATTCGGACAATTTGTCCATAATGTAATTGTATATGTCGTTACTGCGAGTCTTCCAAGCGCCTGCCATACGGTTGGCGCTTTCCTCGTCCGGAACCGAGAATTCCAGACCGATAAGGGTGATGCCGTTCTCACTGACGGTACATTTTACCGTATAATCGTTGGAATTGTTATGTATCACTCGCGCCTCGGTGTTGCTGTCCTGTCTGAGTTCGTAGCTGTTGTCGAAAAGGTATTTGCGTATGTCCTCTCTTGCGCGGCGCGATATGTTGTTTCCAAAATAGCGCAGCGTATCGTTGCCGGTGTCGCTTAAAGTGTATGTCGCTACCGAACCGCTTGTGTCTGCAATTATGTCACCGTCTGAAATAAGCTCTGTAATAAGCTCCTGCACTTCCATATAGGAGCAGTAATTGGCCGATGACATAAAGCCTGAAACAGCAACATTGCTCAGCGGGAATTTACCCCTGCTGAGCATGTACATTATCATTAATTTGTAATTCGATTTGGTCTGAGCATTCATTGAATGTTGTCCTTATCTTATATTGTCCGGATGAATGTTTTCCTTAACTGCTTTACATACGGCGTCCGCAACTCTTGGATCAAATGCCTCGGGGAGGATGTATTCCTCGGTGAGGTTCTCATCCGATACCAGGCCTGCGATCGCCTTGGCTGCGGCGAGCTTCATATCTTCCGTTATCTGCTTTGCTCTGCCTTCGAGCGCACCTTTGAATATTCCGGGGAAAGCAAGTACATTATTGATCTGATTGGGGAAGTCACTTCTTCCGGTACCTACGATCCTTGCACCTGCGGCCTTAGCCTCGTCGGGCATGATCTCCGGAACGGGATTAGCCATTGCAAAGATAATGGGGTCACTGTTCATTGAACGAACCATATCCTGCGTTACGCTGTTGGGAGCGGATACGCCGATAAAGATGTCTGCGTCCTTAAGAGCATCTGCAAGTGTTCCGTGAATATCGTCGGGATTGGTGAGCTCAAGCATTTCCTTCTTGGTAGAGTTAAGGTTGTCTCTTGCAGAAGAAATAATTCCGCTTCTGTCACAGAGTGTAAGGTTCTTAAAACCGTATGTTAAAAGGAGCTTGCTGATCGCGATCCCGGCAGCACCCGAACCGTTGACTGCTACGCGGCATTTCTCCTTATCTTTGCCTGTTATCCTGAGTGCGTTGATTATCGCTGCAAGCACGATGATAGCGGTACCGTGCTGATCGTCGTGAAATACGGGGATATCGAGATCTTCCTTCAGTCTCTTCTCAATCTCAAAGCATCTCGGAGCTGAGATATCCTCAAGGTTAAAGCCGCCGAAAGTGGGAGCAAGGTATTTTACCGTCTTGATTATCTCCTCTGTATCCTGTGTATCGAGGCAGATGGGAACTGCATTGACACCGCCGAAAGTCTTGAAGAGTACGGCCTTGCCTTCCATTACCGGCATCGCCGCCTTGGGGCCTATGTTTCCCAGCCCGAGAACTGCGCTTCCGTCGGATACGATTGCGATAGTGTTCTGCTTGGTTGTGTATTTGTAAGCCGCTTCAGGATCTTCTGCGATCACTTTACAGGGCTCCGCAACACCGGGTGTGTATGCGAGCGCAAGATCCTCTCTTGTTGAAACCGGGCACTTGGGTGTTGTGTCGATCTTGCCCTGCCACTGCTCGTGAAGTAGTAATGCTTTCTCTGCGTTGTTCATAATCAAACCATCCTTCTGATATAATAATAAATAGCTCAGCGTCGCTTGACGATGCTGATAGGTCGCACTTATTTTACCACTAAGATGCAAGCGCGTAAATTATATGTTGCATAAAAGAATAGTTTACATGTTAAATTCCCTCTTTACATTCGGCAGTTCGTTGGTGTAGAATGAATCTATCTTAAAGGCAGGGCGGTTCTGTTTCGGTAATCGTGATCCCGTTTTTTAATCCCAAGAACATGTACAGATACATATTTTTTAAGGAGAATGCATGAGAGAAAAACTTAAGACTTTGAAGATTGCTGACCTGAGGAAGATAGCAGCGGATCAGGGGGTGGCCAATGTTTCCAAGCTCAAGAAAGATGAGCTTATTGAGGCGATCATTGTTGCTACCGACGGCGGCGTAAGATCGAATAAGCCGGCTGAGAAGAAACCTGAAGATCCTAAGAAGGAAACTGCTTTGGAGGACGGCGCAGCAAAGAAGAGAACTACCAAGAAGATTTCCGACAAGAAGGCAACTTCCGGCAAGAAGTCCGATGATAAGAAGTCCGATGACAAGAAGTCCGATGACAAGAAGCCTGATGATAAGAAAGCTGCTTCAAAGGCTAACGATAAAGCTGAAAATAAATCGGGTGCCAATAAAGCTGCCGATAAAAAGGCGAATGCCGCTGACAGTTCTGAGAATGTGAAGGCAGAGGACGCAAAGCAGGAGAATAAACCTGAAGTAAAAGGCGATGCCAAGCCCGAAGCCAAGCCCGAGAAGGTTAAGTACTATGAGGGACTTTCGGAGGACGATCCTTACAGGCAGGATTACGATCCGGAGATGGTTGACGGAGAACGCGATTCCAGCGGTATCCTCGAGGTTATGCCTGACGGCTTTGGATTTATAAGATGCGAGAATTATCTTCCGGGCGAGCATGATATATATGTTTCACCTGCGCAGATCAAGCGTTTTAATCTTAAGACCGGAGATTTTATACGAGGAGCAAGACGCAAGAAGACTCAGGGTGAGAAATTTGCTGCACTTCTCTTCCTTAAATCCGTTAACGGATATCATCCGTCGGAGATACCCAAGAGAAAGAATTTTGAGTCGCTGACTCCTATTTTCCCTAATCAGAGAATACATCTTGAACTTGCCACAAGCAGCACAGCTATGAGGATTGTGGATCTTATTTCACCTATAGGCAAGGGGCAGAGAGGACTTATCGTATCACAGCCCAAGGCCGGTAAAACCACGCTTTTAAAGCAGATTGCCAAATCGATCACAACCAATTACAAGGATATGCATCTGCTTATCCTTCTTATTGACGAGCGTCCCGAGGAAGTTACGGATATGAAAGAGAGCATTACGGGAAATAATGTTGAGGTTATTTATTCGACCTTTGATGAACTTCCCGAACATCATAAGAGAGTATCCGAGATGGTCATAGAGAGAGCAAGAAGACTTGTTGAGCACGGCAAGGATGTGTGCATCCTTCTTGACAGTATCACAAGACTTACGAGAGCGTATAACATCGTTATCGCTCCGAGCGGAAGAACGCTTTCAGGTGGTCTCGATCCTGCAGCTCTTAATATGCCCAAGAAATTCTTCGGTGCCGCACGTAATATGAGAGAGGGCGGATCCCTTACGATACTTGCAACGGCGCTTGTTGAGACCGGCAGTAAAATGGACGATGTCGTATACGAGGAGTTCAAGGGCACAGGTAATATGGAGCTTGTGCTCGATCGTAAATTATCCGAGAGAAGAATTTTCCCTGCCATCGATGTTGTCAAATCGGGAACCAGAAGGGATGACCTTCTTCTCGATCCGCTTGAAATCGAGACTACAACTTATATCCGCAGACAGCTCTCCGGAGCAAGAAGTGAAGATTTTGTCGAAGATCTTATTGATACATTTTCCAGGACAAAGAGTAATTACGAGCTTTGTCGCAGGATTTTAAGGAAGTAATTATTAAATGAATGATAAGGCTAAAATGGGCATTGCCATAGGAATGGGAGTCACTCTTGTGGCAGCCCTTACAGCGCTTGGAATAATTTTATATTTCTTTTTTACCATTGATGAAGCAACGGCTCGCAACGAGTCGATGTTTTCGTCGAGTACAGCGAGCAGCATTTCTCTTACAGACGACGCTGCTCTTGTTGCTGTATATGACGGGCCGGCGCTTTATCTGGGTGGCCGTGCCGTTAAGGAGAATTTTACGGTAAGGGTTGTATCCGAAAGCGAAGGGGGAGAAGGCGCGGTCATCACCGATTATACTTGCCCCTTTCTTGATGATCCGGATTATCGGATCGATTCCGAAAACACAGTATTTAAATTCACCTATGGTGACCTGAACACGACACTTCTTGTAAGTTGCGATGATATCAGGATGTATCCTTTTGCGCCCAATTACCTTACGGTTAAGGTGGATGAGAGCGCGGCGCAAATGGCGGATGCCATAGCCTCCGGAAGCATATCCTATACGGATGCTTACGCAGACTGGGGGTTTACGGGCGATTCACAGATTGCGGCGCTTTCGGTTTACGATCTCATACCCGAAAGCAGCGTGATCGCAGAAGTCGGATGTGGTCTTGATTTCCTGGAAAATAATTATGACAGAGCGCTTGCGGCTTTTATCAATAAGAAAGTTATCGTGATGCATTTTGGTATAAATACCCTTACAACTTCCAGGAGCGGCAGGGATTTATTTGTTGCCCAGTACGAGAAGCTTATCACTATGCTTAAGAGAGATATCAAAGGTGTAAGAATAATCGTCGACGGAATCTTTCCCGTCGCCGATAAAATATACTACAACCAGGACCGCTTCGCGTATATCAACGAAGCGAATATGCAGCTTCTTGAAATGTGTTTGAGGCTTGATGTCGATTACTGGACGAACAATGAGTTTATTACTTATAATCAGAACTATTTCGCTGCGGACGGTTTGCACCTAAATGCCGCATTTTATAAGGAATACTGGCTTGTTAATCTGATGAAAGAAATGGGCAGTGCAAATTAACGGATGCGGGATGAGCACAATACCCGGCGCCTTGAGCGCCTTTTAGGGACGGTAAATGAAAAACAGATTTGTGATACATGCAACAATAATATCGCTTTTTATAATTGCGGCCATTGTGCTGGGAGTTATCGGCAGCGGCAAGAGAAGTGCAACTTCCGATTACAGCGAGGCAAAGGGTTATATTGCTTCGCTTGCGGATAAGAATGTTTCGGAGGTAGAGGCTGTTATAAGACAAGCCGAAGCTTCGAGAGAAGAGGCGGACGGCGCTTCTTCATCTACTCATTCGCCGGTTGATCCGGCGGATGCGGGTGAAGATAAGGAATATTATATACCGGAAGATACGGGAGAGGGCGACTATTGCCCTTATCCGATCTATACTGACAAGGTTAAGGAAGCACTTGAGAAGGTCGAGGAAGACAGGACTTATATCTGGGAGATCTTTGACAGGACGATCATTGTAGGCGATTCGGTTATGACCGGATTTCTGGATTATCTTTTTATACCGAAGGAGCGCGTGCTTGCCGAGGTCGGCTGTGATATGGACGTTCACCTTCCTTCCGTTTATGATGCGATCGTTGCGGCTAAGCCTGAATATTTGCTTATAAGATACGGCCTTAACGAGATGGAAAGAGACGAGGGCTATCTTGATGATTTTATAAAGGTTTACGAAGAAAATCTTGCTAAGATCACCGAGGCGCTTCCGAATACGAAGGTGATCGTGCTTGCGCTTTCACCGGTTAAGGACTTTGCAATTGAAGAACACCCGAGATTTGCTCATGTTCAGGAATACAATGACGCGATCCGCGCAATTTGCGTAAAGCTTGGCATTGCATATGAAGAGGATGATGAGGTGTTTCTTGAGCATCCGGATTGGTACTATAAGGACGGGATTCATTATATGCCTGAAATGTATTATGAGTGGATGACGGATCTTATTGAAGAAATGGGACTTTACTGATGAATTATCGTGTAAAAGAAATTATCTGCGTGCTGTTTTTGATCGCCTTCGGTTTTGCGTGCACGCTTACAAAACAATACAGAGACACTGATATTTCCGTTTATGCGCAGGAACTTGCCGATATGACTGCGGACAGAATAACGGAATTTGATTCGAGCAGGCTCAAGAAAGATTACGGCTATGGATTCGGCGGTTTCTCGCAGGTGTGCTACTACGGCTTTGAGACGGTTATGGAGTCGCAGACTCTTCTTGTGATAAAATTCGATGAGGCAAGTAAAGAAGAAGCGGAGAGCCTGTATGAGTCCATTAAGCTTAAAAGAGAGTCTCTCAAAGAACTTTTTCATTCCTATGCCATCGACCAGTATGAATTGCTTGATAACAGCATTTTAAGCATTGAAGGAAATTATCTTTTCTACTGCGTGAGCAAGGATGCTCAGGCGGTACATGAGCGTTTCCTCGAGAAAGTTTCGAGGTAGGGATATGGTGTTTTCAAGTCTTACTTTTCTGTTTATATTCCTTCCGATAACGCTGCTTTTGTACTATGTTATGCCTTCGGTCAAAGCAAGGAATGTAGTGCTTCTTATCGCAAGCCTTCTCTTCTATGCGTGGGGTGAACCGATCTATGTTGTGCTTATGATCATCAGTGTGCTGCTGAATTATTATATCGGCAGAGACCTTGAAAAGACGCATAGCAAGGGCGTTTTGGCATTTGGGGTGATCATCAATATCCTTGTGCTCGGATATTATAAATATTCGGGTTTTCTTATCGGCAGCTTTAACTCTGTTACGGGCCTTAATGCGCCGATCAGGGAACTGGCGCTTCCGATAGGAATATCATTTTACACATTCCAGGCAATGTCATATATTATCGATGTTTATCGTGGAAAGAGTCATGCACAGGATAAGTTACTTCCTTTCGCGGTCTATATAACCATGTTTCCCCAGCTGATTGCGGGCCCTATCGTAAAATATGCGGACATTGAGGCATCACTGAATAACAGAAAATGGAGGTCCGAGGATTTTGCGCATGGCGTTCTTATATTTATCAAAGGCCTCGGTAAAAAGGTTATCCTTGCCAATACGATCGGTGCGATCTTTGAGAGCATAAGAAGCGGAGGAAACAGTGAACTTAGTGTTGTTACCGCATGGATCGGTGCTCTTGCGTATACGCTTCAGCTGTTTAATGATTTCTCAGGTTATTCGGATATGGCCATCGGACTCGGAAAGATGCTTGGATTTACTTTTCCGAAGAATTTTGACAAGCCATACAGATCGCTCAGTATAACGGAGTTCTGGAGAAGATGGCATATTTCCCTTGGCACATGGTTCAGAGAATATCTTTATATCCCGCTTGGCGGAAACAGGGTTAATGCCTTCAGGCAGATACTTAATATCATCATCGTGTGGACCGTAACCGGCCTCTGGCACGGCGCTGCATGGAACTTTGTGATATGGGGCGCTTATTACGGTGTGCTTCTTGTGTTTGAGAAATTCGTATGGAGGCGTTTTGAGGATAAGATCCCCGTTCCGATCAGATGGCTTCTTACTTTTGTTATTGTTGTGATCGGATGGGTTATTTTCTTTGCGGAAGGCCTTGACGATCTTATAGGATATGTTTCCGCAATGTTTGGGATCGGTCACGGCCTTGTGGGTTCAGACAGCCTGTTTATCGTGCTGGGAAGCCTCGGCATTATGGCACTTGGCTTTATTCCGAGCGTGTATGAGTGGAGCGAGAAGAGGCCTGCCTGGCTTAAATGGGTTCTTGCGATCCTTATATTTGTTGTGAGTGTGGCGTTTATCGTAAGCGATACATATAATCCGTTCTTGTATTTTAGATTCTAAAAAGGAGGCGCATCAGGTGAAAAATAAATATATCCGCGTGATAACAATATCCGTGCTCCTTCTGGTGCTTGCTGCAATGGTCTGGGATGTGGACCGCGATGTGTCCGAGAGTGAGAACCGTAAGCTGCAGCAGCTTCCGACACCTTCCGTTGAAAATGTTTTAAGCGGTGATTATATGGAACGCTTCGAGACATATCTTACCGATCAGTTTCCTTTCAGGGATGCGGCAATGGTTACCAAGACAAGCTTTATAAAGCTTCTGGGCAGCAGGCAGGTCGGCGATGTGATCATCTGCAGTGACGGCTATCTTATGAAGGCCGAGAGTGACTATGATAAGGAGCATTATCTTGAACTTCTTAATTCTGTTGATGAATTTGCAAAGTCACAGGGAGAGGGTGTTTCGACTTCTCTTATGCTTGTTCCCGGCGCATCCGCAATATATGAGGACAAGCTTCCTTACGGCCTTAAGAGCAAGTGCGGCGAAATACTTGATACTGCACGTCAGACGCTTACGAGTGCGTATTTTATCGATCTGTATGAACCACTAAAAAATGCGGCGGTGGCTGAGGCGAGCGATAAAGCGGGAGCTGCGGCGGGCGAAGGGGTATTTTACCGGACGGATCATCACTGGACGACATATGGCGCGCTGATCGGAATAAAGGTGTATGAAGAATGCTTTGATACGGCGGTTTCCGAGGAATCATATAAAATGCTTCCCGTCACCGGATCTTTCCAGGGTACGCTTGCGTCGAGCTGCGGCGTGTATTCCGAGTATGATGAAATCAGCATCGGTGTGCCGATCAAGGAATATGAGTATGTTGTAAGTTATGTGAACGAAATGCGTAAGAGTACGTCTTTGTTTGAGGCGGAGGCACTTGACAAGAAGGATAAATATCTTGTTTTCCAGGGCGGCAATTATGCAAGAGTTGATGTGAACATCGTCAATGATACCGGGCGCAATCTCGTTATTATAAAGGATTCCTATGCAAACTGCATGCTCTCGATGCTCATGCCGTTTTATGACAGTATAATCGTTATCGACCCAAGATACTTCTACGGTGATATCGAGCAGATCATTAAGAGCAAGGAGGCTACGGAGGTACTCTTTGTGTATAGCGTCGATTCATTTGTGAAGGACACCTCTCTGGAGGATATCATCTAGAAATCAGGATTATTATTTGATTATTATTTTATAAAATCCTTATTGCAAAGCTCGAATTTGTATGATACAATCATTAAGCTGTCCGTGTGGACAAGTAATAAAATTGTTATTATGACAGAGGGCGATATCGTCAAGTCATAGTGGATTTTAGTTAGCGAGGTGAAATCATGAAGGAAGGAATCCATCCGGCTTATTATCAGGCAAAGGTTATCTGCAACTGCGGCAACGAGTTCGTTACAGGTTCTACTAAGGAAGAGATCCACGTAGAAATCTGTTCCAAGTGCCATCCTTTCTATACCGGTCAGCAGAAGGCTGCTCAGGCTAGAGGACGTATTGATAAGTTCAATAAGAAGTACGGCGTATCAAAGTAATAGTTGCATATATGTGAAGGCTTTTATGGCCATGTCACTTTGGTAATAAGAGGGTTGAGGTTGCAAAATCTCAACTCTTTGTCGTTTTAAGGGTGTGCTTATTTTATAATATTTGATATAATAATTGTTTGAGAGTGTTTATGTCAGGAGGATTATCAATGAAGTATTCCGGAATTGGCGGCCAGGCGGTTCTTGAGGGTGTTATGATGCGTAACAAGGATCAGTATGCGGTTGCTGTTCGCAAAAGCGATGGAGATATAGTTATTAAGAAGGACAAATGCGGTAGCTTGACGCAGAAGAGCGCGTTTTTCAGAGCTCCCTTCATTCGCGGCGTGTTTAATTTTATCGATTCGCTCACGCTTGGTATGAGCTCGCTGAATTTCTCGTCTTCTTTCTTTGCGGAAGAGGAGGATGAGAAGAGCAAGGCTAAGACCGAGGCGCAGAAGAAGCGCGAGGATGCCATTATGAATGTTATTACGATAATCATTTCGGTTGTTCTCGCTGTCGGAATATTCCTTGTCGGTCCCTGGCTTATCGCCGATAGAGTACTGGGATCGATCATCAATAACAAGTATCTTGTGGTGCTCATAGAGGGTGTTATGAGAGTTATTCTTTTTATCGCATATATAGCTCTTATTCAGTTAATGCCGGATATCAAGAGGCTCTTTATGTATCATGGCTCCGAACATAAATGTATCAACTGCATCGAGCACGGAATGGAACTTACTGTAGAAAATGTGAGAAAAAGCAGTCGCTTTCATAAGAGATGCGGTACCAGTTTTCTTCTTATCGTTATGATAATTTCGATCCTTGTACTTATGCTTGTCCAGTTTGATTCCAGATGGCTCAGGCTTCTTATGAGAATTCTTCTGATTCCTGTCATTGCGGGTATCTCATATGAATTCTTAAGGGCAGCGGGTACGCATGACAATCCGGTTATGAATTTTCTCAGCCAGCCCGGACTTGCTCTGCAGCGCCTTACAACCAAGGAACCTGAGGACGATATGATCGAGGTTGGTATTGCTTCGGTTGAGGCTGTTTTTGACTGGAAAGGATATCTGACCGAGAATTTCAATATGCACTACGAAGACGCACAGGCCGGTGAGGACGCAGATGACGCTGAATGAGATCCTTGGTGAAGGCCGGAAGCGTTTGCAGGCGGCAGGTATAAGCGATTATGTAAGCGACGCCTGGCTTATTATGTCCGAACTGCTTGGAATAGATAAATCATATCTTATTCTTCATGGCAATGAAGAATGCAGTAAAGCCTATGAAGAGGAGTATGTGGTTTGTATTAAGCGCAGGCAGGAGCATGAGCCGCTTCAGAAAATAACGGGAAAAGCTTATTTTATGGGGCGTGAGTTCTCAGTTCGCGGCGAGGTGCTTATTCCGAGATTTGATACGGAGATTCTCGTTGAAGAGGCGATCAAGGAAATTAAATCAAGAATTAATAAATGTATAAAGCCTGATTTGACGGTGCTTGATATGTGCTGCGGAAGCGGATGTATCGGAATCAGTATGGGACTTGAATTTCCGCAGATTAAGGTCGTTTGTGCGGATATTTCCGATGAAGCGATCAGAGTGACAAATGAGAATATTGGCAGGCATGGAGCAAATAATGTACAGGTCGTTAAGAGCGATCTCTTTGAGAATATCGAAGAGGAATATGACATTATTTTATCCAATCCGCCTTATATACAGTCCGAAGTGATTGAGACTTTGGATGAGGAGGTAAAGAATTATGACCCGAGGATCGCACTTGACGGCGGCGCAGATGGTCTCGTATTTTACAGGAGAATTGTAGATGATAGCTCTAAGTACCTTAAAGCGTCAGGTTCTCTTATGATGGAGATCGGATATGATGAAGCGGCGCAGGTACAGGAAATTATGGCTGAAAGAGGCTATACGGATTTGAGAGTTGTCAAGGACTATTCGAAGCTTGACAGAGTTATCACAGGGCGGATCATGTAGCACAGCGACATTCGGCTGCGGCGTATATGATCGCCGGGAAAGGTTAGGATCATGTTTGAGAATTTGGAAGATGTATTGTTAAAATACGAGGATATCAATAATTTGCTTGCGAGTCCCGATATCACATCGGATCAGGACAGATTCCGCAAGCTTATGAAGGAGCAGAGCGATCTTACGCCTCTTGTGGAAGCGTATACGGCTTACAAGAAGGCAAACCGGGATATCGAGGACAGCCTTGCAATGCTTGAAGGTGAGACCGATGAAGATATGAAGGAGATGCTTAAAGAAGAACTTGCCGGTGCCAAAGAAAAACTTCCCGAGCTTGAGGAACGCATCAAAATCCTTCTTTTACCCAAGGACCCTAATGACGATAAGAATGTTATCGTTGAGATCAGAGCGGGTGCGGGCGGCGATGAAGCGGCACTTTTTGCGGCTGAGTTATACAGAATGTATGCGCATTACTGTGAGGCTCGCAGATGGAAGATCGAGGTCATAAATGCCGATGAAACGGGTATCGGCGGTATGAAGGAAATACAGTTTATGGTTAATGCACAGGGCGCGTATTCGGTTCTTAAATATGAGTCCGGCGTGCACAGAGTTCAGAGGGTTCCTGAGACCGAATCGGGCGGAAGGATTCATACTTCGACCGCTTCCGTTGCGGTTATTCCCGAGGCTGAGGATGTTGAAGTCGAGATTGATGAGAAGGACATCAGAATCGATGTAATGCGTGCTTCCGGTAACGGCGGACAGTGCGTCAACACAACCGATTCCGCCGTAAGACTTACTCATTATCCTACGGGTATCGTAATCTATTCACAGACCGAGAAGTCGCAGATCCAGAATAAGGAGAAGGCTTTTGCGCTTCTTCGTGCCAAATTATACGATCTTGAGCAGCAGAAGGCGCATGACGCCGAGGCTGATGCGAGAAGAAGCCAGATCGGAACCGGCGACCGTTCCGAGAAGATCCGTACTTACAATTTTCCTCAGGGACGTGTTACGGATCACAGGATCGGACTTACGCTTTACAAGCTCGATAAAATAATGGACGGAGATATACAGGAGATCATTGATGCCTGTATAGCCGCAGATCAGGCTGCAAAGCTCAGCAAGCTTGAGGAGTCGGCTTAGTGAATGTACTTTCTGATGGTCTCTTCGAGTGCCTCTGCAGGAACGGGCTTTGAGAGATAATCATTGAAGCCCTCGGCCAAATATCGCTCCTTCTGACCGCGGACGGCATTGGCGGTAAGCATGACAACGGGGGTTGTCTTGTTGAGATGGTCAGTTTCCTTAAGTTTGCGGAAGGCCTGAACTCCGTCCATATAAGGCATCAGATCGTCCATAAAAATCAGATCGTAGTGCTTTTCTTTACACATCTTGATAGCCATGATCCCGTTATTGGCTGAATCAATATTGATCTGCGTCTTCTTGAGGAGAATCTTGATCATCTCTATATTCATTTCCGCATCGTCGACCACAAGAATATTGGCATTCTTGGCAATGATGGAAGGAGCGTAGCTCTTGTGCGAAGATTTATCGGGCTGATCATTTCCGGTAAAACGGCCGAGAGGTGTCTCGTCTACAATCTCCTGAGGAACCGTAAATGTAAAAGTGGAACCGACGCCGTAAAGGCTTCGAACACTTATATCACCCTTCATTGCCTGCGCAAATCTCTTGCTTATCGCAAGGCCGAGTCCTGTTCCTTCTATTCCTCTGTTTTCATTATCCGCTCTCTGGAATGAGTCGAAAATCTTGGAGAGATTCTCCTGCTTGATTCCCATTCCGGTATCCTGCACAGATACTTTGAGAGTGAAGACATTATCGGCTTTAACACCGCCCACTGAAAGCGTTATGGCACCGTCAGCGGTATATTTTACCGAGTTGGATATTATATTGAGTAAAATCTGCTTAACTCTTATTGCATCGCCTTTAAGCTTGGTAGGAAGGTAAGCATCGTTGTTTACGATAACCTTGAGACCTTTGGCGTCTGCGGCGGTTCTTAGCGAGAGGTATGCATCCTTAAGAACGTCATAGAGATTGTATTCGTCTTCGGAAATATCAAGTTTGCCGGATTCGACTTTGGAAAAGTCGAGTATATCATTGATTATATCGAGAAGGTATTTGGATGAAGTCTCGATATTATTGGCGTATTTGGTAATGTCATCATTGGGCGACTCTCTGAGGATCATCGTGTTCATGCCCATGATGGTATTGATGGGTGTTCTGATCTCGTGCGACATATTGGCGAGGAATGCGCTCTTGGCTTTGTTGGCGTTGGCTGCATCCTGCGAATATTTCTCGGCAAGGTCCTTCTGTTCTTCGAGAAGTGCGTTGGCTTCCTCGAGATTGGAATTGGTTTCCGTAAGGAGTCTTATGTGATTACGTGATTCTGTCTCATCGGTGAATTCAACGAGGTATCCGATATTGTCCTTGTTGGCGCCGGAGGTTATATGCTTGAGCGTGCAGGAAAGGTATCTTCCGTTGAGTTCGATGATCTTCTCAACGCTCTTACGTCCGCCCCAGTTCTTGATCCAGAGCATGATCTCGTTGTAAAACGTGGGATAATTCTCTGTTATATGTGAGTCGAGCCTGATGTCGTTAAGCTCGGGAAATGTCTCCTTGGCAAAGGGGTTGGAGTTAACATATCTGCCTGATTTGTTGAAGGTGATATATCCGTACTGGCTCATTTTCTCAAGAATGTTATATTCATTCTCGCTCATGTCGAATTCTCTGATGACATAGCAGAGCGAGAAGAGAATACCCTCGACTAAAATATATGCGAAAGGCATCGGATCGATGGGAAAATCCATTATTCTGTCGATCACGTCTACAGCGGCGCAGAAGACAAGAGCAACAAGTACGGTTATTGTGTAACGCCTTGATGCGTTCTTACGCATAAGGGAAGCGATCGTAATGGCGAGGCATGCAAGGAATTCACCGTAAAGAAGTATAAGGAAGATGATATGAAGAGGTCCGTAACTCTTCTTAAATTCGGTGATGCCGTAGCTGTTCTTAATGACTTTGAGCGATTCTGTTTTGTAATATAGATCATTGTATCCGGTTGATAAAACAAGCGCGAGAGTGAAGAAACTGAGTGCGACCAGAACAATCCTTACCCAGTTGGGAATCTTGATGTTGACGATGTCGCAGATTATAAGGAAGACCAGGTACATAATGAATATACCGCCAACATACATAACTTTGTTGGAGATAAGCGCTTCACCGACCGTATTGGAGAGATACAGAAGAAGAGTTCCGGCATTGCTGGTGGCCACCATTACCGTAAGAAGAAGCTCTTCGGTACTGTAATGACCTCGCATAAAATAAACCATAGCGAATATAGCGAAAAAGGATATCGCTGTTATGATTATATGTGTTCCGATCATAGTTACACCTCACTCGAATTCAATTCCGGTAACAGGAATATGATACCATATTTTTGAATTGATTTGTATACAGAATTAAAAAAACTGTTAAAAGAACAATTTGACTCATGTTATCATATGGTAAATCAGTACTAAGTGTGCTAAAATAATTCTTGCATCTGTCAAGTAAAAGGAGGTTGATAAAATGGGAGAATCTGATTCAGTTCTTATCAGCAAGGATGCGGCAATGGAATATTGCGGCGGTGATGATGAGATTTTTGCCGCTATGGTTGAAATGTATGCCGGTGATGACAGAAGAGAGGAACTTGAGAGTAATTATGCTAAGGCCGACTGGCCTGCATACAGAATAAGCGCTCATACCGTTAAAACAACATCCAGAACCATCGGCGCCACGGCGCTCTCAGATGCGGCTATGAATCTTGAATATGCTGCAAGAGACAACGATGTTACATATATCAATGAGCACCATAAGTCCTTTATCGAAGACTACGGTAAAGTGCTTAAAGCCGCTGAAGATATGTGTTAATATTCTATTCGGCAAGATAATGTCTGATCACTTTCTCGGTGAAGCCGTCGGCGATCATATCCAGCATGATCTGCGCGATCTTGGGATCGAACTGCTTACCGAAATTCGTCTCTATTTCTTCGATAACCTGTTCTTTGGTTAAGCGTTCGCGGTAAACTCTCTCGGATGACATTGCATCATAAGCATCCGCAACCGCTATTATTCTTCCGAGAAGCGGGATGTCCTCTCCCTTAAGTCCGCGCGGATAACCGTTTCCGTCATAACGTTCGTGATGGTACATAGCACCTGCCTGAATTTCAGGAAGCGCCGTAAAATCCGAAAGCATCTCTCCGCCCTTTGCAGTGTGAGTCTTGATTATCTCACGTTCTTCGTTGGTAAGCGCAGAAGGCTTATTAAGTATGGAATCGGGGATGGATATTTTACCGATATCGTGCAGAAGGGCTGCATAGTAAACATTACGAACCTCGTCTTCGCCAAGTTTAAGACGTCTGGCGATCTCTCTTGAATATTCGCCAACTCGCTTTGAATGTCCTATGCTGTATACATCCTTGGCATCAACTACGTTAACAAGCGTATTGATCGCCTGTATGATGATCTGACGATCCTTCTCCTGGGACTTGCGGTAATATCTGTCGCGGAATCGTAAAACAAAATATGCTATGATTCCGGTTATCCAGATGGCGGAAAGGATAATGAGCACATACATTATTGTGGAACCTTTGTACTGGAAAACATAGGTTCCTTTGAGGTTAAGCTCGGTAAAATTCATCGGAGCAGGGCTGTACAACACGAAACCGAATTTACGCATGTCCTCCGAGAACAGAGTCATATTGTAATCTTTGGGTGCGATCGTAAGCGTCGTGCCGTCAATCCTGGCCTCGCAGTCCCAGCAGCTGTCAATTGTGGACTTCTCGGGAACGGTAAAGGTTACAACCCAGTTGTCAAGATTGCTTGATGAGTTGTTGTAGATATTAAAATCGAAAACCGCACCTGTACGAAGGGCCGAGTTCCAGGTGTTTCCGAGACGGATTTCGGCAGTGTATGCATCCCATGTGGGCGCTGCACCTTCTTGGTAAATCGTGAGATCCCTTTCGACCGTAATGGTTCTCTCGTTTGTCATTATTATAAAGCCGACAATTATCAGTATTCCCGAAATGGCAAAAACAATTGCCGGTATCACTCTTTTCATTTTGAAGCTCCTCCGTGTTATCGTAAATAAATATCATATATTATACCATAAATGTGATGCTTGTAAAAACAAGTTTTATTGCAAACTAGGATAAACGCATCAATTTAAGGTTGATATTTACAAGTTTTTGTTGTATCGACCTCTTTTTTGTGGTATAATGTATTACATAG
>CAKZZH010000111.1 GCA_937885345.1 uncultured Lachnospiraceae bacterium | reverse complement strand
GAGATTCATGGATGTCTTATATTCTGTTAATTCCTACAGTAAATTTACCCGACCCGCTTATACATAATGTTGCAGTTTGCCATAAAATAATATATAATATCAGTATGATCAAAGGAGTGAGGCTTATGGTAGGTCCGCTTGGTTCTTTTGGATATGGCTATAATCTTTCCGGTTCACAGCACTATGGTGAGCCTGTTTCGCCTGTTGCCAAAACCGGCGCGGTAGAAGGCTTTGACACTCATTCCGTTACTTCTGTCGGTAATGCTGAGAAAGCATCTGCAGCGGGTGCTGCGTTTGGATCTGACAGAGCCAAAGCTATCGAGACTGCGATCAAGACCGACGGCAATGTTACCGAAGGAATGAGCGATGCCGAGGTTAAATCCCTTAAGAGAGCGGGAGTTATCGAGTGCGAGACCTGCGCAAGCAGATTATATCAGGACGGCTCCAACGAGGATGATGTATCGTTTAAAGCCCCCGGGCACATAGATCCGGGCTCATCTGCAGGAACCGTGATGGCTCATGAGCAGGAACATGTGGCTAATGCCTATGAGAAAGCCGCCGATTCGGGCGGTAAAGTGCTCAGCGCATCGGTTACTCTCCATCAGGCAATCTGCCCTGAATGCGGAAGAAGCTATGTTTCCGGAGGATTAACAAGAACAGCGATCTCGCATGGTGCTGAGGATTCCAAGAGCAATCCTTATATAGACAACCTTAAGAATTTTAATCTGGCCAACGGTGGCGCCGGAAACAGATTCAATTCGGCGGTTTGATCTTATGATATCAGGCAGTGAATGATATATTGATCAAGGTGCATGAAACACCTTGCGCAACTCATTGCGCAAAGATGCTTGCAAATATATTTTATATCAGGGAGGAATGAATAATGAACAGTATCAAGACAACAACAGCGGATCTTATGAAGATGCTCGATAAGGAACAGACCAGAAGTAATAAGGAACTTCTCATTGCCGCAGGTGTCTGCACCGCAGTAGGGATCGGTATTGGTTACATAATCGGAAGAGTGACAACCAACAAGAAGACTCTCAAGAAATTCAACAAATGCTATACATATGATTTCGGCAAGGACGAGAATGTGACCAAAGATTAATTGTGACTTTTTCTTCAGAAGAGTAATCGAGTTGAATCGTTTTATTGAAGATCATTTTACCGGGGGATAGAATTATCTCCCGGTTTAGAATGTAAAAATCCATATAAAGAGGCTTTATTATGTACGAGAAATTATTGGGTCTTGCCATTGTTATAGCGGTAGCGGAGGTCTTTGGCCTCTTAGCCAAGAAAATCAGATTACCTCAGGTTGTGGGCCAGATAATCGCAGGATTATTGATAGGCCCATGTTTATTGAATTGGGTTCAGAATGATGAATATGTTCAGATCTTTGCGGAAGTAGGCGCGATCCTTCTTATGTTTTCCGCCGGACTTGAGACAAATCTTAAGACACTTGTTAAGACCGGCCCTGTAGCGCTTCTGATCGCTTGTATGGGCGTTTTTGTTCCTCTTGTGGGCGGAACATTGCTTACGATTGCATTTTACGGCTGGGACGGCGTAGGAACGACGAAGTTCTTTCATGCTGTTTTCATAGGTACCATTATGACCGCGACCTCGGTCGGTATTACCGTTCAGACTCTCAAGGAACTCGGTAAAATATCCACTGAGCTGGGAACCACGGTTGTCAGCGCCGCCATAATAGATGATGTTATCGGTATCGTCGTTCTTACGGTTGTGCTCGGAACTGCAACCGGTGAAGGTTCGATAGGAATGACGCTTCTTAAGACGATTCTTTTCTTCCTTATCTTTGGAGTGGCCGGCTTTGGTTTGTACAAATTTTTCAAGTGGTTTGATAAAAGATATCCCCACAGAAGAAGGGTCGTTATTTTTGGTATTTCCATCTGTTTTGCACTCAGCTACGTTGCAGAGCGCTTTTTTGGTATAGCTGATATTACGGGCGCTTATCTTGCCGGTGTTATCCTTTGTAATGTTAACGACTCCAAATATATCGACCGACGAGTCAACATCAGTTCGTATCTTTTCTTCGGCCCGATATTTTTTGCGAGCATCGGTCTTAAAACAAATATCACCGGAATTACGCTTCCGCTTCTTATATTCTCGATCGCGTTTGTCGCTGTGGCTCTTATAGCCAAGATCGTCGGATGCGGACTTGCCGCCAAGATTACCAAGCACAGCTTGCATGCATCGCTTATATGCGGCGTGGGAATGATGACAAGGGGTGAGGTGGCGCTTATAGTTTCCCAGAAAGGTCTTGATGCCGGGCTTATAACCTCCGAGGAATTCACGCCGGTTATTTTACTTATAATAGTGTCCTCAGTGCTTACTCCGATACTTCTGAAAGTCCTTTTTACCAAGGTTAAGGACCATAATGAAGAAATCGCAGAGTCTGTCCATTAGACCTATTGATACCCCGAATTTATTATTGAATGACAATCAATCCGATAATATAATCATACTTGGATGTAAGCGGTGGAGCCGCTTTGGAGGAGTTATCATGACGGACGAAGAACAGAAAGAATGGCTTTTTAAAGAGAATATGAGACTTGCTGACGAAAGAGCCAAGCTTGAAGAGGAACGCAGAGCTTTTGAGAAATACAAGAGCGAAGAGACCATGAAGCTTGACCACAGAAGGGCGATAGACAGTATAGAGAGCAGAAGAGTTGAGATGGAGAAGAATCTTCTTGAGAAGAAGATCGCTCTGCTTGAGAAGGAATATATCCGCCTTGCCAATGACAAGGAAGCGTTTGAACTTCTCAAGAAACGTCACAGAACCGTCGTTAATCACAATGTCACATACAATTTTAACGGAGTAGATGTTATGTTTGCCGGCGTAGACAGTGAATTTGCTCTCAAGAAGAGATACAGAGATCTGCTCAAGATCTTCCATCCGGACAATCTGGACGGCGATACCGCGGTTATTCAGGATATCAATACCGCATATAACAATCTCAAGAAGAAGTACTCATAAGACAAATATCAGATAAGGGACAGGCCACCGGCCTATCCCTTTTTGCGTCTGTAATATTATAAATTGTCAACCGAGGTATTCCTCGCAGATCTTGATCTCATCAAGCATTGCCTCGTGTCCGGGAGCGCCCTTGGTAAGTCTCTTCTTGACACAGGTTTCAAGGCTTATTGCCTCGTAAATGTCATCATCAAAGGCAGGGCAGACCTTGCGGTAATCCTCGAGAGGAAGATCGTCCATTGATATTCCGCGTTCGATACATATAAGTACAAGCTGCCCTATAATGCCATGAGCATCGCGGAAGGGAACGCCCTTACCGACAAGGTAGTCGGCTGCGTCTGTAGCGTTCGTAAAGCCCTTTGTGGCGCTTTTGGCCATCACATCCTTATTAAAGGTCATTGTGTCGATCATGCCCGTAAAAAGCTGAATACAGCCCTTGGTGTTGTCTATCGCATCAAAGGTCATCTCTTTATCTTCCTGCATATCTTTGTTGTAAGCAAGAGGAATGCCCTTCATTGTTGTAAGCATTGACATAAGTGCACCGTATACGCGACCGGTCTTGCCGCGTACGAGCTCGGCAATATCGGGGTTTTTCTTCTGCGGCATGATGGAGCTGCCTGTGCTGTAGGCGTCATCGATCTCGACAAAGCGGTATTCATTTGTGTTCCAGATGATGATCTCCTCACTCAGTCTCGATAAATGAACCATTATAAGTGAAAGATCAGCGAGCAACTCAATCAGGTAATCCCTGTCAGAGACCGAGTCCATGGAATTGGCCGTGGGACAGTCAAACCCAAGCAGCCCGGCAGTATATTCACGGTCAAGCGGGTAAGTGGTGCCGGCCAGTGCCCCGCTGCCGAGGGGACATTCGTTGAGTCTCACCCTGGCATCCCGTAGTCTGCCGACGTCGCGCTTAAACATCTCGAAATATGCGCCCATGTGATGAGCCAGCGTCACGGGCTGTGCCTTCTGCAGGTGAGTGAAGCCGGGCATGTACGTGGACACGTTTGCTTCCATTATGCCCAGGATCACTTTCATCAGACCCTTTAGCTCCGGAATCATCTCATCGACCTGATCGCGCACGTAGAGCTTCATGTCCAGGGCCACCTGGTCGTTGCGGCTCCTGCCGGTATGCAGGCGCTTGCCCGCGTCACCTATTCGCTCGGTCAGCACTGCCTCCACGAAGCTGTGTACGTCCTCATATTCGTGGGTGATCTCAAGCTTCCCGGACTCTATATCCGACAGTATCCCATCCAGTCCCTTAAGGATGCTGTCCACATCCGCAGTGCTCAGTATGCCCTGTTTGCCGAGCATGGTAACATGAGCCCTTGAACCCGCTATATCCTGTCTGTACAATCTCTTGTCGAATTCTATGGAAGCATTGAAAGCATATACCAGATCGTCGGTCGCGCCCTTAAAGCGCCCGCCCCATAATTGAGCCATTGCATTTCTCCTTACTCCGGTCAGATTGTGGTTAAGATTACTTGCTTCAGGATCCCGCACTTTGTTAACCGGAAATGTTATGTAAATTTATTAAATCATCATTTGACGTTAGGGTACATCATAACACAAAAAAGACCTCGATTCAACGAGGTCTGAAACTTTTCTTTGGGCTTTTCTTTGGGCATGTGGTTTATCGGGGATTCTTAAGCTCATATGGTACTACCCGGCCGTCGTCGAGAGATTTCCTGACGTCGATGAGCCGCTGGTTCCCGGAGCCGCGGAATGGCAGGAGCAGGCTTTTTTGCTCCAGGACGAACTCTCCGTCCACCAGCACGTCTATGTACGTAAGGAGTTCGTCGGTCACTTCGCAGTGGGCCGTTCCGTCCTCCGGCACAATATCCCTGTCAAAGGTGTAGCCGCTGTATGCCCATACGTCCTTGTCGGGAAAGGACTCCCTGACGCGCCTGAGCGTCCCGATTAGTCCCCGCTGGTTAACCGGTTCAAAGGGTTCCCCTCCAAGCAGGGTCAGCCCGCTTATGTGAGGGGCTGCCAGCCGGTTTATCAGCACGTCCTCCGTCTGAGCGGTATAGGGCACGCCGTATCCGAAGTCCCACGTCTCCGGTTGGAAGCACCCCTTGCAG
>CAKZZH010000110.1 GCA_937885345.1 uncultured Lachnospiraceae bacterium | reverse complement strand
CCGTATCCACAAAAATCACATCATAATCGCTGAGTTGCTCGATATTTTCCAAGATCTCGCTCGGAGTGTAGATCACATTAACCGGCACATCGAGAATACTTGCGTATGTGTTAAGCTGCTCAACGGCGGCAATCCTGTATGTATCGGCGGTTATCATCGCAACCTTGCGGTTCTTGCCAAGCTTGTAATCGGAAGCCAGCTTCGCTATGGTTGTGGTCTTGCCCACGCCCGTCGGTCCTATAAAAAATATAACCTTACGGTTTGGATCATCCGCGATCGTTGCAGGCTCTCCGAGCTTAAGAATAAGTTTCTGGTACACGCTTGCAAGTATCGTATCAAGCGTGGATTCCTTCTTAAGAGAACTCTCTATATCATTGATAAGCGCATTGGCATATTTCTCATCGACTTCATTCTGTAAAAGCTTGTTATATATAAGCTTGAGCGATTTAAAATTATTATTTACAGCCTTACTGCGAGCATCCTTCTCGCCGCCGTCTTCCTTACCTCCGGCTTCTTTATCCGCTGCTTTCTCGGCCTTTTCAGCCTCCTCCTTCATCTGATTGCGAAGCATATCATGAAGGCTGTTAAGTTTCTCCTCTATTGCGCTCGGCAGAGATGTATTATCCTTTTCATCGGTTGCTCTGAGGTCTATGGTTGAAGCAGGGCTCTGGGCCGTGCCCGGGCCGGCTCCGTTTGATACCTGTCTGTTACCCGGCTTAACCGGAGTCTGCACTGCCTTGCCGGAATTACGTCCGTTAACCGTTGCGGCAAAATCCTTTTCCTCAAGCGCTGCGGTAATCTCCACATAATCCTTCTTAAAAAGCTTGGCAATCCCCTTATGCGTCATTGTCTTTACATTAAGCACCACAGCACCCGGGCCAAGGTCGTCCTTCGCCATAAGTACCGCTTCTGTTTCAGTTGGAGCTTTGTATTTCTTGACTATCATTTTACGCTGTCACCATCCCTACCGATTCGAGTTCAACATTGGACTCTACTTCATTATACGATAAAACTACCAAATCACCAATATAATCCTGAATAAGACCTTTAAAATACATTCTGACTATCGGTGATGTAATAATTATAGGCTGTCTGCCGAGAGAATCAAGTTTGTTAACCTCTGCCTGTGTGGCCTCAACTATTTTACGGATCCTGTCCGGAGCCAGGTTGACAAAGCTTCCCTGCTCGGTCTGCTTAACAGCACCCATAATCTCCTGCTCAATCTTGGGATCAAGCGTAGCAACGCTCGTCTTTTCTCCGGGCATAAAGAATTTGTTGGAGATGGCCCTCTTAAGTGCCTGCCTTACATATTCTGTCAGGATATCCGGATCCCTTGTGGTAGCGGCATGATCCGCCAAAGTCTCGAAGATCGTAAGAAGATCTCTGATGGATATACCCTCCGAAAGCAGGTTCTGAAGAACCTTTTCGATCTCACCGACATTCATAAGCTTGGGCACAAGTTCGTCAACAAGCGTAGGATTGCTCTCCTTGAGATTGTTGATAAGATTCTGTGTATCCTGTCTTGTAAGAAGCTCTGCAATATGTGCCTTGATAACCTCTGTAAGATGTGTAGCAATGATCGAAGGAGGATCGACAACGGTATAACCGAGCGACTCGGCCCTCTCTCTTTGATTCTCGGAAATCCAGATAGCGGGAAGGTGGAAGGAAGGCTCCTCCGTCTCGATACCGGCTATCTCCTCTTCAACAAATCCGGGATTCATGGCCATATAGTGATCGAACATGATCTCGCCCTCGCTGACCTGAATACCTTTTATCTTGATGATATACTGGTTGGGATTGAGCTGAATGTTATCACGCAAACGGATAATGGGCACAACGGTACCAAGTTCAAGAGCAACCTGTCTTCTGATCATAACAACTCGGTCAAGAAGGTCTCCGCCCTGATTAACATCGGCAAGGGGAATGATTCCATAACCGAATTCCAGCTCGATAGGATCGACCTGCAGAAGGCTTACGACATTCTCCGGCTTACGTATTTCGGAGGCTTCAGCCTCAGGTCCATGCGTCTCAGCCTCCACTTCTGCAACAGCTTTGCTTCTGTTGGAAATAAAACCGAGAATAAAGATTCCGGCTCCGAGCGGGACAAAAATGTACCATGGAAGCGGTCCGATAATAATACCGAGTAATGCAAGCACAGCCCCGGCGATCATAAGAACTTTGGGAACCGTAAAAAGCTGTGTATATATCTCGTCCGTAACCTGCGCCTCGCTTGCGCCCTTGGTTACGAGAATACCTGTTGAAAGCGAAATAAAAAGCGAAGGGATCTGCGAACACAGGCCGTCACCGATCGTAAGTATCGCATACTGATTAAGCGCCTCACCGATATCCATTCCCTGTCTTACAACTCCCATAATGATACCACCGATAAGGTTGATCACCGTAATGATAAGACCTGCCGTTGCATCTCCTTTTACGAACTTGGTAGCACCGTCCATAGAACCGAAGAAAGCGGATTCAGCCTGAATCTTCTCACGTCTTTCCTTGGCTTCTTTATCAGTTATGGCGCCTGTATTGAGATCGGCATCGATGGCCATCTGTTTACCGGGCATGGCATCGAGTGTAAATCTTGCGGTTACCTCAGATACTCGCTCCGAACCTTTGTTGATAACCACGAACTGCACTATAATAAGTATTATGAATACGATAAAACCGATGATAATATCATTACCACCGACGAATTGTCCGAACGCCGAAACGACTTTACCCGCATCTCCGTCCCTTAAGATAAGCTTGGTCGAGGAAACATTAAGCGATATTCTGAATATGGTCGTAAACAAGAGGATTGTCGGAAAAGCCGACATATCCAGCGCTTCCTTTGAATACATCGCGGTAAAGAGGATTATTATTGCCACTCCGATATTAAAAGCAAGCAGCACATCGAGAAGCGCGGCCGGGAAAGACACAAACAAGCCGATAACGGCCGCAAGAAGATATGCTCCGACAAAAAGGTCATTACGTCCGAACACTTTTTTCATATCTCTCCCTCCTTTCTCCCGATCTACAGCTTATTCTTAACCTTATAAACAAACGCAAGCACCTCTGCCACTGCCTGGTATAACTCGGGCGGAATCTCGGCATCGAGGTCGACATTGTAATAAATCATCCTTGCAAGCGGCTTGTTTTCAACGATTTCGACGTTGTTCTCCCTTGCCACTTCCTTAATCTTCTGAGCGACATAATCTTCACCCTTGGCAACGACTACGGGAGCCCTGCCGGTGTTGGCCTCATACTTGAGGGCAACCGCAAAATGCGTCGGGTTTGTGATTACGACATCCGCTTCGGGAACCGCTGCCATCATACGCCGTCTGGAAGCTTCCATCATCCTTCGCTTCTGCCCCTGTTTAACCTCGGGACTTCCTTCGGTATTCTTCCACTCGTCCTTAACTTCCTGTTTGGTCATCATCATATCCTGTTTGAATTTCCATTTTTGGAAAATATAATCACCAACGCCGACGATCAAATAAATAACCGCTATTGTAATTGCGAGGTCCATTATAAGCTGTCCCATATACTGAATGGCCGACAGCAAAGTCATGTCATAAACATTATAAATATAACCAAACGACGAACGGATCTTGTTGTAAGCCACAATTATACAAACCGCAACAACCGCAATCTGCTTGATAAGATTCACGATCGTCTTAACATTGAAAAGCCTCTTGATACCATTTACCGGATTAAATTTGTCGAACTTAGGCTGCATGGACTTCGTAGATACTTTCCATTTAACCTGAACAACATCAACCACAAAGGCAACAACAAATGCAGCAGCCAGAAAAGGAAGTATAAGCAGCATAATATCCAGAAGACCGTCCTGCATGAGTCGCCTTGTCACCGTTCCGAATTCTTCAAATTGAAGTGATCCGCCGTCAAGGTCGCCGATCCTTACATAGGCTTTATTAAACTGCTCCATAAGCCCGGTTCCGAGGCTCCCCAGGTAAACCCTGAGAATGATAAACATAACCAAAAGACCTGCCGCCGCCGTCAAATCCTGACTTTTGGCAACCGATCCTTTCTCGCGGGCATCGTTCAGTTTCTTGGCAGTAGGTTGCTCCGTCTTTTCTCCGCCGGGACCATCCTTGGCGAAGAACTGGAGATTATAGCGTAAAATCACTTAAATCCTCCTGCATATCGTATAATTACGTCAAACCTCCCGCAATATTAACCACGGCATTCTTCATCATATCAAGAAGAAAGCCTGTAATACTCGGCAGCATACCGGCCACAAGGTACATAACCGCAAGCCCCACAATAAGCTTGGCCTGCATACCGATAGCAAACATATTAAGCTGCGGCGCCACACGCGTAAGAACGCCAAGCACCACATTTACGATCATGATCGTAACAAACACCGGAAGCGCAATGCGGAATCCGACTATAAAATAATCAACCACCGCTCCCAAAAACGAGTCATACAATGTTGCATTAACAGTGACCTCGCCTATCGGTATGATCTGGTAACTGTCCACGATCGCCGATATCAGGAACTGATACAAGCCCGAAACCAATAATAAAAGATACACCGTATTGTAATATAAAGTACCTGAAACGCTCGTCTGCATATGCGTACTCGGATCAAAAACCGTTGCCATTGACAGACCGACATTGATATCGATAATATATCCGGCAAAACTAACCGTAAGCATCGCAAGATTGGCTGAGAATCCCAGCAAAAGCCCCACAACAACTTCCTTAACGATCAGTACCGCAAGGTCAACAATCCCGTTGTATTCAAGCGTTCTCGTAGGAATAAGCATAAACACGATAATGCTTATAAAAAACGATAAAGCTATTTTGACTCTCGCAGGCGCATTAGCCATCGAGAAAAACGGCGCTGCAGTGACAAATGCCGTAATCCTCACGAGAATAAGGAGGAATACCTCCCAATAATTAAGCGCAATCTCGTAACTGAACATTTTATCACACCCAGACCCTATGTATTACCGATGTAAATGTTAAAATCCCCCCAAAGCTGAGATATGTAAGTGGTAATATTGTTGGCTATCCACGAACCCAGCAGCATAAGACCCAGGAATATCGAAATGATCTTGGGCACAAAAGTAAGCGTTTGCTCCTGTATCGATGTTATTGTCTGGAAAATGCTTATAACAAGCCCGACAATAAGTGATATAAGAAGCAGCGGCAGCGCGCATTCAAGTATTACAAACAGCGCTTCTCTTGTAATGTCTATTACCTGTTGCTCGGTCATCTTATCTCCTATCGGGAGTCGCCACAAGGGCATAAACGTCCCCTAAAATGTCGTCAGTAGTTAAATGTCTGTACCAAATTGCCGATTATAAGGCTCCATCCGTCCGCAAGAACGAATAAAAGGATTTTAAACGGCATGGAAATGGTGGTTGGCGGCAGCATCATCATACCCATCGACATGAGTACCGACGCCACGACCATATCGATTATGATAAACGGAATGTAAATCAAAAAGCCAATAATAAAGGCGATCCTCAGTTCACTCACTATAAAAGCCGGGATAAGCACATACAGGGGAATATCATCATAATCCTCCATTTCTGAAGTATCGAGCTGCGCAACCTCAATAAAAAGCTTGATATCCTTGGTATTGGTCTGCTTGAGCATGAATTCCCTGATAGGCGCAATGCCGACATCAAAGGCTTCTTCGGCGGATATTTCATTGTTTGAGAGTGGAATAATGGCCTCATCGTAGACCTGCTTAAATGTGGGGGCCATAGTGAAAAAAGTAAGAAAAAGCGCCAGCCCTATAAGGACCTGATTGGGAGGCGAAGTCTGCGTATTGAGCGCCGCCCTTGTAAAATGCAATACAATGATAATGCGGGTAAAGGATGTAAGCATAACAAGGATGGAAGGCGCCAGTGCGATCACAGTCAGAACCAGAAGTATCTGAAGTACACTCGCAAGGTCGCTTCCATCACCCGCAGAAATACCTATTGTCAATCTATCACTATCGTCGCTGTTCTCATCGCCGGTATCGGTAATGGTAATAAGTGAGTCATCATCACCTATGCTGATATCGGTCGCTTTGACACTGCTTGAAGCAGCAAAAGCAGTAATACAAACAGCTATAACGAGAAATAATATGCCTATCAGGCGACGCAGCGCCTTACTGTTCTTTATCATTGTCGTCTGCCCCGTTCTCCGCATTATTCCGGGCGGCCTGTGAGTCGTCCTCGTCGCCATGAGCCACCCTGAATCTGCTGAAAACCGAAGCGAAATTCTCGTTACTCCCTGATTTGCTGTTGCTTCCTTTGCTGAAAACACCGCTCTTCTCGGTAAAATCCATAGTGCCTTCATTAACCTCGCCGAGCAGCGTTACTGTATCCTTACAGACTGCGATCAGAAAGCATTTATCGCCAGCCTTGACTATTTCAAGTACTTTGCTGTTTGACAGCCGGCAGCTCTCTATAATCCGGACATTACCATAGGAAGCATGCTTCTTCTGGTAATTGCCAATCCATCTAGTTGTAAAATAAGTCAATACCAACACAAAAACAAGCACAAGTACAAGTACGAGTACTTCAACAATCCTGTTGTTAGTGCCGATTGCCGCTATGGACAACCCGGCATCTGTGCCGGCAGCAAGAATCATATCTAGCCAACAACCTTTCTAACGGCCTCAAGAACTCTGTCCGCCTGGAAAGGCTTTACAATAAAGTCCTTGGCACCTGACTGAATAGATTCGATAACCATTGCCTGCTGACCCATTGCAGAACACATAATGATCGCAGCGCCTGCGTCTGCAGCCTTAATAGTCTTAAGAGCCTGGATGCCATCCATTTCAGGCATGGTAATATCCATAAGAACAAGATCGGGCTTAAGCTCATTGTATTTCTCAACTGCCTTAGCGCCGTTCTCAGCCTCTCCAACAACGTTATATCCGTTCTTAGAAAGGATGTCCTTGATCATCATTCTCATGAAAGCCGCATCATCACATATCAGAATATTCTTTGCCATGTCATACTCTCCTATCCTTTATTACAATAGTAACATTATACTATACTTTTTTGTAAATTGGTACTGTTTTTTGTGTTTATTTTTTCAAAAATTGATTAATTATTTTATAATCTCGGTGATCTTCACACCGAAACTCTCTTCGATCACTACAACCTCGCCTTTTGCTACATATTTGCCGTTAACAAGGATATCGATAGGCTCACCCGCGATCTTATTGAGTTCGACAATGGTACCGGGAGCAAATTCAAGGATTTCCTTGATGGATTTGCTGGTTCTTCCAAGTTCGACAGTAACCTCAAGAGGCACATCCATAATAAGATCGATATTCTCGTTTCCCTGTACCGCTGCGCCGGGCGCAAAAGGTGTAAAAGAAGCCGGTTGAACATTGACATTTGCCTGTTGAGGCATTCCGTAAGGCATCTGGGGCTGCATATAGCCTCCCATCGGCATTCCGTATCCCATAGGCTGTCCCATCATAGGCTGTCCCATCATGGGCTGTCCCATCATCGCATTCGGATCGCCCATAGGTTGAGCACCCATATTACCCTGATTCGGCATAGGCTGAGGAGCAGGTGCAGGTGCAGGTGCGGGAGCAGGTGCTTCAGGCTCGGGTTCTTCGCCTCCAAGGAAACTTCCGCTCATAAATGTCTCATACAGACTCTTTGCAAAATCAAAAGGATATAACTGCATGATCTCGGAATCTATAAGGCTTCCAATGGTCATTCTGAACGATACTTTTACAAACTTATTCTGAAGGAATTCGGGAAGTTCTCCCGCAATACTCTCATTAAGATCCACAAGGCTTGCGACCGGGGGACTGATATCGATCTTCTTGCCGAGCATCGAAGAAAGGGAAGTCGCTGCGGAACCCATCATCTGGTTCATCGCCTCGCCGATGGCCGAAAGTTCAAGTTCACCTATCTGCGCATCACCGGCAACGCCGCTTCCGCCCATCATAAGATCGGTGATTATTTTAACATCATTCTCACGAAGAACAAGTACATTAGTTCCGTCAAGTCCTACCGTATACTGGATCTGAAGGAATACGCAAGGTCTGTCATAAGAATCCGATAAAGCATCCCATGAAGTATATGACACCTGAGGCGTGGTAATATTTACAGTCTGATTAAGAAGGGTGCTGAGCGTTGTAGCCGCAGTTCCCATGCTGATATTGGAGATTTCTCCAATGGCGTCTTTCTGCTCATCAGTAAGGCTCTCCTGTGAACCGCCTGCAGGGGCGGTATCGGCAGAAGCACTATCTGCGCCGCCATCGTCTCCTGCACCGGCAGAAGCCAGAAGGGCGTTGATTTCTTCCTGTGATAACATTCCATCCATCTTATTCATCTCCTCTCAGGACTTCGGTAAGCTTAACTGCATATTTGTCTTCCGAACTACCCGGCAATGCCTTGAATTTCTGCAAGTTGCCGACATATACATCAAGCTCCTGATCCAGTTTAGTGTTAAGTCGTATTATATCGCCGATGCACAAACTAACGAAATCACCGACGCTTATATTACTCTTTCCGAGAACCGCCTTAACGGGTATCTGTGCCCTGGAAATAAGCGATTCGATCGCATCCTCGTATGAATCGGAATCCTTATCGGTCATTGTCGAATACCAGTATTTGGTATTGAGTTTGTCAATAACCGGCTCCAATACAATGAAAGGAAGACAGACATTCATAAGACCTTCCACATCGCCCACTCTTATATTGATCGTGACGATGGCGATCATTTCATTCGGTGAAATGATCTGCGCAAACTGCGAATTGGTCTCTATTCTCTCAAGTCTCGGTGCCAGATCTATAACATTGGCCCAAGGCTCCCGCAAGAGATTGACGAAGGTATTAAACATTCGCTCTATGATCGAAATCTCAATCTCAGAGAAATCACGGTTCTTTTCAAGCGGCTTGCCTTCTCCTCCGAGAAGTCTGTCTACTATCAGATATCCGATATTGGACGCAAGCTCCATTACTATATTTCCCGTAAGCGGAGCAAAATCAATTACTCCGAGAAGCACCGGGTTGCTAAGTGCATTGGAAAACTCCGAATAAGCAACCGCTTCCGAGTTCATAACATCAACCTGTACCGGCTTACGAAGATAAGCAGGAAGGTTGGTCGACAGAAGTCTTCCGTAATGTTCAAATATAATCTCAAGTGTTCGAAGATGTTCTTTTGAGAACTTGGCAGGTCTGGCAAAATCATAATTTTTGACAGCCTTCTCTTCTTTATCCTTGATCTCTTCTACATCCAGTTCACCGGTACTTAGCGCATTGAGTAGGTTATCAATCTCACTTTGAGACAGTACCTCGCCCATCTTCTCTCACCCTCTTTCATCCCAAGTCTGACGCGGCAACGCACATCATTCTGCATAAAATATATGCTGAGTGCAATATTTTACTGAAGCGTCTGGGAAATAGATACGGCATAAATCGTCTCTGACTTGAACAATGTTCTCAGCTGTGCGAGAATGTCCTGCTGAACCTGAGCCTGGTTATATGTCGTTATCGTATAGTTGGAAACCACGCTGTTAATGGTACTTGAAACAATGAGCATCTGATCTGTAAGCGAAGTGTTGATCGCTGTATAATCCGCATTGGTCTTAACAAGAGAAACGGCAACCGAATTAAGTTTAACATAGTGTGTCGTAGTATCTCCGGGATCCGATGCAAGCGTGATCGTCGTGGTGTAACTTCCGTTACCGAAATCTACAGGAACGGTGGCCAGATCGGAAATGGAAACATCTCCGTTGCCGCTGTTGTCGCCGGCTCTTGAGTCATCGATCTTGAGATCGAGTTTTTCACAAACGGCAGTAATAAGTGAATTGCTCTGCTTGATCGCCGGGGCAAGTGTAAATACAAGAATTGCCGTAAGCACTACATTTACAAGTGCAAGAACAATTGATATTGCCGATAACATGGATTTCTTCATAAATGCGTCTCCTTAATTATAACTTGAATAATCGTTATATATCTTGATCTCGACACGTCTGTTTTGCGCTCTTCCCTCCGCCGTGTCATTGGGAGCGATAGGATCATACTCGCCTCTGCCGGAATGCTTAACATTGCTGGGGTTAAGATGCGCCGTGTTAATAAGGAACTCAAATACTCTGAGCGCTCTGTAATCCGAAAGCACATCATTACTGTAATATAAATCATCATAGATAGGAACGTTATCCGTATGTCCCTCGATCTCTATGAGATTGTCATCATATAAAATCAAAATATTTCCTACAACCGTAAGTACTTTCTCTGCTTCAGCCGTAAGCTCGGCGGAACCGGTTTCAAACAACAGGGCACCCTTCATATTAAGGCATACATAATGCTGCGTTACCTGAACCTCTACGGAACTGCTCATACCCGCTTCGTCAAGAAGCCTCTGAACAACCTCACCTATCTGTTCGGACTGCCTATATTCTTCCTCGGCAATGACATCAGCTGCATCCTTGATATCCTCTGATTTCTCACCGTCCTTGTTAAGTCCCATGCTTGAATAGTATTCGGCAAGCTGAGTGAGCTGGCTGGCACCGCTCGCAATAAGCATACCCTCTTCAAGGCCGGTACTTCCGCCCTCGATAACATTGTAGCTGGAAGCAAATGATGCAATAACTTCGGCGAATTTCTCCGCATCGATCGAAGACATGGAGAACAAAAGAACGAAGAAACACAGAAGCAGGTTCATCAGGTCGGAGAAGGTACTCATCCAGCCATCGGTTTTAATCTCTTTCTTTTCTTTCTTCCTAGCCATTAAGCCTGCTCACCTCCCGGTTCACCTTCACCGTTTTCAGCAGAATATTTAGCTCTGTCGGCAGGCGCCAGGAAGGATTTGAGCTTCTCCTCTATAACTCGGGGGTTCTCGCCGGCCTGAATAGAGAGAAGGCCTTCAATCATGACTTCCTTAAGGGTTATTTCCATTTCATTATCTACATTTAATTTGAACGCAACGGGGTTACAGATCCAGTTCGCAAGAAGCGAACCATAAAGGGTTGTAATAAGGGCAACGGCCATAGCAGGGCCGATAGTCGAAGGATCATCAAGACTCTTAAGCATGTTAACGAGACCGATAAGGGTACCGATCATACCCCAGGCAGGACCGTTACCGGAAAGGGTAAGCCAGAATCCTGAAACCTTCTGATGTCTTGCTTCTATACAGGAAAGTTCGGTCTCAAGAATACCTCTTACGAGATCCGGCTCTGTACCGTCGACAATAAGAAGGATACCTTTTTTCATAAAAGGATCCTCAAGATTGGACGCTGCCTCCTCGAGAGCAAGAAGACCTTCCTTACGGGCAACGTTGGATAATTCGATTATCTGCTTGATCGTAGCCATCTGGTCATATTTTTGTTCCTTAATGGCAACCAATATTCCTTTGAGACCTGTGGTAAAATCCTTGATTTTCATGGATGCGAGTAACGCACCGAACGCTCCGCCGAACGTGATAAGTGCCGAAGGAGCATCCAGGAATGCCATAATAGCTGACATACCGTTACCGTTAACGATACCGAATATAACAAGCGCCAAAGCGACGACTAGACCGATTATTGTAGCAAAATCCATTATTTTATCCCACCATTAATCTGATTCTTTTCATAACTATTATTCCGTATCCCCCAGTTAATCAGCACTTGTAGTACTTTCCTCCTTGGAGAACCGGAATAAATCGGCAAATATTTCTCTTTTATAAGATAATACTAGACTTTTAACCTCTTGTCTAGTCTCTTTTACTATAAATTTGCGCCCTGTATTCATTGTAATTACAGTATCCGGCGAGGCGGTAATCTCCTCGATCATATCCGGATTGATGCAAAATCTTGTTCCGTTGAGACTGGTCAGTTCAATCATAGCAAATCACCCGTTTTCAGCGCATTATATTATGTGCCGGGCACTCTTAAATACCCCGCCCGATAAAATACGAATATCCCACCCGGTTAAAAAGTCTCTGACCGGGTGGGTTAAAACGCTATATTCTTAATTATCTCTTAAGGTTTATAAGTTCCTCAAGTAATGTATCCGAAACGGTTATGATACGCGAGTTGGCCTGGAAACCACGCTGCGTAGTGATCATCTCGGTAAATTCTGCGGCAAGGTCTACATTGGACATCTCGAGTACGCCGGTTGATAAATATCCGCCGTCCGCGGTGATGTCAACACCGATTCCGTCGAACTCGCCCGAGTTCATGGTCTGCCTGAAGAGGTTATCTCCTGCCTTCTCAAGACCGGAAGGGTTTGTAAAAGTTGCAACCGCAATCTGTGAAATAACTCTCTGCTGGCCGTTGTCATAGGAACCGATTATTTTACCGTCGGTAGAAATGCTTACGCCGGTAAGATTACCAACCGCACGGCCCTTGTTATTTCCGTTGATATCGCCGTAATTGGTATCGATCGAAGTATCGGTACCGAGGCAGGTCACTTTGGTAAAATCAAGTTCGATATCCTGAGGTATTGCCTCGATTCCCATTGCCGATGTGAGGAGATTAAGGTTTGCCGTTGTACATTCACCGGTTGCCGCGCTGAATGTAAGTGTTGTGGCATCAAGTCCGGGCAATGTACCGAACGAGGTTGCCGTATCATTGGGATTTGTTGTGAGGCCTTCTTTGAAAGCCGTAGCAACATCCGTCGTACCGATTATGGAACCGTTACAGGAAAGCTGTGTAACAGCCATCTCGTACTCATAATCGCTTGTCTGGCTGACCGTAATGGTTGCCTGATATTTATATCCGAGGTTGTCATAGAAGTTGACATTGAAAGCGATCGAGCCTGCCTCAAAGCTCTCATCCTCTTTGTTGATATTACCCGATATAGTCGCTGCCGTCGTCTGCTCGGGCGGTGCATATTTGGTATCCGCGTCATAAATCGAAATACCGCTTACATTGGTCTTAAGGACATTACCTTCATCATCAGCCTGCCATCCCTGAACGATATAACCCTGTGAAGTACAAAGGTTACCCGCATCATCGACAGTGAAGTTACCTGCCTTGGTAAAATAATTCGTACCCGCATTATTAACGATAAAGAATGAATCACCGTTGATCATAAGGTCGAACGGGTTATTGGTAGACTGAGTACCACCTGTCTCTGTTATCTTGGTGGAGATCGAAGATACCGAAGATCCAAGACCTATCTGCTTGGCATTGGTACCACCCTTGCCGGTTTCCTCATTGGAACCCGAAGCACTCTGAGTGGTCTGATAAAGTACATCGCTGAATACAACCGTCTGTGATTTGTAACCTACGGTGTTGACGTTGGCAATATTATTACCGATAACGTCCATCTTTGTCTGGTGTGTCTTAAGACCGGCCACACCAGAGAAGAGTGATCTCATCATAATGAATGACCTCCTTTTAAGTAGGACGGAAGCTCACCTAATCTGGCATTCATAGGTGTTATAGTCTCCTTAAAGGTCCGACTATTATAGCTCGGATAAGCGATCCTTCGCTATACTAGAACTGCTCCGTCGATATTTGTGTATACGTTTTCTCCCTGATCATCCTGCTCCATAGCAGTAATGACTGTTGAATTCCCGGTATTAACGATAAAAGCATATTTATCCATCAATACAAGTGATTCTTTGATTCCCTTCTCGCCGGAAAGCTGTGCTCCCCTGTTGAGTCTGTCCAGTTGTTCCTCGGTAAGATTAATATTCCTGTCTGAAAGCCTCTGTGCCGCGTGTTTTGAGAATCTTACGCCCTCCGATCTGTTGCTCTCGGAAAACTTTGCACTCAATATATCGTCAAAACTCGCCTCGGACTTAACAGTTTTATTATCTTTTATTGATTCAAGATATTGTCCCTGGACTTGTTCGATGGAAGGAAATCCGGCGTTCCTGATATCCATATCATCACCTTTTCCCTTTCATGTGCCTGTTTCGTGTTTCGATAAAATAATCTCTTATCAACTGTTCATCATCTTGTTGTAATACTCCTCGTCGATAACCGAATAAAGATTGTCAACCGGATAAAGCGTTCCGTCAATCGAGAACATGCGTCCGTCCGATGTGTTCTCAACGGATTCAACAACGCCTGAAACATAATTGGCTTCACCGCCCTTGTTGTTACTGGTTATAAGAATGACTCTCTTGCCGACAAGATCGTTAACCGACTGTCCTTCAACAGAATCACCGACATTCTGGAGTTCCTCAATAGTTGTAAATGAAGCCATCTGGTTAACCCAATCCGTATTGCTTGAAGGCTCGAGGGGATCCTGATACTGCATCTCCGCTACAAGGATCTGAAGAAACGCGTCCTTGTCAAGCGAATCGGTTCCTGTCTTCTTCTCGGTAAGATTGGTGCCTTCCGTGTAATTGGCAACCACTTTGCCGTCTACGATCTGTGCTGAAATCGCCATATGCTTCTCCTTTCCCGGATCACTCCGCTGTAAAATATCTTTGTGATATGCCGCCTGCCGCGTATCCGCGCTATGTCGCGCGACCTGCGCCCTGCGGTTTATGCTGTGAAATTAACACTGTTTCCGTTTGCTGCCATCATTTCTCTCTCAAGTGCCTCGTCGATTTCTTCTTCCGAAGGTGTATCGGGGCCGGCAAAACGTCTTCTTCCGGGTGCGCTGTTATTCTGCTGCTGCTCGTTGTTGCCGTTGTAATTGGGATTAAAATCCGGGCTTGCAAGTGTTACTTCAACCGCTTCAACCTTAAGTCCCTGATTATTAAGATTCTCTCTTAAAACAGAAACCTGATCAGCGATCGCTGCTCTGGCTGCTTCCGATGTTGCAGTAATGGTAGCTGTTACAACGCCGTTCTTGGTCTCGACATTGAGGGCTATTTTACCGAGGTTTTCGGGATTAAGCTGAAGCTCCATCGACTGAGTCTCAGCTGTAACGCTGACCTTGATCTGATTGATAACCTGCTCTACGATCTCTGTAGCGCTTACCGTTGTGTACGATGCCGCAAAATCTTCGCCTACACTCAGCACATTCTCAACTGCCTGAGTAAGATTGTTTGTAACCTGAGAAGCGATACTCTGCTCATTTGCTCCCTTGTCATCACTCTTGGCATCAAATCCTGAGTTCTGAGTCTGAGCGTACTGCTCATTCTCCGGCTTAAGGCCGGTAAAGCTTACGCTCTCGTCGGTTATTTTACCATCCTCGGAAGTGATCTTGACCTGCTTGCCGCTCTCGGGATCGATCGTAACCGTAGCTGTCTGAACCTGTGCGTCAGCTCTTACAGACACCGAAGGCTTATCGCTCTGCATCATCCCGGAATTGGCTTCTTCATCCAAAGCATTAACCTCAAAAGCAGGCTCACTCGCTACTGTATTCATCTCTCCGATAAAATCATTAACCGGCATCTTCTGCTCATTGGCGGCTGTATTTACAACCTGAGAGATATCGGTCATGATATCGGTGAGCTCCTCGGATAAAGCTGAATCCGTAAGGATATCGGTAACTTCATTGTCTGTAACCGTAGCAAGAAGCTGTGCCATATTCTGAGGCATCAGAAGATCCGCTATGTTAAGACCAAGCTCGCTAAGAAGTCTTTCAAACTCCTCATCGGTAAGTCCAAGCTTATCCATTACGATCTGCTTAACCTCTTCTAAGGCTTCTCCTGCGGCTTCCTTAACTTCGCTCTTTGCCTCGGTCTTATCTGCCTTAACAACATCCTGCTTCTCACCTGAGGCCTTACCTGTTTCGGTCTTATTATCAGTCTTGGTATCGATCTGCTTATCGGTATCCGAAGGCTGAGCCTTCTTCACATTGTCCGCCGATATATTGGTTATGTCCGAACCCTTGGCTGCATATGCCGCTCTGTCCGCAAGATCCTTTGTAGCCGAAGCTGCGCCGACATTTCCTGCCGAAAGGTAATCCTTGAAATCGGAAGTTAGATCACCTGCAACGGAAACATTAGCGTTTGCCATAGTTGCGGATACTGCCGAAACATCTGACAATCCTTTAACATTTCCTACCGTCATTCACTCTTTCCTCCTTTCTTGTGAAATATCCACACCTCTGCCGCCGGCATCCGATGCCTCATTCACATATTAGGGACATGATCGTCCGAAATGTATATCGGAAGGTCCGAGAGAAAACTTAATCTGTAAAATACAAAAAAATCAAATAATCTGTTACGAAATTTATTTATCCTCCACGGGATAGATCAGAAGCGTAAGTTTGCCCGCGATCGTGGGATCCATGGCAGCAAGGATCGCTCCTGCCTCGGCCGGCTTCATATTCGATAAAATATGCGCCACCTTCTCCATATCTCCGGTCATCCCTTCAAGGATCGGTGCAGCGCTTGCAGCCTTCATTGAGGAATAATATTTGGCAAGTTCCTGTATAACCTCATCATCCTGAATCTGCTCAAGAACCTGCTGATAAATAACCTCGGCATTCTCCGGATAGATCTCGGCATACCAGTCCCTGTATGCGGTAATATCAGGAGCATTGGTCGTGTACACAACCTCCTCATCAAATTTCTTGCGAAGGGTCTCAAATGCGGTCTGGTTGTCCTCATATACCTGAAGTCTCGCGTTTTCCGCAGTAAGATTGCTTATCTGCTCGGCAGAATCGGCAACCTGTTTCTGATAGATCTCAATCTCATCCTCAAGCTCGTTGATCCTGGCAACCGCTTCCTGAAGCGTGGTGTAGACATTACCGCTGTCGGTGCCGATCGATGATGCGTCCTCCTCCGGTAAAATAGCATTGATTATGGGCACATCTTTAAGCACTGGCCTAAGGACCGAGCTTCCGAAACCGCCGACATCAAGCTTTACCAAAAGAGCAAAGATTGCTACCCACACAAGTATTATAAATATGGCGATAAGAGCCGTTACCGGGCTCCTCTTTTTCTTGCCGTTTTCGTCAAGATCGTCATCGTAATTAATATCTGCCATTTGATCACCTCTTGATAATCCTACATCTGCCCGTATCTGTAGCTTACGAGCTCATCGATTTCTTTCTTTTCCTGATCCGCAAGTTCCACCAGAAAATCTTCGAACTCATGCTCTTTTAATTTCTCGTGTGTTTTGCGTTCCTGCATTGCTTCGTTAAGTCTCTTTCGCGCGATCTCAAGGTTCTTCTGAGCAACTCTGAGATTCACGATCTGAACTTTGATCTCTTCCCTCTGGAAATCCACGGCCTTCTTGCAGTCTATAAGGTCCCTGACAACAAGCTTACCGATACTCGCCTGACGATATACATCCTCAAGCCTTCTCTTTTCTTTAACGAGCTCCTCGAGTTTCTCTTCCTCCTCGCGGACTTTTGCCGAAGCAATGCCATAAGCAGACTTCGCCTGTGTTTCAAGATTAAGTTTGATATTAAGAATGTTCTGCATACTGTAAACAAACTTAGCCATTTAAACACCTCGTCTACTGCGTTGGAGCCTCAGTCTCCGCAAATACGCCCTCAAGCAGCGCAAGCTCTTCATCGAAAGAGAATTTCTCGTCCGTAGCCTGCATCAGATACTCGTTAACCGCATCGATCTTTTGGATCGCATAATCAATATTCTTGTTGGAGCCCGGCTTGTAAGCACCGATATTTATGAGGTCCTCCGACTCCGTATATGTGGCAAGCACATTCTTAAGCCTTCCGGCAAGTGCTTTATGCTCAGGCGTTGCTATCTGGCTCATACATCTCGATATGGAAGCGAGAATGTCGATAGCCGGATAATGGTTTCTCTGGGCTATTTTACGGGAAAGTACGATATGTCCGTCAAGGATGCTTCGTGCCGTATCGGTGATCGGTTCGTTAAAATCATCACCATCGACAAGTACCGTATAAAGTCCGGTAATAGAGCCCACATCGGAATTGCCCGCTCTCTCAAGAAGTTTGGGCATCTCCGAATACATGCTCGGCGGATACCCCCTCGTAACCGGAGGCTCGCCGGTTGCAAGGCCGATTTCTCTCTGTGCCATAGAAAAACGGGTAAGGGAATCCATCATAAGAAGGACGTCCTTGCCCTGATCTCTAAAATATTCCGCTATGGCAGTCGCCGTCATGGCCGCTTTTTTACGGATGAGAGCAGGCTTGTCGGAGGTCGCGACAACGACCACGCTACGTTTCATACCCTCTTCTCCGAGGTCTCGCTCTATGAATTCGCGCACCTCACGGCCTCGCTCGCCGATAAGTGCAATAACGTTGATATCCGCTTTGGTATTACGGGCAAACATACCCATAAGTGTACTTTTGCCGACACCGGATCCGGCAAAGATACCGATCCTCTGTCCCTTACCGATGGTCATGATTCCGTCGACCGCTTTAACGCCGAGAGGAAGAACATCGCTTATGATGATCCTGTCCATAGGATCGGGAGGCGGAGCAGATACGGGATAAGCCGCATAGTTTTCAAGTTTGCTTCCGTCAACAGGCCTTCCGAGACCGTCAACGCTCTTGCCGAGAAGTGAATCATCCACTTTTACGGTAAGCATTTCGCCGGTATTCTCGACAACACAACCCGGGCCGATTCCGTCAACCACTTCAAAAGGCATCAGAATGATCCTGTTATCCCTAAAGCCAACAACTTCGGCATTAACATAATGCCCCGGCTCATCCTTAAGAAGAATGTGGCACAGATCGTTAAGCTTTGCATCGGGTCCTATCGATTCGATGGTAAGTCCGACAACCTTGCTGACTCTGCCCATTTTCTTATAAAACGTTTTATTCTGAAGTGAGTAATATTTATCTAAATCCACCGCTTTCCTCCGGCAGGTAATGTTATTTTACAAGCAGCTGAGAAGCTTGAGATCCTTAATAAGATTCTCCATCTGAATATCGAGGCTGCAGTCAAATACGCCGACATCGGACTCGATAATGCACTGGTTGCGTTCGAGTTCGTTATCCTTAACGATGTCTATATGTATCTCATCGGATGTGGAGCCGGCAAGCATATCCTTATTGGCAATAAGGAAATTGTAGTCCGCCTCGCATACTTTTATGATAAATTCCTTTGCAAGCTCAGTATTGCGAAGAACGGAATTGACAAGTGAAACGATCATATCCTTGCGGTCGGAAGCCATTACCCCGAATACTTTGGAAAATACATCCGTCATGGCGCTGACAAGCTCAGGCTCCATCTTTGAACGAAGAAGCGCATACTCATTCTCAAGCTCTTCCTTCTTCTGCTCATATTCCGCCTCAAGGCCCTGTCTTATCTCGGCCTCACGCGCATCCCAGGCCTGTCTGCCTTCTTCAAAGCCGTCATTATAGCCGTTCTTACGGGCATTTTCCTTAACGTTCTCTGCTTCCTTCTCGGCATTCTCAAGGATCTCATCAGCCTGAACCTTGGCATTATCCAGGGCTTCCTGAACCATCGCATCAATATTGACTGCTTTGATCCCCTGAGTAAAGCCGCCAAAGCCGGTTTCGCCGCTTATATCACCTGCGCCTATAGGCTCGCCCTCGGCACCCTCGCCCTCTCCTGCATCTCCCATAAGTCTCGCGAGAACATCGGGTGAAAGTTCGCCCACATCCTGTGCATCAAGTCCCATCGAGAAACCGTTCGCATCGGGAGATGATTTTCTGCCGTAATTCTTCTGTATATTCTTCTGTATTATTTCCTCACTCCTGTTGTTTGAATCGATGACCACCTTTTCACCGGTATTCACCGGAACAACATTTGTGAATTTAACAAGATTAGACAATTATCTCGTCACCTCCGCCTCTGGATATGACGATCTCGCCGTTATCCTCGAGCTTACGAACAATGTTAACGATCTTCTGCTGAGCTTCCTCAACATCCTTGAGTCTGACAGGTCCCATAAAATCCATATCTTCTTTGATCATGGCTGCAAGACGCTTTGAAAGGTTATTAAAGATAACATTCTGAACTTCCTCATTGGCGTTCTTAAGCGCAACACCGAGATCGGCATTGTCGACATCTCGAAGTACTCTCTGGATCGCTCTGTCGTCGAGAGAAAGGATATCCTCGAAGACGAACATCTTCTTACGGATCTCATCGGCAAGCTCGGGATCCTCGATTTCGAGAGTCTCGAGAATATGACGCTCTGTACCTCTGTCAACCGCATTGAGGATTTCAACGATAGCATCGACACCACCGATAATAGTGTAATCCTGATTGACAAGGGATGATAATTTACGTTCAAGCACTGCCTCAACCTCCTTGATGACATCGGGCGAGGTTCTGTCCATAGTAGCAATTCTCTTGGCAACATCCGCCTGTTTCTCGGGTGGCAGAGCTGATACGATCTGCGATGCCTGTGCGGCGGACAGATAGGACAGAATAAGTGCGATAGTCTGCGGATGCTCATCCTGTATAAAGTTAAGGAGCTGTGAAGGGTCTGTTTTACGCACAAATTCGAAGGGACGGACCTGAAGACTTGCGGTAAGTTTGCCGATAACGTCTCTTGCCTTGTCCTCTCCGAGAGCTTTCTCGAGGAGTTCCTTGGCATAAGTGATACCACCCTCTGCGATATACTGCTGCGCAAGACAGACTTCATAGAATTCGGAAAGGATCTCTTCCTTCAGCTGAGGCGTTACACTGCTGGTATTGGCGATCTCCAGCGTAAGCTGCTCGATTTCGTCCTCCCTGAGATGCTTAAAAATCTGAGCAGATTTCTCAGGTCCAAGTGCAATAAGTAGTATTGCTGCTTTTTGAATTCCATCCAGTCCGGACTTATTCTTAGCCATTGTGTAACGATCTCCTTAATTTGACTTTTATGATCTCTGTGCGATCATTTTATAAAATATGACAATTTAAGACCAACCCTCGTTCAGCCAGTTACGAAGCAAGAGTGCAACGGCTTCGGGGTTCTCATCGACGAATTTCTCGATGGCCTTACGCGTCTCGGATTTATCCTGAATATCGATATCTTCAACGCTTTCCTGAGTTTTAACTTTGGTAGATGCCAACATATCCTCCACACTGAGTTCCGGCTCGGTCTCTTCAACCGCAACAGGTCTCATGCTTCTGATGATCATAAATGCAAGAAGTGCTGCAATGATAACGGCAAGCACAACCTGAAGGATAAACAGTGTATTGACACTTGATTCTTCATCCTCATAGCAAAGTGTGATCTCATAGCAGGAAAGAACAAGATTATCCTCGTCAATTCCCGTTCCGACCGAAATAAGCGAAATTATATCGTCATCATCGTCAATGGTAAGCGGAACCGGATCTGCCACAGAAAGCTTGTACTCGTCCCAGGTCATATCATCAAGCAGGCCTCTCTCCTGTGCCTGTGACTCCGTTATCGTATTGTAATGAACTGCAACAACCGCAAGCGAACTTTTATCATAATCGATAACTCCCGTTGCGGCTTTGGTCGTGGTTATTCTCTCATCCTGTAAATATTCGTACTGGCGAAGCGCATAGGTGCTTGTGGATCCGTCACCCGATTCGATCAGATAAGATGTATCCTGATCGTTTGACTCACTTCCTGCCGTACCGGATGCCGCATCTATCGCACCCTCCGAATCTATTGTATATTCTGTCTTTTTAAGTCCTTCGTCCGTTCCTTCGGGTGCACTGTACTCGTGTTCAACGATCTCCACGCTGTCATTGATAATCGCAAGGTTCGGAGACACGGTAACTTCACTGAATCTTCCGGTCTGCACAAGAAGGTTCTTAACGCTCTGTGTCACATTGCTGTTATAGGTATTCTGAAGTTTCTGGGCCGCCGTACTTCCGCCGGATGTGCCTGCCACTCCGTCCGTATAAAGTATTTCCCCGCTGGTGCTCATAACGAATACATGGTTGGAATCCGATGTTCCCGTATTGGTTGCAAGTACTTTACCGATCGCTTCGCAGGTCTCATCGCTGAGCTCCTTGGTAAGTGTGAGGATCGCAGTGATGTATGCTTCCTCATCCGACGAGAAAATAGTATTACCGGATTCTTTATAATCAATCTCGATCCTGGCCTTCTTAACTCCGTCGATCGCTTCAATATCGCTTGCGTACTGGGAGCAGAGGTATGCGATATATTTACGCCTTTTATCGGTCTCGGTAGTGGTCAGGCTGTCCGCAAGAGCATCATCAAGAGTGTAGCCGTCGGTAGCAATATTATTGGAACCGAGGATAAGCTTCGCTTCAACTTCATCATCCTTTGAAATCCTTACAACATAGTCGGAGTCGACCGTACAGGTGATGCCGTTGTCGGTGAGCAGCGTCCTTACCGATGTCGCTTCGGTTGCGCTCTGACATTCGCGGATAACGATGTAATCGGTTCGTCCGAAGATTACCGCGAACACAATGATCAGCACAACAACAAGAGCCGCGATCGTTATGAATAAAATACGCTGGTTCTTGTTGAATTTGAGCCACCAATCTTTAATTTTGTTGAAGAAATTCTTTAATTGTTCAGGCATTGTGATTGCTCCTATAAATCGCACTAGTGCTCATGGCCCTCCCGCCTGTCGGCTTCGGGCTCATGTCACGTACATTTCGCAAATATTTTTCAAGTCTTGCGTGCGAGCACGCGACCTGAAAATTGCTTGCGAAATTGTTAAATCTGCATGTTCATGATCTCCTTGTATGCGCTGATCAGCTGGTTTTTGATGGCGACGGTGTACTGGAGGGAGAGGTTGGCTTTCTGCTCGATCACGGCGAGTTCGTGAGTGCTTGTCAGCTCGCCTGTTGCAAATGCTACCTCGGCCTTCTGTGCATCCTGCAGGTAATCGTTGGTACTGGTGATAAGATTGATCGCTGCATTGTATACGCCGTCAAAAGTTGACGAATCGCTTCCGCTGTCAATCTGTGTTACAGCCTTACGATCGTCGGCTCCGAGTATTTGCTTGATAGCGCTTGATGTAATATCGGTCATTGATAACACGTCACTCATATTTTATTATCCTTCCATAAGTCCGAGACCTCTTGAAGCAATGTTCTTGCTGGCTTCAAACGCGGTTGCGTTGGCTTCGTAAGATCTCGATGCATCAATAAGATCCGTCATTTCGGTTACGATATTAACATTCGGGTAAAGTACATATCCGTATTCATCGGCATCCGGGTGCGAAGGATCGTAAACCAGATTGTAATCCGTATCGGTGTCCTTGGTGATCGCGGTGGCTTTAACACCGTTTGTCACACCTCCGATGGTCTGATTAAGTATGGTGCCGAAGCTGTAATTGTGCGAAACTTTCTCTGTAAGTACAACATTCTTACGTGTGTAAGGACCGCCCTCGGCGGTTCTGGTCGTGTTGGCATTGGCGATGTTCTGAGCGATAACATCCGTACGAAGTCTCTCAGCGGTCATTCCCGATGCGGCAACATTCATTCCCGTAAAAATAGCCATAAAATCCTCTCCTTAAATCTGCGGTTTCCCGCAACGTGCTCATATTTTAAATCTCAAATCTTAAGTCTCAGATCCATACTAAGAAGTCTGCATTGCGTTCTTCAGTCTGTCAAACTGCTGATCCATAGAATCGATCACGCCTTCGTAGTACAACTGATTTGAAGCCATTTCAACTTCTTCGGTATCGATGTCGACATTATTGCCGTCGACTCGATATGAGTATCCGGAATTGTCGGTATAGACAATCGGATGAAGAGAATCATAGTCGATATTTCTTACCGTCTTGGTAAGATTCTTGCCGTCAAAAGCTGCCGCTTTGGCAACCGCAGCAGACAAAACCGACTCAAAAGCGATGTCCTGTCGCTTGTAATTAGGGGTATCAACATTCGCAATATTGCTGTTAATGAGCTCACTTCTGGTCCACGAATAATCCGCAGCATTCTTAAGCAAGTCCACATATGCAAATGCTCCTGAATTGATCATAGCAGTTCCTCCCTTCCATGCAGAAAATCGTGTGCCCACTTCCTTGTGATCATAATACGCACACAATAATCCATTAACCATTATAGTTCATTATCGTAAAAAGTAAAGCCAAAAAAAGGATCCCAATATCGCCGATCGATATTATGAATCCTTTCAATTACAATGATAAAGGCAATCCGTAGCCTATACCCTAAAGCCCCAGCTCGCTTCTGACCGCATCATTGAGAATGTGAATGTAAGTGCCCTTCATTCCCGAAGATTTGGCCTCGATAACGCCGGCGCTTTCCAGCTTCCGAAGTGCATTAACGATAACCGATCTCGTAATCCCTACATTGTCGGCGATCCTGCTTGTGATAAGCGTGCCTTCGTTCCCGCCAAGTTCATCAAAAACATGTATTATTGCTTCACGTTCGGAGTATGACAAAGTCCCTATAGCCGATCTGACGACCTTAATCCTGCGGTCTTCCTCGGCCTCCTCCTCGTTTACTGACCTGAGGATCTCAAGCCCGACGATCGAGGCGCCATACTCACTTAATATTATATCGTCAATATCAAAGACATAATTAACCCTGTAAACAAATAAAGTTCCGAGTCTCTCTCCGGCAATGTCGATCGGCGTCACAAGCGCCTTGTATTTATCTGCACAATCGGCCGCAAAACCGAGGGTTTCAAGGTTCACATGCTCCTTGGTTGAGAGAATTCCCAGTATCCTCTCGTTAAAATCCTTATCCGCAAATGTTCCGACTTTGCTGCCCACAAGTTCCTTGATCACAGCCACTCCCTGTGTCTTGGCAAATCCAAGAAGCTTGCCCTTGCGGCTTATCACAAGCACATTTGATTCAAGCGTCTCGCTTAAAATACTGCAAATATCGTTGAAAACGACCTTGCCGGTTGTGCTGTTCTGAAGCAGTTTGTTTATTTTACGAGTCTTGTCAAGCAGTAGGATCCCCATAAATACACTCCGTTGATTATTCTTGAAACACCTTCCTCGTAAGATTATAACGCAATTTATATGATAATTCAATGTTTTCGGCAGAATTGTCAGACTTTTTTGAAAAGGTATATAAAGGCCGGCCCCGCATTTAAGGCCGGCCATATTTTATTCCTCTTCCGTTTCCGGCTTATCTTCAAAATATCCGCAGCCTTCACCGCCGCACATGATCTTCTTGCCCTTTTCGACCATATAGCTTCCGCATCTCGGACAAGCCTTGGGATAAGGGATGTTCCACGACATAAAATCGCAGTCCTGATTCTCGCAGCCGTAGAAACGTCTGCCCTTCTTGGTCTTGAGGACAATAACCTCGCCGCCGCATTTCGGACACTTGCGCCCTGTCTTTTCGAGAAGAGGCTTGGTATTGCGACACTCCGGGAAACCGGGACATGCAAGAAATCTGCCGTGCGGACCGTATTTTATAACCATGTTGCGACCGCAGTTCTCACAGATAACATCCGTAACCTCGTCGGCGATCTTAACATTCTCGAGTTCCTTCTCGGCCGTCTCAACAGCCTGACGGATATCGGGATAAGTATTCCTGATGATTTCCTTCCAGCTGGTCTTGCCCTCGGCAACCGAATCGAGAAGATACTCCATATTCGCGGTAAAATTCACATCCACGATCGCAGGGAAAGATTTCTTCATCGCCGCATTAACAGCCTCACCAAGCTCCGTAACATAGAGATTCTTCTGATCCTTTGTCACATAATGACGCTTGATGATCGTGCTGATGGTTGGCGCATAGGTCGAAGGACGACCGATGCCAAGTTCCTCCATTGTCTTAACAAGCGAAGCCTCGGTATAATGTGCGGGCGCCTTGGTAAAATGCTGTTTTCCGCTTATATCTTCAAGTGTGAGCACGCTCTTCTCATTGATACCGCCGAGCATCACACCCTCGCTCTTCTCGTCCTCATCGGTCATATATACGGACATATATCCGTCAAATACAAGCTTTGAAGCGGACATACCGTATTTGTCGTCGCCGGAGGATATTTTAACGCTGAGAGTCTCATATTTGGCGGGAGCCATTCTGCTCGCGGTAAAACGCTTCCATATAAGCTGATAAAGCTTAAACTGATCGCGTGAAAGCGAATCCTTGATATCGGTAGGAAGAAGGCTGATATTCGCAGGTCTTATGGCCTCGTGCGCATCCTGTATCTTCTTGCCGTTATCTTTATTCTCTGCGGGAGCCTCGTAATAGGCCTCACCGTATGTATCCTTAATAAATGTCCTTGCAGCCGCATCGGCTTCATCCGAGATTCTGGTTGAATCGGTACGCAGATAAGTTATAAGACCGACGGTTCCCATACCCTTGATATCCACGCCTTCGTATAACTGCTGCGCGATCCTCATGGTCTTGTCCGTTGAGAAATTAAGAGCCTTTGAAGCCTCCTGCTGAAGCGTACTGGTCGTAAAAGGAAGGGGTGGATTCTTGGTCCTGTTTCCCTTGCTTACGGACTGAACTTTAAAGCCGTTCTTCTTAGCATTAGCAATGATCATATCGGCCTGCGCTTTATTCCTGATATCGCCTGTGTACTTGGCGGTAACGCTCTTTGTCTCGCCCTTGATCTTGAGAGTCGCCTCAACGCTCCAATATTCCTCCGGAATAAAGGCATTGATCTCATCCTCTCTGTCGCAGATTATGCGAAGCGCAACCGACTGCACACGTCCCGCAGACAGGCCTCTCTTGATCTTGGCCCAGAGAACGGGGCTGATCTCGTAGCCCACAACTCTGTCAAGAATTCTTCTTGCCTGCTGTGCATCAACAAGGTTCATGTCTATTTTACGCGGTGATTTGATCGCATTCTTAACCGCAGTCTTGGTTATCTCATTAAAGCTGATACGATTGATATCCTTGCCTTCGAGCTTGAGCGCAGCCGCGAGATGCCAGCTGATCGCCTCACCCTCGCGGTCCGGGTCGGTCGCGAGATATACTTTATCGGCCTTCTTAACAAGCTTACGAAGATTCGCCATAACATCGCCTTTACCCCTGATGGTGATGTATCTCGGCTCATAATCATTGTCAACATCGATTCCGAGCGAACTCTTGGGCAAATCCCTTACATGCCCCTGCGATGCTGTGATCTCATAGTTGCTTCCAAGAAATTTCTTGATGGTCTTCACCTTGGCAGGTGATTCCACTATTACCAGATTTTTAGCCATTTGTATCCCTCAATCACTCATATTACGCCGTTTTCAAGCAGTCCCCGGCGCCGATATTATGTCAATAATAAAACCTAGTTACAGAATATACAACAATTTCAAATATGTTTCAAGAGGAATTTTGGGACAGTGGTGAACTGCTCCGACTTATAGAAACACGACTGTTGTATAATCAATGCAGCAGATCAGAGTATCGTCGCTAAATTTACCATCCAGAATGATATGGATGGTTTCAACGAATTACTCACTTCTCTCCAGTCCCTATCAACTCCTGATGACATAAAAATAGGGTTTGAATCTACAGCCCATTATGCCCTCAACCTTGAACTCTTCCTTGAGAAAGCCAACCTCAGCTTTATGGAAGTTAATCCGGTTCTCATCAGCGAGTACAAGAAGTCTACGTCCTTGAGGCGGACAAAGACGGATTCTGTTGATTGTGAATCCATTGCCCGTTGGTTAATGACTGTAGAGTACAAACCCCATTCAAGGGGATTTTATCACGCTTACTCACTAAAGTCATTAACTCGTTTAAGAGATCGTCTCATTCGTCAGCGTTCTTTTTATCTCGTTAAGATTACCAACGTTCTGGATCACACTTTTCCAGAGTTCAAACCATTCTTTCAGGAACGTTTCAGCAAGACAGCTTTATATCTTCTTGAAAACTATGGATCCGCAGAAAAGATGGCTCGTATGAACTCAGCTTCGTATGATAATCTCAGGCGTATTTCTCGTGGTAAATTTACACCTCAGAAGTTCATAGAACTTAAAT
>CAKZZH010000109.1 GCA_937885345.1 uncultured Lachnospiraceae bacterium | reverse complement strand
TATGCGAGCGTCGGTACTTAGGCCGCGTTTTTTGCGGCCTTATGTACCGCTACGTGAGCATGTAGCGAGAGCGTGTGTCTAATTGTAATATGTTCAACCATTATTACGCGCTACCACATAAGCATGCATTCGAGTGTGTGAGAAAATGTGTGAGAAAATGGTGTGAGAAAATGCGAAAAAAGTTCTTGACATCGTATTGACATTTGGAGTATTATATAGTCTGCGTCATCATGGGCTAGAAGCCTTTTAAATCGGCTCTAAGAGCCGTAAAATATGGTGTTGCGACAAATTTTATAGAAAGTGCAGGGTGAATAAATCAATGGAGAAAAGCAGATTACGTCCCCAGAAATTTGGCAAGAATCTCAGAATGAGCTATTCCGCATCCAAAGAAGTTCTGGATATGCCGAACCTGATCGAGGTCCAGAAAGATTCGTATCAGTGGTTCCTGGATAAGGGACTCAAAGAAGTTTTCAAAGATATATCTCCAATCACCGACTACAGCGGTCATTTGAGCCTTGAGTTCGTCGATTTTGATTTGTGTGTGGATGATAAGAAGTATACCATTGAAGAGTGCAAGGAAAGGGATGCCACATATTCGGCTCCTCTTAAGGTTAAGGTGAGACTCTTCAACAATGAGACCGGCGAGATCAAAGAGCACGATGTATTCATGGGAGATCTTCCTCTCATGACGGAGACGGGAACCTTTGTTATTAATGGTGCTGAGCGAGTTATCGTTAGCCAGTTGGTTCGTTCACCGGGCATTTATTATGATATTACACATGATAAGCTTGGTAAGACACTTTATTCCTGCCAGGTTATCCCTAACAGAGGTGCATGGTTAGAGTATGAGACAGACTCTAATGATGTATTTTATGTGCGTGTGGACAGAACGCGTAAAGTACCTGTTACCGTACTTGTCAGAGCACTTGGATACGGCACCAATCAGGCGATCATCGATCTTTTCGGTGAGGAGCCCAAGATCCTTGCAAGTATCGAGAAAGATCCTTCTGTTACAGAGAAGTCTCCTCAGGGCGGATATGAGGAAGGCCTTCTTGAATTATACAAGAAGATCAGACCCGGAGAGCCTCTTTCGGTTGACAGCGCGGAGACTCTTATCAATGGTATGTTCTTTGACCCGAGAAGATACGATCTTGCTAAGGTAGGTCGTTACAAATACAATAAGAAACTCAATTTCCGTAACAGGATTGCCGGCCAGACTCTTGCTGATGATGTTATCAACGAGGTGACCGGTGAGATTATTGCGTCTGCAGGCGAGGTTCTTACCAAGGAGAAGGCACTTGAGATTCAGAATGCTGCCGTTCCTTTTGTTTTCATTACTGTTGAGGAGCGCAGAGTTAAAGTGCTTTCCAATATGATGGTTGATATTACGGGATTTGTTGATATTACCAAGGAAGAGGCTGCCCAGCTCGGCATCACCGAGGATGTTTACTATCCTGTTCTTAAGACTATTCTTTCAGAGAATTCAAGCGCAAAGGATATTAAGGAGGCCATCAAGAAGCAGGCCATCGACCTTATTCCCAAGCATATAACTCCCGAGGATATTTTGGCATCGATCAACTACAACATGCATCTTGAGTATGGTATAGGCAACGATGATGATATCGATCACCTCGGAAACAGAAGGATCAGAGCTGTCGGCGAGCTTCTCCAGAACCAGTACAGGATCGGTCTTTCGAGAATGGAGAGAGTTGTAAGAGAGAGAATGACGACTCAGGATGTTGAGGGTGCATCTCCTCAGACTCTTATCAATATCAAGCCTGTTACTGCTGCGGTTAAGGAGTTCTTCGGAAGTTCACAGCTGTCACAGTTTATGGATCAGAATAACCCTCTTGGTGAGCTTACTCACAAGAGACGTCTCTCTGCACTTGGACCGGGCGGTCTTTCAAGAGATCGTGCAGGTTTCGAGGTTCGAGACGTACACTATACACATTACGGAAGAATGTGTCCTATAGAGACACCTGAAGGACCTAACATCGGACTTATCAACTCTCTTGCTTCATATGCAAGGATCAATGAGTACGGCTTTATTGAGGCTCCTTACAGAGTTGTTGATAAAAGCGATCCTTCCAATCCCAGAGTTACCGATGAGGTAAAATACCTCACCGCTGACGAAGAAGATAATTACTATGTTGCACAGGCCAATGCCGAGCTTGATGAGGACGGTCATTTTGTAAGAACCAATGTTTCGGGACGTTATCGTAAAGAGACTTCCGCATTCCCTAAGAGCAGGATCGACCTTATGGACGTATCTCCCAAGATGGTATTTTCCGTTGCAACATCTATGATACCTTTCCTCCAGAACGATGATGCCAACCGTGCGCTCATGGGTTCCAACATGCAGCGTCAGGCAGTGCCCCTTCTTACTACCGAATCACCTGTTGTAGGTACCGGTATGGAGTATAAGGCAGCCGTTGACTCGGGTGTTTGCGTTATTGCCAAGGAAGGCGGTATTGTTGACAGAGCTACTTCCACAGAGATCATTATTAAGCAGGATGACGGCCAGAAGGTTTCGTATAAGCTTACCAAGTTTTCAAGAAGTAACCAGTCCAACTGCTATAACCAGAAGCCTACGGTAACCAAGGGTGACAGAGTTGAGAAGGGTGATGTTATTGCCGACGGTCCTTCAACCAGCGGCGGTGAGATCGCTCTCGGTAAGAACCCTCTCATCGGTTTCATGACATGGGAAGGTTACAACTACGAGGATGCCGTACTTCTTAGCGAGCGTCTTGTTAAGGATGATGTATATACATCCGTTCATATAGAGGAATATGAGGCTGAGGCACGTGATACCAAGCTCGGACCTGAGGAGATAACCAAGGATCTTGCAGGTCTTGGAGAGGACGTACTTAAGGATCTTGATGAGAACGGTGTAATCCGTGTAGGTGCCGAGGTAAGAGCCGGTGATATTCTTGTCGGCAAGGTTACCCCTAAGGGAGAGACAGAACTTACCCCTGAGGAGAGACTCTTAAGAGCAATCTTCGGTGAGAAGGCCAGAGAGGTTCGTGACACCTCACTTCGTGTACCTCATGGAGCATATGGTGTAATCATGAGTACACAGACATTTACAAGAGAGAACAAGGACGAGTTGTCACCGGGTGTCAACAAGTCGGTTAATGTATATATTGCACAAAAACGTAAGATAAGCGTCGGCGACAAGATGGCAGGTCGACATGGTAACAAGGGTGTAATTTCCCGCATTTTACCTGTTGAGGATATGCCATTCCTGCCTAATGGTCGTCCGCTTGATATCGTGCTTAATCCGCTCGGTGTGCCTTCGCGTATGAATATTGGACAGGTGCTTGAGATTCACTTGTCATTGGCTGCCAAGGTGCTCGGTATCAATGTTTCTACACCAATCTTCAACGGCGCTAACGAGGTCGACATTATGGAGACCTTGGAGATTGCTAATGACTACGCCAACGAAGAGTGGGAGGTATTTGAGGAGCGTTGGGGCGACAAGGTCAACAAGGCTGTTATGGAATACCTCTCGGAACACAGGGATCACAGAGAAGAGTGGAAGGGAGTTCCTATCAACAGAACCGGTAAGGT
>CAKZZH010000108.1 GCA_937885345.1 uncultured Lachnospiraceae bacterium | reverse complement strand
AGAGATTGGATGCTTTTTCTATTTCTAAAATCCCTACAAAAACTTTACCCTACGTCAGTTAATAAAATTCTTTTCCAGGATCACTATTCTTCCTTCAATTTCATACTTTATATCGTAGCCGTTGCGGTCAAGATATTTTATGTCCGCTGTCGAAACCTCACCGCCCGAAGTGTCAAGGACGATATAATCGCACTCATATTCAAGCGGATCGTCATATCCGTAATAACCGTTGTACATATACAGCTCGTCACGATCAAAGAGATGCGGAACATAAAATGTACTGGCAAGCACCGATGCGTCATTCGGGACATTATCCTTTATGGCCTGCTCCACCGCATTATATTTCTCGGCATTATTGTAATATCTGCTTATGTATTTTACTGTGAGCTTAAGCGAGGTAATAGGCACGAAAACGACGGTCGCACAAAGTGCAAACGACAGAAATGTCCGCCTCGCGGAATCGCTCATATTCGAGTAGGATGAAATCGCCATATACATCAGGATCGCAATGGTTCCGAATGCATACTGAAAATTGATATTGTACTGATATACCCAGTTGGCCGCAAGATTTACGATCATCATCGGCAAAAGGAGTATCAGATAATATCCTTTGATCTTAAGGATCGGCATAAAAGCAAGCGGCACAAAGAGCTGCAGAAGGAATTCTATTCTGTCCGTCTGAAAGCACTCTTTAATAAAAAATGCAGGGTTTGTAATTATATTTTTGACCACGGCAGTTACTCCGCTCTCTCCCGCCACGCTGAAGGAGCTGTACCTGCTGTCCATAACGCCTTCTCCGAGTACCGACAGACAATATGAAATGATCAGAAAAGCAAGCAGAGAAAACAGTGCCATTATTATATAGCGCACATACTGTCTCTTATGGAACATCATAAATACGGCGATCACAAAAACATAAATAAAAGCATCTTCTTTTACAAGGATCGTGAGCACCGAGAATATAATAAGTCCCTTGAGATCATCCTTTTCCGCGAAGTAAAATATCCACAGAACAAGCGGCGTCAAAAAGCAGTTCTCATGGAGATCGTAGCTCGTTCCGCACGCAAGCGCCGGATAAAGCGCAAAAAGTATCCCAAAAAGTGCCGTTGCCGTATTGCTAAGTTTGAATTGTCTGCACAGAAGATAAAGCGGAACAATTCCGCTTATAAGCGTCAAAACCTGAAGGATCGATAGGGTTATGGGCGACTCGAAAATCGCAAAGATCGGAAGATATGCATAATAGATCGGCGAATAATGCACCGCAAAATGGCTTAAAAGCTCATTTCTCTCAACCGTTGTCAGCGGTCTGAATGTCGTCTTCATATAGTGGAACATCTGCGACCAGATACCCATATCAAATGTCGAATTGGAAAAAGAAAGGTATCTGTAAACGCCGATAGCACCCGCCATCACTATAAAATACGCCGCCATCACGATGTAGATCACCCTGACCGTCCACAGCGATCTGATCTCTGCAAAGCCGGTTGTCTTGCGTACCGCATAGATGATCGAAGCAAGCACCAGAAGGAGCATTATGACTATATAAACAAGTTCGCTGTACGCATATACCGTTACAAGAGTATATAACGTAAGCAGGATCGTAGGGCCATATATTTCAACCCATTTAAAATATTTGCTTGCAGACAGTACGCAGAAGGCTGCAAATACCAATGCTACAAAGCATATAAACATCGGGATATTAATCCTCGACATATATGTTGCCTCGTAGAACGGTGCTCCGGTTCTGAAATAATATAAAAGAGCAACCAAAATCCAGGCCATTACAAGCCTTATTGATACGGATTCAATTGTAAGACCTTTTTTGATGTCTGCAAAAATACCCTTCATCCCTGTTTGCTCCCATTTTATTCTTTGCTATGCCGCCTTCTATCTGAGCCTTCCCGTTTCGAATCTGGCCATCGTTGACAGGCAGCTTAAGAGCGACGAATATCTGCTGTCAATATCTCCCTCATTGATCGTAATATCAAGCGATGCGGCTATATCATTGATCAGCTTGTCATCGATCTTCGCTCTATTAAGCTTAAGATACTCTATTCTGTCCTTGCTGTTATCCTTATCAAGAAATCCGATAAGAAGCGGATCGACACCATCCGGCGCAGCACCCGAAGCGCCTGCAGCCGGATTCACCCACTGTACTTTGCCGGGCGCATCATAAGAGTCCGACTCGGCATCCTCAATATGCTTGGGCTCAACCTTTTCGAATCTGTATTTCTGAATGACCATGGGATATTTCTCATGATCGACCTCACTTATAAACATGTCATAAGGCCTTACATAATTCTTGTAATCCCCGTAAAGGGCCTGATAAACGACATATTTTTCCTTAGTCTCGGAATGATAAGCGATTGCAACTATCTGATATAATTTGTTCTTAAAATGTCTGTAAATCTCACCCGGTAAAATCTGTCTTTCAGCCATAATACTCCTCCTTCGTGATAAGCATTTTACACTATAAGCTGCGAATTAAGCCACTCGTCAAAATGATCATAATATATATCGAAATGCGTGATACCCATGTCCTCTATGATCCATGAATTGAATGCCTTCACACTGAATCTGTCTCCAAGTTCATTATACGCCCTGTTTTTCAATTCGTTAAGCATTATATGCCCGATGGAATACGGAAAATATGTGCCGGGAGAATAAATAACCTCATCATAGTAATATTCGGCATAACTTGATTCAAAGCCTTTCTCCGTCATATAATCGGCTACATCAGAAACCGTCCACCCTTCGTAATTAACACCGATATCTATGCGCGCGATCAGGATGTAGCCGAGAAGATTATCCAGTTTAAGAGCCTCTTTCAGACCCTCGGAGCAATCAAGATAATTATATGCGATATCAGCCGCATACTCGGCCCAGCCCTCAGAAGCGCCTATAAAATTAAGTATTTTACGCAGATCGCAGAACTTCTCATTTCCATAGAAACTGTCAAACTGATACATATGTCCGGGAAAACCTTCATGTGCCAATGCGTGATACAAAGTTTTGGTATCATCAATCTGCGAGGCGTTTATTTTAATGGAATTGATGGTTATATTATCAATCGGTGCAGGCATATAATAAGCGACTACATTCTCTATTTCGCAGGCAGGATCAAGATAGTCCACGGTGTAATCCAGCGTATAAGCGGTAGGAAGATCAGCCTCATAATTATCCATCAGAAAATCTATGATTTCGACGGGATCGGTCATCGGAACCGAGTATTCAAAATACTCCGTACCGGCTTCCGTATACATAATATAGTATGTAAACTGCTCCATCAAAGTATCCATCTGTTCTTCAAGGAGGTCTATTCCTTCTTCTACGGACATAGACGAACTGGTCTGATCATGGAATAAAGCCTCATAATATTTAAGAGCTTCCTCACCATAAGCGCAAAGTCCGACATTCTCCGAATAAAGCGGATTACCCTTAAGGCCTTCTACGCACTCTTTAACCGCAGCCATTCCGGCTTTGTAATATTTCTCAACATATTCTTCGTTAAGCGCCTTATACTCATCAGCCTTATCCGCATCAATATCAAGAGCATCTATTTTATCATTGAAAGACTCAACCATTGGATCAGGATCGGCGTTTATGATCGTCTCGCAGTTTTCGATCACGATGTCTGCCGCCTTATCACTCATAAACATTCCGGCATCGTAACGGTCTTTAATATATGTTACACCTTCATTAAGGAAGCGCTCGCTATCTTTAAGAAACAGTAGATAGTGTTTAACGTCATCCTCACCGTGAAATGTATATTCGGTAAAATTTATCTGAAGATTGGCGACCACTCCGTTTCTTGGTTCGAAATAGTTATAATATTTTTCGAGACCGACATACTCCTGCTGATTAAGAAGATATTTCTCAAGCGTATCATATGTGATCTGCTGTTCTTTTGAAAGGCTCTCACGGTCAAATCTATGAAGCTCATTCAGTTCGCTCTCTGTATCCTCGTTGTCGTTGACAAGACTGTCATAGGATATGCTTCCGATTATGTAATCCTCTTCGTCATATTCTATCCCGTAATTGGAAGGATCATACATAACAAAATGCGAATCAAACGCACTTGATTCATAGGTTTTGGCAAAAATTTCTTCACAGTATTTATCAAAGTCTTCATTATTCGTTTCCGAATAAATATCCGAACCCGAATTGTCACTTCTCGAATAGTCAAACGGCGAATAACTGCTTGACTGGCCCTGCGAGGACGATGATGACGAAAAGAGTGCATTAAAAACAGACGTCGTCATACATCCGCTGATGCATACCGCAACCATCATAACAGCAATTATCGTAAGAATTCTTTTTTTCATAGCAAGCCTCATCCACCTTGTTTATCTTCAAAAAGGGCGGTGCTATTATAAAACGCCGCCTTTTTGATCATTAATTAAAATATACCAGATCATCCTTAGGCCTTTCGGTCGGATAGATTTCCTTGGCGTAAAGTACAATGCCATCACCCTTATACTCCTTGCAGAATTCGTTTTTGCAATCCGCAACAAGAATGATAAAATCCCTGTCCTCATAATCCTCAAGGGTTTTCTTGGTTTCTTCATTAAGTTTGCACTTAAATCCTATATACCTTACATCCTCAACACAGCAGGTCATTGCAAATCTGCCCGGAGCAAACTCATTGTTTCGCCAAAGTTCTTTGGGCTTATATACAACCGCTTTGGTTAATATCTCTTTGCCGTCGTATTTCTGCGGATTCTCCATAGCGTCCATATACCACAAGCCGAAATCCTCATCGGAAAGTTCTATTTTATCGGCGTCAACATCAAACGGGAGCACTTCGTTGATCTCGTTCGAACTTCCGTCCGATGACTCAAAATACACCTGAGCCCTTCCGTTGACCGCCTTAACGCTTCTTCTGTATGAAGCTCTGTCGGAATCCTTGGTACATCTGTTAAAGATGACCATCTCGGCTAATTTATACTGCTCCATCATAACCTTCATCATATTGGCAAGATACATATCGTACGTCTCTGCATTTACAAGTGTTATGACCTGCACAATCTGGAAGAATTTGGGCATTTTATCGACAAAAGCCTGAAGATCCCACATTCCGTTATATTCAACGAAAATGCGCTCTGCTTTATATTTATCACAGAGCTTTGAAAACATCTTGGGATTGACATCTTCAATATCCTCGATATATTCCACAGCAGCCGTTACCAGGCTCATTTCTGCCTGGTCGTACTCCTCCTCGCCTTCCTCGCATGCAAGAATAAGCGTCCTCGTTCCATCGTTAAAATCCTCAGATTTGAGCGTATCTTTGATGAATGTCGTCTTACCCGCTTCAAGGAATCCGTTAATTATAAAAACAGGTATTTCCATTGTCTGATCACTCCAATTATTTAAGTCCAAAAAGTTCTGTCATTTTCTCTTCGCTTACATCCGTACCGATAACGCAAAGCTTACCGGTATATTCGGGAGCTCCGTCTCTGAGTTCATACTCACCGGGAACCGCATCAAAATAGATCCAGCCTCCGTCAACGGCAGGAACCATTCCCTTTGCTCTGAGAACCTGACCGTACTCACCTGTCTCAACAAGCTTATGAAGTATCTCCTCAAGCTGTTCCTTTGTAAATTTGTGAGGTGTCTCAACGCCCCAGCTGTTAAATACATCATCCGCATGATGATGGTGGTGATGATGTCCGTCATGATCATGATGGCCGCCGCAGTTGCACTCCTCGTCGTCCTCGTCATGGTGGTGATGATGATGGCACTCGCACTCGGGATCGTCGCACTCATCCTCGTCATGGTGATGGTGGTGAGTGTGCTCAACTTCCTCAAGAAGCTCGTCAACAAGCGATGTTCTCTTAAGAGCGGATACGATCTGCTCACCGGTAAGATCATCCCAAGGTGTGGTAATTATGGCAGCCTTGTCATTATGTTCTTTAATAAGGGCAACGGCTGCTTCAAGCTTCTCCTCATTAACGTTCTGTGTTCTTGAAAGCACGATCGTTGAAGCCGTTTCAACCTGGTTATTATAGAATTCGCCAAAGTTCTTCATATACATTTTAACCTTGGTAGCGTCGCATACGGTTATAAAATTCTCAAGATCGAGTCCTGCTTCCTCCTGAACATTCTGCACCGCCGCAATAACATCCGAAAGCTTACCGACGCCCGAAGGCTCGATCATAATAAGCTCGGGAGCGTACTCCTTAACAACCTTCTTAAGAGCTTCGGCAAAATCACCGACAAGCGAACAGCATATGCAACCCGAATTCATTTCATTGATCTGAATACCGGCATCCTTAAGAAATCCGCCGTCAATACCGATCTCACCAAACTCGTTCTCAATAAGGACGATCTTATGTCCCTTGTAAACCTCCTCAAGAAGCTTCTTGATAAAAGTTGTCTTACCTGCTCCGAGGAATCCTGAAATTATAGTTACTTTTGTCATTTTGTATAAACCTTCTTTCATTAAATATTTTAAGATATTGTCGTACCGCATCTGCCCGCGATCGCATCCTTTGCAGATTCGAGATTTGCGATGATCGCTCTCCTGCCCTTGCCTGCAAGTACAAATTCAACTGCGGCATTTGCCTTGGGAAGCGTTGTTATGGCGCCAAGATTTTCCGCATTGATGTACTGCTTAAGTTCTGTGGCCTTTACATTGTCAAATGTCTTTTCGTTAGGCTTGCCTTCGTTGATCACAAGCTTATCTCCCGTAGTAAGAAAGAGAAGTTCATCGGCATTAACCTCATCGGCAAGTCTTGCAGCAACATAATCCTTCTCAATGATCGCAGAAGCACCTTTAAGCACGGTTCTCTGTTCAAGAACAGGGATACCGCCGCCGCCTGCCGCAATAACTATCTGACCTGCATCAAGAAGAGTCCTTACCGCATCTATCTCATAGATGCCTTGGGGCTTGGGAGCGGCAATGATACGGCGATATTTCTCACTTCCGTTATCGTCAACCTTGACAACATAATTGCCCTTCTTCTCTTCCGCTTCAGCCTCCTCCTTGGTCATATACCTTCCGATCACCTTGGTAGGATTATTAAACGCCTCATCAAAAGGATCGACCTTAACCTGTGTGATTATAGTCGATACAGTCTTATATATTCCTCTGTTAAGAAGCTCGGTTCTGATCGCATTCTGCAGATCGTATCCGATATACCCCTGACTCATGGCACCGCAAAGGCTCATGGGTGCAACCGTATATCTGTCGTCAAGCCTTGCAAATTCAGTCATCGCAGTCTGTATCATCCCGACCTGAGGACCGTTCGAATGAGTGATTACAATTCCGTATTTCATCTGTGCAAGATCGGCAATAGCAATCGCAGCCTTTTTAACATTGGCCTTCTGTTCGGGGAAGGTCTCGCCGAATGCATTTCTTCCGAGTGCCACAACGATTATTTTATCCGCCATAATTCCTCCGATAAATAACAAATATTAAAAAAGTGTCTGCCCGATAACGAGACCGGGCAGTCATAATTATAACAACTCATCAAGATGATTTCTAATAGCTTTTATAAAATCAAAAGTATTAAGAACCTTAGGATTGGGGATGGTTGTGAGCTTGGCGAGCGAGCCGGTCATTTCTCCGTCCTCAATGGTATTAATGCAGGCCTTATCAAGCTTATCGGCAAAAGTCATAAGCTCCGCATTACCGTCAAGTTCACCCCTCTTACGAAGTGCACCTGTCCATGCATAGATGGTAGCGATCGAATTGGTTGAAGTTTCCTCGCCATTAAGATGCTTGTAATAATGTCTCTGAACCGTACCGTGAGCGGCTTCATATTCATAATTGCCGTCGGGTGATACAAGAACCGAAGTCATCATCGCAAGATCGCCGAATGCCGTGGCAACCATATCACTCATAACATCGCCGTCATAGTTCTTGCAGGCCCAGATATATCCGCCCTCGGATCTTATTACTCTGGCAACCGCATCATCAATAAGCGTATAGAAATATTCGATGCCGGCCTCTTCGAATCTGGCCTTGTATTCCTTTTCATAGAGATCCGCGAATATATCCTTAAAATTGTGATCATATTTCTTGGATATGGTATCCTTAGTCGAGAACCAGAGGTCCTGCTTGGTATCAAGCGCGTAGTTAAAGCAGCTCTTTGCAAAGCTTGTAATGGACTTATCGGTATTGTGGATACCCTGAATGATTCCGGAACCCTTAAAATCATGAATCGTCTCTCTTATTTCTTTACCGTCCTCGCCTGTAAATACAAGCTCTGCCTTACCGGCTCCGGGAACCTTTATCTCAACATTCTTATAAACATCACCATATGCATGTCTGGCAATGGTTATGGGCTTTTTCCAGTTCTTTACAAAGGGCTCGATGCCTTTAACAAGGATGGGTGCACGAAATACGGTTCCGTCAAGGATTGCTCTGATAGTACCGTTCGGGCTCTTCCACATTTCCTTAAGTTTGTATTCTTCAACTCTTGCGGCATTGGGTGTAATGGTCGCACATTTAACAGCGACGCCGTATTTCTTGGTAGCATTCGCAGAGTCAAAGGTTACTTTATCATCGGTATTATTACGATTCTCAAGTCCGAGATCGTAATACTCCGTCTTAAGGTCTACATAAGGGCATATAAGTTCGTCCTTAATAGCCTTCCAGATGATCCTTGTCATTTCATCCCCGTCCATCTCAACGATGGGTGTTGTCATTTGAATCTTGTTCATAATGATGTGTTCCTTTCGGTAAAATATTGTTCAAACAAATGAAGCATCAAAACTGTCGTAAGATCCCTCTATCTGGTGTTCCTGGATTCATTATACAACTGCGCTTCAAGTATGTGCTTTACTCTGAGTCTCATCGTGTCATTGTCAAAAGGCTTGTTGACATAGTCACGGGCGCCCATTTTAAGGCACCTTGCCTCTCCATTCTCACCCATCTTCGATGCAACGACCACCGGAATGTTGCGGGTATTTTCATCCGATGCGAGAAGCTCGAGAAGCTTATATCCGTCCATGATCGGCATTATAAGATTTGTGATGATCAATGCAATGCGCGAATAATATGATTTGGCCAACTCCCACGCAGCTCTTCCATCCTCGGCTTCGATGATCAGGAAACAGTCGTCAAAAAGTCTTCGAAGAACATCTCTGTTGGCCTTAACATCATCAACGATAAGCACTATTTTACCCTCGTATTCGCGAGGGATATCCATATCCGTCACGGTCTTATTGCTCTCATGCCTGTGGGAAGGCATCGCGGCAACATCGCAGGCACCGACCATTCTGATAAACTCATTATGCGAAACGGGCTTTGAATAATAAAATCCCTGAACATAGTCGCAGTCCATTCTCTTAAGGGCTTCGATCTGTTCCTTGGTCTCAACGCCCTCCGCAACAACCATAAGCCCGAGCCATTTGGCCATTGCAACGATAAAACTCAGCATATTGTCCTTGTTCTTATCACCCAGATTCTTGACAAGCTGCATATCCAGCTTCATTACATCGATCGGAATATCCGAGAGAAGGCTGAGCGAAGAATATCCGCTTCCAAAGTCATCCATCTCTATCGAGAATCCCGCTCTCTTAAGTGCTCTGACCATTTGATTGAGCTGTTCGGGCTCCTCCATATATGCGGATTCGGTAATCTCCAGATGCAGATCCTCCGGTAAAATATTATGCTTCTGGCATATCTCTTTGAGAGTAGCCGGAACATCCAGATGGAAAATATCTATTCTCGAAATATTAACCGAAACCGGAACGGATTTACCCGTTGTATCCTTCATTCTGCGAATGATACCGGCTGTCTTGTCCCACATATATTCGTCAAGCTTTGATATAAAGCCGTTCTTCTCAAAAAGCGGTATAAACTGACCGGGCGAGATCATTCCTCTTACCGGAGCCATCCATCTTGCAAGTGCCTCACCGCCTGCGATAAGACCATTCTCAATATTATACTTGGGCTGGATATATACCTGAAACTCTCCGTTTTCAAGAGCCGTTTCCATATCGTTAATAAGAGCCTGCTCAAGTATGAGTCTGCTTCTCATCGAATCGTCATAGTATTTGTAATCGGCATCAACCTTGCCCTTTATTTCCTTAAGTGCGAGAAGGGAACGGTCACAAATTGTGGATACATTACGATGCTTATCGGTGTTGAAGGTATATATACCGAACTTTATCGTGATCTTGGCTCTGGAATTGTAATCCGCAACTTTCTTGCAAAGCTCGGAGATTATCTGCTTGGTTGTTATATCGTTCCTGTAACCGAAGATTGCAAACTGGTCGTTTACAAGCCTGCCGATAATATCGCCGTGGAAGAAAGCATCCTTAAGCGACTGCGCGATAAAAGCAAGAAGATCATCGCATTTCTCCGCACCGAGGACCTCGTTTAATACTTTAAAACGCTCGATATCGCAGGTAACCATTTGGAATTCCTGATTGGACTCGGCCGTAAATCTTTCCGATACCTTCTTGTAAAAATTATCACGTGTATAAACCTGTGTAATACGATCATATTGCATATCCGCAAGCACATTGACCGAATCAAATTCACTGACTATCCGGTTCACACATGCAAGCGCCAGATCATAATTATAGGGCACCGTCAAAACCGCAACCGCGCCCGAATTATATGCTCTTATCTGTGTCCTGACATCCTTCTCATCCGCTATAACAATAACCGGAATCCTTGCAATATCGGCGATCTGCGTCTTGTTAAACATGAAATTGATCCCGCTGACATCCGGAATGATAAAATCCAGGATAACAGCCGAATAAGCCTTCTCATTGTTGAGATAGCTGATGGCAACAGAACTGTCCTCAAGCGTGATAATGTCATAACGTGATTTAAGCGTTCCTATCAAGGTTGCGCTTTCATCCATCCCATCATGTATGAACAGTATTCGTTTTCTCTCCTCTTTTGACATTTGGTGAACCCTGCCCCGTTTAGTATCTTCTCATCTATCATAAAATATACCGACGCATTGATCATCCAATGCATCGGTACATCATTATACCATAAAGTATCGTATTTCCACAAGATATACTGCATATCATTTACACAGTACAAATCGAAACACTTAATTACGCAGCGAATTTATAAAATTCTCCATCTGTAAGTTATTCATTCCGGTCTGAGCCGCCATAGCGGAAATCGCATCATCTGCATAGGTCTTAAGCTGCGTCTGGATCTCAGGCTTATCAGAAAGCGTCTGAACCTTGTCCGAATCGACAAGATCCTCTACATCAAGTCCGTTCTCCTTAAGAGCCTCCATTGTACCCCTCTCATCCGTCCCGAGTATGCCTGCGACATCCTCAACGGCATATCCCGTTTCAGCCTCTTTAACGGGCTCGGACGAAAAATCCTGAACAGCATTAACGGTCGCGGTCGAGACAGCATCTACGAACGCTGCGCTTTTGCCTGCGGTAAGTCTTCCGTCCGCTCCGTATCCGCCGAAATCGGTCGCGATCATATCGGCAGATGATTCAAATCTGTCGGTTATCGCGAAGGGATCCTCCTTATTTCCGGGTTTATTCTGTGAAAGCTGCTCGGCCTGATCATTGCCTGCCTGCAGATTATATAATCCGATATTGCTGTAAAGTTCGTTAATCCTCATAGCAATTCCTCCCTTTTAACAGCACATCCGTATGCTTCAAGACCATCCATGTTGACACAAGAAATTTATAGGCTTATTGTACCATTTTAGGAAATTATAATCAATAAAAATTTCGCTGTATTGAAATAAACACAAGAGGTATGCTATTCTGTAATACGCACTGCAAGCGCAGGCAAGATTACACATTTTAAGGAATCGATCATGAGTAAATTAAACGAAGAGATATCAAGAAGAAGGACTTTTGCGATCATATCCCATCCCGATGCAGGTAAAACCACCCTCACCGAAAAGCTGCTTTTATACGGAGGAGCGATCAACCTTGCCGGCTCCGTTAAAGGTAAAAAGACCGCAAAACACGCGGTTTCTGACTGGATGGAGATAGAGAAAGAAAGAGGTATTTCCGTAACCTCGTCCGTTCTTCAGTTCGAATACGAGGGATATTGTATCAATATTCTCGATACTCCGGGACATGAAGACTTCTCCGAGGACACCTACAGAACTCTTATGGCTGCCGATTCAGCAGTCATGGTTATTGACGGCTCCAAGGGTGTTGAGAAGCAGACCATCAAGCTTTTCCAGGTCTGCGTAATGCGCCATATCCCGATTTTTACCTTTATCAACAAAATGGACCGTGATGCCAACGATCCTTTCGAGCTTTGCGATGAAATCGAAAGGATCCTCGGGATCGCAACCTGTCCGGTCAACTGGCCGATCGGCTCGGGCAAGGAATTCAAGGGCGTTTACAATCGCGACAGCCGTATCGTATCCACCTTCACCGCCGCAATGAACGGTCAGAAGGAGGTTGCCGAGAAAGACATCGCTATTGACGATGACGCACTGATAGCAGAGATCGGAGAGCATTTCAGAAACAAACTGAATGACGATCTTGAACTCCTTGACGGCGCAAGTGCCGAGTTTGACCTTGACAGAGTCAGAGCGGGTGAACTGACGCCTGTATTCTTCGGTTCCGCACTTACCAATTTCGGCGTGCAGACCTTCCTCGAGCACTTCCTCCAAATGACCACTCCTCCCCTTCCCCGCAATTCCACGGACGGCGAGATAGATCCGATAAATGAAGACTTTTCGGCATTTGTATTTAAGATTCAGGCCAATATGAACAAAGCGCACCGCGACAGGATTGCTTTTATGAGAATCTGTTCCGGCCGATTCGAGGCCGGAATGGAAGTCAATCATGTGCAGGGCGGCCGCAAGGTTAAGCTTTCACAGCCCCAGCAGCTTATGGCTTCCGAGCGTAAAATAATCGACGAGGCCTATGCAGGCGATATTATCGGCGTTTTCGACCCGGGTATATTTTCCATCGGAGATACTCTTGAAGTGTCGAATAGAAAATTCGAATACGAAGGGATCCCTACATTTGCACCCGAGCATTTTGCGAGAGTCCGTCAGGTCGATACCATGAAGCGTAAGCAGTTTATCAAGGGGATCAATCAGATCGCGCAGGAAGGTGCGATCCAGATTTTCCAGGAATACAATACCGGTATGGAAGAAATAATCGTAGGTGTAGTAGGTGTGCTTCAGTTCGACGTTCTCAAATTCCGTCTTGAATCCGAGTACGGCGTTGAGATCAGGCTTGAGAATCTTCCGTACGAATACATCAGATGGATCGTCAATCCCGAAGAGATCAATCTTGACAAGATCGTCGGCACTTCCGATATGAAGAAGATAAAAGACCTCAAGGACAGACCTCTTCTTCTCTTTGTCAACGAGTGGAGCGTCGGCATGGTGCTCGACAGGAACAAGGGCTTAAAGCTCCAGAATTTTGCCAAATAAAAGGCGTCTGCATTTCATCAAAAAAGTGCCTTTGCGGTGCTTTTATGTTTTACAAAACAGTACAATATATGGTATAATATTCCCGGCGAATTCTTTACCGTTTTGCACAGGTAAGGCGCCGGGAGGATTTGTTTGTATGACACTGCATTTAGTTGATGAATACATCTCAGATCTCAAGGATAAAAACATCCTTTCAGATTCTTTTCCCGCCGATCGTGCGGATCCCGTCACCGACATAACATATAATTCCAAACAAATACATGAAGGTACGCTTTTTATATGCAAGGGTGAACATTTCAAAGAAGATTATTTACATGAGGCCATTGCATCGGGTGCGATCGCCTATGTATCCGATACAAGATACGCCCTTTCCGACAATGAGAAAGCGACCGCGATCATCGTAAATGACATCAGAAAAGCAATGGCTGCGGTCAGTTCTTTATACGCCAACCGTCCCTGCGATAAGCTCAGACTTCTCGGTATAACCGGTACGAAGGGCAAGACCACAACAGGCTGCTATGTAACCGCCATTATGGAGGATTATGCGGACAATACCGGCAAAAAGAGACCGGGATATATGTCATCCATCTTCTGTTACAGCGGCAAAGAAGTTGAGGAGACCCATATCACCACTCCCGAGCCCGTCGAACTTCAGAAATTCCTTCTCGAATGTATCGACAACGGTATAGAAAATGTCAATCTTGAGGTTTCCAGTCAGGGAATTAAATACGAAAGAGTCGGTTATGTGCATTTCAATACAGCTGTATTTACCAATATCGGCGATGATCATATAAGTCCCTATGAGCACCCGGATTTCGAAGATTATTTCGAGTCCAAGCTCCGCTTATTCGATATGAGCGACAACGCAGTCATCAACAAAGGCAGCGATCATTTTGACAGGATTTCCAGGCGCGCTTCAAGATGTAAGAAGGTTGTTACCTACGGTTTTACGGATGATGCGGATATATATGCAACCGATATTGTCAGAGACCGCGACGGCTCGGATTTTACCGTTCACGAATTCGGCGAAACATATAAAGCAAGAGTTAATATGCCTGGCATTATGAATGTTGAGAATGCACTTGCGGCGATCGCTGTGTCGAGCATTTACGAGATTCCGAGAGAGTATATTTTATCAGGACTTGCGCGCGGCAAAGCAAGCGGAAGAATGGAGAAATACGTCAGCAAGGACGGAAGGATGGTATTCCTCGTAGACTTTGCACATAACAAATTAAGCGTGCAGAATCTGCTTGATATGGTGATCGAGGACTATCCCGATTATGACATAAGAATGATCATCGGTCTTGCCGGCAACAGAGCCTTCCTCAGAAGACGTGATGTCGGAACACTTGCGGGCAAATATTCCAAGAAAGTTTACATTGTCTGCGACAACCCTACTTACGAGACCTTCGAGAAGATCGGCGGTGAAACGGCCAAATGGGTTGAGGCACAGGGGTGCGACTACGAAATGTTCGAGATCCGTGAAGACGGTGTTAAGCAGGCCCTTAAGGATGCCATGGCAAGCGGCAACAAGACCATTGTTCTCGTAACAGGTAAAGGCGGCGAAACAACCCAGCGTTACGGCGACAAGCAGATAATCTGCAAATCCGATATTCAGTCATCAATTGAATGTATAGAATACTACGATGCGCATTGTAATGATTAAGGAGAGTGGCTTTGTACAACAATTGGTTTAATTATGCGGCGATCGCAATAGAACTGGCTATCATACTCATTATGAGTTTCAGAAGAAGTGTGTCCACGATAAATGGACGCACCTTTCTTTACGCCTTTATTTCTCTTTGCATTGCTACCCTCTCCGATGCCTTTCACTTGTATATCCTCAACACTGACAGCGGTCTGAGAACCACCATATACTCTCCGCTCTTTATGAATATCGTTGCAAGTATCTATTTTACGGCCCATATTTTATCGGCTGCGATTTTTACCAAATATCTCTACGAAGCGCTTAATATCTATGTTTCCAGGAGCAAAGTGCCTTTTCTTATCTATGTTCCGCTTCTGCTCGCTTTCGTACTTATAATACTTAATTTCTTTACCGGAATTCTCTTTAGCCACGATAATTTCCTTACCTACACCCGCGGTAAACTGGTATTTACATTCTACATCATAGGAATCTATTACCTGATATATGTCTTCGTTTTCCTTATGATTTACCGCAAGAATATTCCTCACGACAAATTCTATGCGCTGGCATCGCTTTTTCTCTTTTCGATAATATCCAACGCCGTTCAATTTTTTAAACCCATGTGGCATGTGGAAATGTTTGCCAATTCTCTTATGGCGCTTCTCATTTACCTTGCAGTCGAGAACCCTATGGACTATATCGATTCGCAGACAAAGCTTCGTAACGGGAACGCATTTTACCAGCAGATGGACCTGTTTATAAAGCATGGCCGCCATACCGATATGGTTATTGTTTCCATCGATAATGTAAGCAATCTGGAATTTGAACTTGGCAAAGCACAGACAGACATTCTGATCGTCGAGGCTTCTCTTTTTCTCGGTAAGCTTTCATGGGATATGGATGTTTACAGACTCGACAGAAATATATTTGTTCTTACAACCAAATCAGGGCATACATCGGACATTTCGGATATTGCGCTCAGAATTCACTCACGTTTCGCGGAGCCCTTCTCCAATACCGAGAATACCGTAAGATTTATCGACAGATGCTGTACAGTATCGATTCCCGATAATATCAAAGACATTCCGTCACTCAGAAGATGTATCTCGCTTGCCACCAATCCAAGACATATGGCTGAGATAAGAACGGCCACCTATAACAATATAAGATTCGAAGAAGATGCCATAAGGGGTATGGTCGATAAGCAGCTTAGAAGTGTGATAGCTCGTAAAGCCTTTGTTTTCAAATACTATCCCGTATATAACACCAGTGTCGTGCACTGCAATACTTTCTTTGCACATGCTTATTTCAGATTCGATGCCAGTCTCTCGGATGTGTATCTCGGCAGTAAAATCCCCGGGCTCTTAAGCTTTGAGGAATTCTGCAATATTGCCGAAAGAAACGGAACACTTCGAGACATCCACAGTTATGCACTTGATCATATCTGTGCTTTTATTCATCACAACAGAATCCTTGATAAGGGAATCAACCGGATCCGCATACTTCTGCCGATTTCGGAGCTTGTCAAGAAAGATGAGACTGAAATAATCTGCTCCATTATCGATAAACATAAGATCCCTCACAGTTCAATAGAATTCGCTCTTTATGAGACCGAACTTGAAATAAACGAAGAAGTACTTATTAAGAGCATGCTTACCATGCGTAATTCAGGCTTTAACTTCGTACTTGCAAACTACGGCTCAGGATACACCAATACCGGCATGATCATTAAAATGCCCATAACAGGCGTTATCCTCGATAAAAAGCTCGTTCATATACCCGAATCCGCTAACCGCGAGAAAGCTACCGCCATTCTTGACGGTACGATTGATATGCTCTCAAGACTGGGACTTAGGATTTGCGCGGACGGTATCGACAATGACAGTTTGAAAGCCTTTGCTGACAGCAAGGATATTCACGAACAGCAGGGACTTTATTACTCCATACCTATGAATGAAGAAGACCTTCTTAATTATCTTGGAAAGGAGGCTCAATAAATAATGGAATACAATATTTGGTTAACATTTTGTGCCGCCATAACGATCATCGTACTTCTCATACTTTACCATCTGCGTAATTCCATAAAGATAGCGCAGAACACTGTATTTCAGACGATAATGTACGTATCTCTGGCAGGCTGTATTATAAGCATATTTGCATATAAACTCTCCGGTAATTTTGATTATGTCCTTCATGTTAGAACGTTGAAGCATCTCGAGATGGCATGCTCGGTTGCTGTCGGAGGCTTATGGCTTCTGTATCTTTTTGTGATACTTGATTTTAAAGTACATTTTAAAAAGCTGCTCATATCGATCGTTATTCCTATTGCGGCAATCACGATAATATGCTTTGTGAACAACTTTACGCATACATTTTTTTACCTTGACCAGACAACGGCATACCATGTCAATACGCAATACTATCCTTATATATATCTGATATTTGTTTATCTGGCGGTGATCGGCACATGGCTGTATTTCAAATACCATAAGCAGCTTGCGCTTGTAAGACTTGTGCTCTTTCCCGTTCTAATAATTATATATGCCGCATCCTATGTGTTCCAGCAGTTCTTCCCGCAGATCATAGTACATCATTTTGCAGCAGCACTATGCATCTCCATCGCATACTTCGATATGCAGAACCCCTCGGAATTCTTTGATTCGGAGACGGGACTATATAACGAGACAACATTTGCGATTTTTACGCAGAAGAGGATCCATGACAACAAGCCCATTTTTTTCCTCGGCTTATGTGTTCCGTATATCGATATGATTCAGTCGATAACCGGTATGACACCTAAGGAAGTTACGGACCGGATCTTTAATACGATCCGTAAGAAATACAACAACCAGATACAGATTTACAGAATAAGAAGCGACCGTTTTCTCATTATTCCGGACGGTTACAGTCACAGCAAAATACAGGATATAAGCGATATACTGGGCAAGGATATCGAACAGTTTGATGAACAGGTTGATAGTATGGCTCTTTCAACCACGCGTTTTATATTTGAATACCCCCGTAATGTCAAAGATATACAGGATATTTCAAACATAATGCACATCGGTGGCAAACTCGGCCGTTCAAAAGGTTATACAGTTATCGATATTGCGGATATTCTCAAGGACAATACCGTCAATATGACCGAGATGGTCAAGAAGATCCAATATGCTCTCAAGAACGATCTTCTTGAAGTATATTTACAGCCCATCTACTCTCCTTCAGAAGGCAAATACACCTCTGCCGAAGCGCTTATAAGAATGCACGATATGGATGGTTCGATAATCTCGCCCGTCAAATTCATACCTGTTGCGGAAAAATCCGCTCTTATTTCCGACATTGACAGCTATGTTCTTGATACGGTATGCCGCCTTATGTCCGAGAGCGATATCCTTTCAAAGGGCATTGAGTATATCGAAGTTAACCTCTCGATATCCGAATGTATTCAGGCCGATCTGCCGGAGAGGATCATGAGATGTCTCGACAAATACTCCCTTCCCGCATCAAGGCTTAACCTCGAGATTACGGAGACTATCAACTCCGAATCCACAAAACTTTTGGATATCAATATTGACCGCCTCCATAAGATGGGAATCAACTTCTCTCTCGACGATTACGGAACCGGATATTCCTCACTTGAGAGACTGCTTAATATTCCCTTCTCCATTATAAAGCTTGATAAATCAATTGTTCAGCCGCCTTTTATGTCGGATGATCCAAGTAGCAGAACGCTTCTTAACTGCTCCGCCAATATTGCCAAGCTTACCAATGCGGAGATTGTAGCTGAAGGTGTAGAGACGCTGGAGATGGTTGAGGGACTGAAAGAACTCGGCATCGACCATATTCAGGGCTTCTACTATTCAAAGCCTCTGCCGATACCCCAATTCATTGAATTCATAAACGATAACTATAAAGCATAAATTAGGTTTCTTTTATAATGCTGCTTTAAATGCCTGCTCAAGATCTTCTATAAGATCGTCGGCATCTTCAAGACCTACAGATAATCTGATAGTAACATCTTCAATATCTGCAAGTTTCTGATAATGAGCATCAAGCTCAGTATGTGTTGTGGTTGAAGGGTTGATAATAAGAGACTTTGCATCTCCGATATTAGCCTGGAATCCCCATACCTTAACCGCTTCAAGGAATTTGATTCTTTCTTCAAGACCACCCTTAAGACCAAATGAAAGGATAGCACCGGCACCCTTAGGAAAATACTTCTTTGCAAGCTCAGCATATGGGCTTCCCTTAGCATGAGGATGCTTAACCCAGAGAACCTCTCTACCTATGCGACTTTCAAGATAAACTATACCCCAGATAATGGACACGGCTTTTGGTTAGGTCGGCATCACATCC
>CAKZZH010000107.1 GCA_937885345.1 uncultured Lachnospiraceae bacterium | reverse complement strand
CATAGAATCGGCACTGTCCACAGGTTGGGGATGTCACCTGAGAAGGACTGTCCATGATATGGGGATGTGATGCCGACCTAACCAAAAGCCGTGTCCATTATCTGGGGTATAGTTTATAAAGCAGAAAGTTAAGACCGGGAGAATAGAGGGAAATGTCTTGTGAAAAGGAAGTTTGTTTTAACATCCGGTGTCATTTGTTGACGCCGAATGAAATAAAAGATATATTTTGTGAACAGATGAAAGAAATTCTTAATCGTACGCATTGTCGGTATTTATAATCAATAAGGCTGAGTGCTCTTATTTTACAGAAGCACTCAGCCTAAAATACATATTGAAGCTTTATATACTCACTTACATTCAGGTTATTATTTATTCCGGTCTACCGTCTTAACACTTCCGGTGCAGGCATCGACATACACATAGTATATATCGGAGTAGACTTCACCCTTGATCGTCAGAGTGACAAGCAGGTATTTATTCCCGTCCGACCCCTGATCGACTTCAACCTGTACATCCGTAGGATTATATGCTCTCTCATCGCCCACAACCGTTGCTATGTGATTAATGGCATTCTCTATGGCAGTGCTTTCGTCTATGGTTCCTGTCAGATCAAAACTTTCTTCATACGATTCAAGATTAAACGCTCCTGCCCAAAAATTCCCGCACTCATCCGAAAACAATGTGATAAGGTTAACTATGCGGTCACCTGCTATCCTGTTTAAGCTGTAGGTATAACCCGTATTCTCGTATTTAATGCTCTCTTTCACATCTTCTTTATCGAATAAATCCGTATATTTGGCCGCTATTGTATGGAACATTTTAAGCGCACTGTCTTCATCAAGCTTGTTTTTTAGAGATGCATCATCGGTTCCGTGAATTGTTTTGATTATGTCGGTACCGGGCTTGAAGTAATATTTTACGCCCTTTGCGTCAACGTATACATCATATACAAATTCATTTGTACCATAAGTAACGGTGATCGTTTCCGTATACTCGGCATTCTTCGCATCAAAATCATTTTCCCCGATAATGCCGGATGCTTCGGCAACATTTCTGCTAATGACTATTCCGGAAATCACTCCGGCGATCACAACAAGTGCAGCTACCGCTGCGATAATTTTGGTTTTCATGACCGTCCCTCCCTTTTACAACCTTTTACGATCTGAATATCACCTAAGTATCAACATGTTTACATATATTGATCAAATCTATTATTATAATATAACATACATTATAGAAAAGCAAGTTCTATTTGTTACAAGATAACAACCATTATATACTACTTATCAGCCTTCTATCTATCTATCTATCTATCTGCTTGTCAAAGTGTTTTACGTTGAATCACCTTCGAACGCTTGTTTACTTTTCTGTTGTGTACCCACCCGTTTTCTGCTATACTATAGCTGCAGGGTAATCCTGCAGAGGTGTTGCTATACGGTTAGCGGTTGACCCTCCGTTCTTCGCGGAGGGAGTCTTTTTCATCCTCCGACTTTACAGAAGGAGGGGATGCCTATGACAGTGCTCGATATAATGGCATTGCTGTCCTTTTCGATAGCGGTGTTCCAGTTGGGATATCTGTTCGGAAGCGAACAAAAGAAAAAGAAATAACCGCTCCCAGCCAAAGGATTGCGGTTATTTCTTATAACCATATCTGAGGGTCAACCGTAAACTACGGCAACACCTCTTTTATGGTTAAATTCTACTCTATAACCGTTTTACAGTCAATATTTGTTTTTTTACGGCCTTGTTCCGAAGACAACCTTGTCCTTATATGTAATTACGATATTTCCCACATCCTCCAGGAAATAATCATCAGTCGTATCGAGCGCCGACCAGTCGCTCTTATGTATAGCAAAATTAACAGTGAGCGTTCCACCGGCCGCAAGTGTCTGCTTATCGCCGATGCTTATCGTAAGAAGTGTATCGGCCTTATCGGAATCGTATTTCGAATATTTACCGTTTACGCTGCTAAGGGATGAATATGTATCTCCCGTAATCGCACTGTGATAACAGTCAAAGCTAAGGTCGGATGAACTCTCGGTAAAATACAGTTCGATATCGAACTTTGTGAGGTCCACCTCACTCTTACTTGTTATATCAAGAGTTCCGGAAACGGAGGATACCTTCGTGGTCACACCGTCGTATTTGGCATTAACCGTTATATCGCCTTCACTCACGCTTCCGCCCGCATCTATCGCGTCATTGCCGGGTGAATTGCCGGATCCGCCCGAATTACCGGAGCCTGAATTACCCGAACCGGAATTATCCGAAGGCTCAACAAGAGCGCCTGCGCTTCCGCTGCCCGGCTCACTTCCGAACACAAGATCGTCACCGTCATATACGGCAAGTTTACTTCCGAGCACCATTTTAGATCTGTCCAGACCTTCAAATGAATAATCATTTGAATCATCCCATACACCGATATTGCTCCTGAGCCTTACCTGAAGCTCCTGTTTGTAATGCTCCTGTCCGCCGGGATATAATTTACCGTCGTCAAACACTATACTGAGATAATAAATATGTTCTTCTTCATTCCAGACATGAATTCCGTCAACTCTTCCCGACTGAACATAGTTAGTCGTTACGGTCACATCTCCGGCCGTACCGCCTGCATCATATATCTCGCTGAGATCCATAAAATATCTGACCTCCACGCTGTCTGCCTTACGTGCCGGCCACGCGGTCATATTGTAGGTATACAGTTTAAGCTCGATAAAATCTTCGCCGTCGACATTGATTCCAGCATCCACATATATTTCATTTATATCGATATTCTCAACGGCTCCGAAATCCTTGATAGTTTCACCGTGATATTTTCCGTAAAGTGCTGCAAGAAGTCCCGTAAATCCGGCATTGTAATCACACGCAACCTCATTGCATTTGAAATCACTTACCGTATCCGTATACCCGTCGCTTGCATCAGGTCCACCGACAAGCGCCCCGTATAAAGTATGCCTCTGCTCGGAAGGCTCATTCATATTATTGCAATATGACCCCTGCGAAGTTCTGTGATGAGGGTTTACGGGAGGATTTACTCCATAACCGATCACATAAGACCTTCCCGTGCTTCCAAGTGCATATTCAGCCTGACTCACCGCAAAATCCCAATATGTGGACCTCTTTGATTTATCACAGACATCATATCCGCTGTAAATCGCCGCAACGAAAGCCGTCGTTGTCGCATATCTTAACGATCCCCATGAATCAAGCCACGCAAGGCCCTTGGGTGTATATGTTATTCTCTCACCGTCGGATGTTCCTGTGGTCCAGTAATCAAGATGCTTCTCAACCGCATTTATATATGTATCCTCCTCGGTAAGTCTCGCAAGAAGTACCGCAGTACCGATATGTACATCATCCCAGCAAAGCGCCCAGTTGTAATCCTGGCAGGCCTGCTTGTAGCAGTCCTTTGCAAGCGTCAGATAATCCTTCTGTGAAGTGGCTATATAGAGCCATGTGGCAGCCCAGCTTAGCTCATCATAGAAACCACTGTTAGATGAATAAAATCCATTCGCTGCCGTATAGCCCGAATCACTTCTTGTATCATTTGCGAATTTAAAAAGACTCTTTGCATGTTTTAGACAGAGTGCGGAATAATCAGTATCAGCGCCTTCAAACAGGATCGAAGTAATGCAAAGCGCTGCTGCTGCCTGTGCGACAACGCAGGATCCGGGACTGCTCTTTGTCACGCAGTATGAAGGTCTCTCCATACTCATAACCTCACAAGGCCCCCACCACGAATGATCGCTTGAACCGTTTCCAACCTGATAATAAAACACTTCATCCTCGGGGTGGCATTTTATAAGATAATCGGCTACCCATTTAATATCCGAAAGTGCATAAGAAAGCTGTCCGCACTGCTCATACGCCTCTTTGTTCTCATATACCGACCAGCCGATAACCGCTGCGCTGTAAGCCATCGGAAGATTGAATTTCATATTGTCGCCCGCATCGTACCAGCCGCCCGTAAGATTAAGTCCTACATCACTTCCGTCATTAAGCGCCGAATCGCCTCTCCAGTTGCACCTTACCTGTTCGGGAAGGTCGCCGGATCTTTGCAGTTCATAGAATAAAAGAGACTTCTGAAGTGCTTCGCCGTAATTGTAATTGCCGGTTCCTTTGACGCCCTCGTATCCGCTTCCTTCTTCCGTAAGATTTCCGGTATCGAGTTTGCCGGTTCCGAGATTGATATCATCGGAATCGTCGTCATACTTACCGTTACCCGAAACATCTTCTTTGCCCGATGCACCTGAGACATCACCGCTTGGATCGGTCTCCCTCGCAGGATCAGTCTCCCTCGCAGGATCAGTCTCCCTCGCAGGATCAGTCTCCGAGCTTTGCAAGCTCAGCTTTGAAAACGTAAAACATCCAAGAAGATTCACGCTGAGCGCACAGGCAAGAATGAGCGCTCCCCACCTTTTTACATTTCTTAACATCTCTCTACCCTTCAATTTCTGTTTTCTCCCTACTTTTCACTTTCTGTTCTTTCTCTCAGATCGAATCTGTATATAAATTCATAACCCAGAAGCCTGCCGCTTCCAAGATAAAGCGGTGCTCCGCTCTCCGAAAAAGTATATATTTTACCGTTGTAATGAGTCGCAGACTCCATCATCATAGGACAATAGAATTTCATAACGCGGTCATCTTCATCGAGTATCACAAGCGGAAGCGAGCCGTCCGTAATGTCTTGCTCGATAAGTGCATTGTTCTCAAAGGTCTCCTCGTCGGGAAGCTTGTAGATATCGATCCTCGAAGGAGATACGAAGATGGAACTTACGGTAAGCAAATATCCGTCCATGCTCGTAACACCCTGAACGCCGTCCCTTACAAGAAAACCGTATGTCGGATCGAGCACATAGGCTGCTTTGTTTTGCTTATCAGCCTGTGCTCCGGCCGCTTGAGCGCCGGTTTCTGCTTTCTCTATATGATCAAGCGCCTCATCAAGCGCGAAGCGGTATATTTTGGAATTGTAATAATAACCGTCATCATTCTTATAAAACAGACCGTATCTGTGAATCGGACCCGTGCACCAGTCGGCAGTAAAAATATCTTCACCCGATATGGAGATCGTGGACGCAAAGCCCGGAACATCAAGGCAGCAAACAAGTACGGCTTCTTCCTTTTTAAGAATGTCTTCAAGCATATATACCCAAAGGCAGCCGCTGCCGGAAACTATCACATACTCGTCGTATACGGCAATTCCACCGCAGTGAACTTTATTCTTTGAACCATCCGCATTAAGCAGATAACAACGGTGCGTTTCATCGGTATGTTCACCGTCCTGCGTATGTATGTAATATACCGAAGACGCCTTAAGCCCCATCGGTGTATAGCCGGAAATAAGGAATTCCTCACCGTCCATAACAGTTATGCCCTGGGGAACAAAATCAAGGTGCGCCGGTACTTTACACACCTCGTCCACAAACGAATAGAACGTAGCATACACTCTTCGGTTGATCCCTCTCCATACAAAAAGGGAAATCGTAAGCAGCGTAATGACTCCCGCAATTATTGATAATACACGTAGTTTCTTCTTTTTCATATAATGAATTTTACCATAGTCATAATAAAATGCAAATCTCACATCATACTAAGCCCACACCCGGCATGAGCCGGTATTATTTTATACTTTTATAAATCGGGATATTGTTATATAATATTTCGTGGCGCTTTGCCAAATGCACAAGGAGAAAACTGATGATCATTGACTTTCATGCGCATACTTTTCCGGATGCTCTCGCACCCAGAGCCATACATAAGCTTGCCGGTTCGGAAGGGCTCAGTCCTTTCTCAAGCGGAACGGATGCAGGACTTATCGATTCAATGATGCGTGCCGGAATCGACTATTCGGTTACCCTGCCGATCGCAACCAAATCATCGCAAACGGACGGCATTAACAAACGCGCGATAATGATGAATGAGAAAGCGGATAAAACACATATTTTCTCATTCGGAACGGTTCATCCCGATAATGAGAATTATCGGGAGATATTGGATAATCTTGTTGCCGGTAAAGTACGGGGGATCAAGCTGCATCCCGTATTTCAGCTGACAAATATCGATGATGATCGTTATCTTCGCATAATCGATTATGCAAACGAAAAGGGGCTGATCATAAGTCTTCACGCAGGGCGCGATATAACCTACTACGACGCAACCTTCGGTGCGCCCGAGCGTATAAGAAATGTGGTCAAAGCCATCCATCCCGAGCGGATGATCCTCGCACATATGGGCTCATGGGGACTTTGGGATGAAGCCGAGATCCTCTATGAATACGATGAATTATACTTTGACACTTCCTTTGTGCTTGCGCGTGACAACTCGCCCTTCTTCTTTAAAACGGCGGTTAACGGACTTCACTCTGCTGAACTTGTCGGTAAAATAAAACAGATCGGAAGCAAGAGGATCCTATACGGAAGTGACAGCCCATGGACAGACCAGTCAAGATCCATAGAAGATATACTGAGACTTGATATATCACAAAATGAAAAAGAAGATATACTTGGCGGCAATGCCGCATGCTTACTCGGACTTACATAAATAAATATAAGAGAGGACTAAGAAAATGCCTGTAATTGACTATTTGAGAAGGAATGCAAAGCTGTATGCCAACGAGGTTGCTCTTGTTGAACTTAACCCCGAGATGGCCGACACCAGGAGAGTCACATGGAAGGAGTACGAGCTCATCGAGCCTTCGAGATTCGAGCCTTACAGAAGGGAGATTACATGGAGCGTATTTGACGAGAAATCAAACCGTTTCGCAAACCTCCTTCTTAACAGAGGCATCAAAAAGGGCGACAAAGTCGCGATCATTATGTACAACTGCCTTGAGTGGCTTCCGATATATTTCGGTATTTTAAAGAGCGGTGCGATCGCCGTACCTTTCAACTTCAGATATGATGCCGATGAAATCCTCTACTGCGCGGAACTTGCAGAGGTTGATATGATCGTCTTCGGTCCTGAATTCATCGGAAGGATCGAGGCCAATGCGGACAGACTTTCAAAGGGACGCCTGCTTATATATGTCGGAGACAACTGCCCCGGATTTGCAGAGAGCTATCGTGAACTCGTTGCCGACTGTTCGAGCAACGATCCCATGATACCTATAACCGACGATGATTTCGGAGCAATATATTTCTCATCCGGAACAACGGGATTTCCCAAGGCTATTTTACACAAACACCAGAGTCTTACTCAGGCCGCCGAGATGGAACAGAAACATCACAATACCGGAAGGGACGACACTTTCCTATGCATCCCTCCCCTCTATCACACAGGCGCCAAATTCCACTGGATGGGCAGCCTTGTTGCCGGTTCCAAAGCCGTTCTCCTTAAAGGCGCCAAGCCCGATATAATCCTCTCTGCCGTTTCCAGTGAGAGATGCACCATAGTATGGCTCCTTGTTCCCTGGGCTCAGGACATACTTGACCAGCTTGATTCAGGTAAATTAAAGCTCGAAGACTATCACCTCAGTCAGTGGAGACTTATGCATATAGGCGCACAGCCCGTTCCTCCCTCACTTATCAAGAGATGGAAGGAATATTTTCCGAAGCATGATTATGATACCAACTACGGTCTCTCCGAGTCGACCGGCCCCGGCTGCGTACATCTCGGCATCGAGAACATTCACAAGGTAGGTGCGATCGGAGTTCCCGGTTATCGCTGGGAATGTAAGATCGTCAATGAAAATGGCGCCCCAGTCGAGCAGGGCGAGGTCGGCGAACTTTGCGTAAAAGGCCCCGGAGTTATGACCTGCTATTACAACAATCCCGAAGCCACCGCAGAGGTATTAAAGGGCGACTGGCTCTATACAGGCGATATGGCAATGCAGGATGAGGACGGCTTTATCTTCCTCGTTGACCGTAAGAAGGACGTTATCGTAAGCGGCGGCGAGAACATCTACCCTGTTCAGATTGAGAATTTTATACGTAAATTCGATAAAGTAAAAGATGTCGCCGTAATCGGAATGCCGGACAGCAGACTTGGTGAAATAACCGCAGCGATCATCGAGATCAAAGAAGGTTTTGAATGCACCAGGGAAGAGATTGACGACTTCTGCCTGAATCTTCCGAGATACAAGAGACCTAAGGAAATCTTCTTTGAAGACATTCCTCGTAACGCTACCGGCAAGATCGAAAAGCCGGCGCTCAGAAAGCGCCACGGTGCGGAAGGCCTTGTGGCACTCGAAAACAGAAGCTGATCTCGCGGACATGAACGTGCCGGCGCAAGACGTGGACAGACATTTATAAGAGAGGCAAGTGTATTACATGAAAGAGTTAATGCTTGGCAACAAGGCAGTTGCCAGAGGAATGTATGAGGCGGGCGTGACTTTTATATCGAGTTATCCGGGCACTCCGAGTACCGAGATTACCGAAGAAGCCGCGCTCTATAATGAGATTTATTGTGAGTGGGCGCCCAATGAAAAGGTGGCTCTCGAAGCTGCGCACGGAGCAAGTCTGGGCGGCGTCAGAGCGGCATGTGCAATGAAGCATGTCGGTCTTAATGTTGCGGCAGATCCGCTCTTTACGATTTCCTACCAGGGACTTAACGCAGGCCTTGTTATCTGCGTTGCCGACGACCCCGGTATGCATTCGTCCCAGAATGAGCAGGATTCGAGGCATTATGCGATCGCAGCCAAGGCTCCTATGCTTGAGCCCTCCGATTCGGAGGAATGCAGGCTTTTTACAAAGCTTGCTTTTGAATTGTCCGAGAAATACTCCACTCCGGTTTTTATAAAGCTTTGCACAAGAGTTTCGCACTCACAGAGCATTGTCAATCCCGAGATGAGAGTTGATATTCCCAAGGTTCCGTATGTAAAGGATCCGACCAAGGTCATGATGACTGCCAACTCCCGTAATGCGCATGTTCGCGTTGAGGAGCGCACCAAGGCTCTTACCGAATATGCCGAAAGTGCCGGGATCAACCGTGTCGAAATGAGTGATACTTCCGTCGGCATCATCACATCTTCAACCTGCTATCAGTATGCAAGAGAAGTCTGGGGTGATAATGCAAGCTACCTCAAGATCGGAATGATCAATCCCCTTCCCATTAAGCTGATAAGAGACTTTGCTGCAAAGGTGGACAGACTCATCGTTCTCGAGGAGCTTGATCCCATCATAGAAACACACTGCAGACTGCTCGGTCTTGATCCCGTCGGTAAAATGCCTGCTTTCACGCAGGATGATAACAGACCGTATTTTCCGATATGCGGAGAACTCAGTCCCAATATCATCAGAAAATGCATGGGTATGGATGTTCCCGCCTCCAAGGCTCTCGAAGACGAAATACCGATGCGACCTCCCGTTATGTGTGCAGGTTGCCCTCACAGAGGGATATTTTATATTCTCAAGAAAAAGAAATGCATGGTTTACGGCGATATCGGCTGCTATACGCTCGGTGCGATCGCGCCGCTTAATGCAATGGATCTTAATGTATGCATGGGCGCTTCCTGCTCGGGACTTCACGGGTTTAACAAAGCAATGGGTAAGGAAGGCGAGACGCATAGCGTCGGCGTTATCGGCGATTCAACCTTTATACATTCCGGTATAACGGGCATTACCGATATTGCCTATAATATGAGCAACTCGACCATTATCATTCTTGATAATTCGATCACCGGTATGACGGGACATCAGCAAAATCCCACAACCGGCAAGAATCTGCGCGGTGAACCCGCAGGCAAGGTTGACCTTGAAGCACTTTGCAGGTCACTCGGTTACAATCGCATAAGTGTTGTGGACCCTTATGATATGGCAACATTTGAGGAGGTTTTGACTACGGAACTTGCTGCCGAAGAGCCCTCAATAATCATCAGCCGTCGCCCCTGCGTAATGATAAAAGGCACGGTTCACAAACCACCGATCGAACCCAGGATAGACAAATGTGTCGGCTGCAAGGCTTGTATGCAGATCGGCTGCCCTGCCATCTCCGTAAAAGACGGAAAGGTCAGAATCGACACAACTCTTTGTATCGGATGTAATGTTTGCTCGCAGATGTGCCGTTTCGGTGCGCTTTAGGATTCGCCCCATTGTAAGCGATCCGCTGAAAGGAAATGAAAATGAAAACACAGAATATAATGATCGTCGGAGTCGGCGGACAGGGAACGCTCCTTGCCAGCAAACTTCTCGGCAAAGTTCTTTTAAACGAAGGTTATGATGTCAAAGTGTCCGAGGTTCACGGTATGAGCCAGAGAGGCGGAAGCGTCGTAACTTATGTCAGATACGGAGATAAAGTATATTCTCCCACCATCGATATGGGAGAAGCCGATACCATAATATCTTTTGAGCTTCTTGAAGCCGCAAGATGGCTTCCCTACCTTAAAGAAGGCGGAAGGATCATCGTTAACACGCAGGAGATGGAGCCGATGCCGGTTATTACCGGAGCCAAGAAGTATCCCGAGGATCTCGTCAATAAAATGCAGAGCGAGGGTGCTATCGTGGACGCTGACGATTTCCTGTTCATCGCCAAGAAGGCAGGTTCGACCAAAGCCGTTAACATCGCACTTATGGGACGCTTTGCTTCAACACTTCCCGAGATTCCCAAGGAATCCTGGATTGAGGCGATCAAAAGCAGCGTTCCTCCCAAATTCCTCGAACTTAATCTGAAGGCATTTGAAGAAGGTTACAGCGGGGCTTAAGACAGAATGAAAAAGAAAGAAAAAACTCCCAAAACGGAAAAGCTCAGATTCATAAATTACAGGGCATATGTCATCACGATCATTTTACTGGCGATTCCGCTCATCACGCTGAATATAATGTTTCGGGTAAATATCGCCTTTGCCACAAGTTACTCCGAAACCGTATACAGGGGCATCGTTCATACGCTCGGAGCCCTGTGCTCTCTTGCGCCTTTTTCGATATTTGAAATTCTTATCTGTTTAGGAATTCTCGCGCTCCTCTTTAATATCGGGCGTCTTATATATCTTATTATCAGGTATCACAAGAAGGGAAACATTTTTAATTTTACATACAGGCTCAAACGATTTGGTCTCGGGCTTGCATGCATCGTGCTCGCACTTCTAAATGTCTATACGCTTACCTGCAGCTGCAACAATTGCAGATTGCCCTTTTCCGCTGCCAATGCATATTACACGAAAGAAAGAAGCAGCGATGAGCTTATAGCACTCGGCAAGTATCTTATAGCCGAGGCAAACAAGATATCGGAAGAAATACCACTGGATGAAGACGGATATTTTACACTGGAAAATATAGATATTAAAAAAAGCAGCGTTACTACGATGAACAATCTTACGCTGCTGTATCCCTGTATGTCGGACTATTACCCGAACCCCAAAAAGATCATGCTCTCAAATCTTATGAGTTATACGCAGATAACAGGTATTTATTCGCCTTTTACGCTCGAAGCAAATTATAACGGCGCGGCCCCCGACACCGAGATTCCTTATACGATCTGCCATGAACTAAGTCACCTGGCAGGATTTATGCATGAAGATGAAGCGAATTTTATATCATATCTGGCCTGCATCAATTCGCATTATGTTGAATTCAGATACAGCGGCCTTATGAATGTTATCATTCAGACAAATAATCAGATCTTTTCTACCTGCGGCATTGACGCATGGCGCGAGGTCTGGTCAGGCGCAGGCGATCAGCTTGTTAAGGATATGGAGCATCAAAGCGAATACTGGGCAGATCTTGAGACGAATTCCGGCAAAATCGGAGAAGTCGTATCAAATGTATCAAACACCGTTAACGACACATATATCAAGAGCACCGGTCAGGAAGATGGTGTGAAAAGCTACGGAAAAGTCGTGGATCTGCTCCTTACCTACTACGAAGATCGCTTATGATCTCGCATCTTAAGGCGCCATATGGCGCCGGCTATTTCCCCGGCGATGGAGTTATTATACTTATCGCTTCTTTGACTACATCTATTTCGACATATTGGTGATCGTCACCGTTCTCACCGTCAAGAGTCCACGAAACAGGCTCATCAGACTGAAATACCGCATGATTGCTTCGAAGTCTTATAACCATATCATTACCGCTTGATAAGTGGTCCTTGGCAAAAAGTCCGGTTATGATCTGTTGCATATCGCTTCCGGTCATCGGCTCTCTCACAAGAATGATCTCCATAAGTCCGTCGTTAAGCACAACATCATCCCCCGTGATGCCTTTGAATCCACCGATCGATTTGGAATTGGAAACCATACCGTATATAAAATCGCCCTCGTAAGTGCAGCCGTCAATCGTGACTTTCATTTCGTACGATCTGCTCTGATAGAAATTCTTCACGCCTTCAACCACATAAGCCTGATGTCCCATCAGATTCTTGAGGGACTGGGGCGTTGAATAAGCTATTTCCGTAAACATTCCGAACGCGGCAACATAAGTAAAGGTCCTCGAATTCATAAGACCGACATCGCAGGTTTGAATATGACCTTCTTTGATCATCTTAACCGCTTTGGAAGTGGATTTGGGGATACCGAGACTTCCCGCGAAATCGTTGGTCGTTCCCGCAGGTATATAACCTATAACAGGCCTGGAAACCCTGTGCAAACGGCATGCCGATATAACCTCATTAAGAGTTCCGTCTCCGCCGCTGCAAACAATAATGTCATACCTTCCGTCCGCGTCAAGTACAACTCTTGAGGCATCAAGCGGCCGCTGCGTCGGATAGGCGGTCACCATATAGCCCTCCTTGGTAAAATCATCAATTATCCCAAATATCTTGGGGCGAATAAATCCCCTTCCCGCATGGGGGTTAAAAACAAAAAGCATTTTCTTCATGATCATCTGTCCCACTTATCACACAATGAATTGATCTGATCGGCAAATTTGGCGAGATCCTTATTGGCACCTCCCTCATTATGCCTGATAACCGTACTTAATCTCTTACCGGCCGCGATAAGACGTTCAAAAACATCATTAGGTCTTCTGCTAACCGTATTCTCAGGCCGTACGATCTTAATCTTGGAGCCTTCCCTTATGCACACTCCGGTAGCAAGATCGTAGCAGCTTCCGGTATAAGGAGCAATGGCATTGATGCCATGCTCATCCCTAAGGCACTGGGAAAAGGAGTCACAAACCTCATCCTCACCGTGAACGACAAACACTTTTTCGAGAGGCGTCTTAAAATGATCAACCCATGATATAAGCCCCTCCTTATCGGCATGGCCGCTCACTCCTTCAAGCTTCACGATCTGCGCCTCTACCTCAACATCTTCTCCGAAGAGCTTAACCTCTGTGGTACCTTCAAGAAGCGCTCTTCCGAGAGTTCCTGCTGCCTGATACCCCACGAAAACGATCGTTGCATCGCTTCTCCAAAGATTGTGCTTAAGGTGATGCCTTATTCTTCCGGCCTCGCACATACCCGATGCGGATATTATTACCTTGGGCTCGGGATCAAAGTTGATAGCTTTGGATTGATCGGATGTTATCGATAAAGTAAGACCGGGGAACTGTATGGGATTGATACCCTTTTCGACAAGTTCCATGGCGTCCTCATCAAAACAGATGTCCTTGTTCTTGTTAAATATGGCCGTTGCTTCAACCGCGAGAGGACTGTCGACATATACTTTAAAGTCGTCATAGCCTTCAACCATATGCTCGGATTTGATATGTCTGTAATAGTACAGGATCTCCTGCGTTCTGCCCACCGCAAATGAAGGGATTATAACATTGCCGCCCCGCTTAAAGGTTTCCTTTGTAATACGTGCGAGCTCTGCGATATAGTCTATTTTATCCTCGTGAAAACGATCCCCGTAGGTGGACTCCATTATTACATAATCTGCTTCGTCAATATACTTAGGGTCGCGTATTAAGGGCCTGTTAAGATTGCCTATATCGCCGGAAAATACGACCTTTTTGGTAATGTCTCCCTCAGTGATCCAAAGCTCTATGCTGGCAGAACCGAGAAGATGTCCCGCATCGGAGAATCTTATATCTATTCCGGGGCAAAGGGAAAAACGTTTGTCATAATCACATGAAACAAAATGTTCAAGAACATTGTTGGCATCATTGATGTCATATATGGGAGTGTACTGCTGTTTACCTGCTCGCTTGGCTTTACGGTTCTTCCACTCTGCTTCCTGCATCTGGATATGAGCGGAGTCCTTGAGCATTATCGAGCACAGATCGGTGGTAGGCGAAGTGGCAAGTATCTCACCGCGAAAACCTCTTGCATAAAGAAGCGGAAGCATTCCCGAATGGTCGATATGCGCATGTGTCAGAAGAACGTAATCAATATCGGGAATATTACCCGGAAGTTCGTGATTCTCATATATATCAACGCCCTGTTCCATTCCGCAATCAACAAGAATGTATTTGCCGCAGGCATTGATAACATGACAGCTTCCCGTAACTTCGTGATCGGCACCTATAAATGTAATCTTCATGTGTAACTTACCTCTCAAAATATAGTATTGTCGCCTATCCAAAGACTTATTCCCATCAAAAAAATTATACACCAATTCGCTTAAATATGCTACAATGAAACCTGCTTGTGACATAAAAATCAAGGAGGCTTTTTCAACATGGATTTGGATTTACTGTATTTTCTTCAAGAGGCAAGAGTTCCTTTTGTCACGCTGCTGATGAACGGGATCAGTTATCTTGCCGCAGAATATATAACGGTGCTTGTTATATGTTTATTTTACTGGAGTCTTGATAAGAAGCTTGCTTATAAAATCTCTCTCTCTTTCCTTTTCGGAGGGGTGCTTGTTCAGGGGCTTAAGATTGTTCTTAAAATTCCCCGTCCTTTCGTAAGAGATTCGAGACTTTTTGTCGATAAAACCGCAGAAAGCGGTGCTACCGGTTATTCCTTCCCCAGCGGTCATACTCAGTCTGCAACCGCAACCTATGCACCTATAGGGCTTCACTTCAAGAAGAAATGGCTTGCGATCGTAATGTTCGCTCTTATAGTACTTATTATGTTTTCAAGAATGTACCTCGGTTGCCATACGATCCAGGATGTACTTGTTTCATTTGCAATAACCTTTGCGGTTACCCTGGTTATCAATATTGTGGTAGACAGCGGCGAACTTACGCTTAAGAAGAATCTGATCATAGCAATATCCGCGCTCGTGCTTACGATCGCAGTCGCCGTGTACGGATTCGTTACCGTTAATGATGAGAACATCGCAAATGTGATGGACGGTTTCAAGACTGCCGGGATCGCTACAGGTTTCGTTATCGGGTGGTTTATTGAAGCAAGCTTTATCAAATACGACAATACCAAGAATCGTAAAGTACTTAATATCATTCTCAAGACTCTTGTCGGACTCGGAGTCGCACTTCTGCTTCAGCAGGGTCCCAAATTCGCATTTACGCGTATTTTAAATACCGATGTGAATACAACGGTAATGATCCCGGTTCATATCGTAAGATACCTTCTTTGCGGATTATGGCTTACAGCAGCTTATCCCGCTATACTGAAGAAACTTGGGAAATGATCTCAATAAGACCGGCGTCCTTTACTTCAATAACCGCTTGGTCCGATGTGGCATCGGTTATTTTATCGAAGAGAACGTCCGATACATTAGCGGCGCATTCGATGATCATCGTTACGCCCGCGTCATATATGATATCCTTAATCGCAGCCGATCCGTCGGCTGCGATATTTTTGATAAGATTAAAGGAGTTGTAGTCCGTTCTTACGGTAAGGCGCGCCCCTTCTGTGAGAGTGACCAACAAGGACGCTTTGATCGCCTCGGAGGCGGATTTGGTATAAGCACGCACAAGACCACCTGTTCCAAGGAGCGTTCCGCCGAAATATCTGGTCACGATCACAAGACAGTTATGCACACCGCTTCCCGTGATCACTTCAAGTATCGGTCTTCCGGCAGTGCCTGAGGGCTCGCCGTCGTCACTGCATTTGGTAACTTCGTTTGCCGGGCCGATCGCATAGGCATAGCAGTTATGCCTTGCATCCCAGTATTTCTTACGCGTTTCATCGATAATATCCTGTGCCTCCTGAGGATCTTTAACAGGATAGGTTACCGCTATAAAACGCGATTTCTTCTCTTCATACAGGCCTTCGCCGCTTTTCTTTAAATATATTGTCTCGCTCATAGACATTATTTTAGCATATATGTTAATTTAGTGTTACGTTTTTCTTAAAATAAGGGTGTTTTTCTTTATTTTATCGGCCTGTTCTGCTATAATTCGATATGGTAAGGAGGCCGGCTATGAACTACAGCAGCAACTCTATCAAGAAAAAACAAAAAGAATTATCATCACTTCTGAGAAAAACCGAGACCAAGGGGCTTGTTATATTCTTTCGTGCGCTTATAATCGCCGTCGTTTTTGCAATGGTAACGATCATATGCATTGTTATGGGTGCCATCAAGGGCATCATAGACACTGCACCTTCCGTTACTCTTAATGATGTAACGCCTTCGCAGTACAAGACTGCGATTTATGACTGCAACGGCAAGAAACTCGAGGAACTCGTTGCTTCCGGTGCCAATAGAATATATGTTACGATCGACGAGATTCCGGACAACCTTAAGAACGCTTTTGTCGCAATCGAGGACGAGCGTTTCTATGAACATAACGGAATTGATGCCAAAGGTATTTTAAGAGCGATCTACGAGGCAGTTAAGAGCGGTTTCAAAGAGACCCAGGGCGCAAGTACCATCACTCAGCAGCTTCTTAAGAACAGTGTATTTTCCGCTGAAAACGAGAAGACTATGCTCGACAGGATCAAGCGTAAGATCCAGGAGCAGTACCTTGCCGTAAAGCTTGAAGAAGAGATTGACGACAAGAATCTGATACTTGAGAATTATCTTAATACTATCAATCTCGGAAACAACAACCTCGGCGTACAGGCTGCGGCACTTAATTATTTTAACAAGGACGTATCCGAACTTACCCTTTCGGAATGCGCCGTAATCGCGGCCATTACGCAGAATCCTTCCAAATACAATCCCATAAGACATCCAGAGTGGAATGTAAAGAGAATGACCACCGTTCTCGATTATATGCTCAGGCTCGGCTATATCACACAGGCCGAATACGACGAAGCCATTAACGACGAAGTCTATGACAGGATCATGAACGTCAGAAGTGCTGTAAGTGCTTCATCAGGCGCTTATTCATATTATACCGATGCACTTATCGGTGAGATCATGGATGACCTTATGACGCAGAAAGGATATACCTACACACAGGCATACAATCTGGTATACCGTGGCGGTTTGTCCATTTATTCCTGCGAGGATTCCGATATGCAGCAGTATATAGAGCAGGCAATAAACGACCCTGCAAGTTGGAACGGCTATATAGAATACAGTTTCAATTACGCTCTTCAGATCAAGGACAAGGACGGTGTTATAAGCAGATATTCCGAAAATACTTTTCTAACGTATATGCAAGGTATATATGGTTCAAGTTTAGGACTTAATTTTGCATCTACCGATATTATTGACACATATGTTGCGGAATATAAAGCGCACCTGCTCGAAGAAACGGGAGGAACCGTTATTGAAGGCAGTGAATCCATATCCTATTCGCTTCAGCCGCAGTTTTCGCTTGTGCTTATTGAGAACGGAACCGGTAATATACGAGCAATCGTCGGTGGACGTGGTGAAAAAACGCAAAGCCTTACTCTTAACAGAGCGACCTCAACCTTAAGACAGGTCGGTTCGACCATCAAGCCTCTTGCGGTATATTCTGCTGCCATTGATTCAAGCGGATATGACCTTTCTACCATTATTGATGATGTGCCTTTTTATTACAGCAACGGACAGCTTGTACGTAACGTAGACAAGAAATATATCGGCTATATCACTTTAAGAGATGCAATGGCTCAGTCGCGTAACGTACCGGCGCTCAAGACGCTCGATGACATAGGGGTTATGACAGGTATCCGGTATCTGCAGAATTACGGTATTACTTCGCTTACCAAGAACGATTACTATCTTCCTGTTGCGCTTGGCACATGCTCGGCAACAAACCTTGAAATGACAAATGCATACACCGTATTTCCTAACGGCGGTGAGCTTATCGAATATAAGATGTACTCAAAGATCGTCGACCATGACGGAAACGTCATTCTTGACAACACCGAGATCAATTCGACCAGAGTCATTACCGAAGAAACTGCATGGCTTATGACAAACGCACTTCATACGACATTGGAACGTGGAACGCTCGGAGGACTTGCGTCACTTACCGATATATATCTTTCGGCCAAATCAGGAACCACACAGAATATGTACGACAGATGGACCATTGGTTTCTCACAGGCCTATACCTGCGGCGTATGGTGCGGATATGATACCAATAAGGAATACGAAGAAGCCTATGGCAACCCGTATATCGATATCTGGTTCAATATACTTACCACTGTGAGCCGGAATCATGATCTTGAAGGCGTGGAGCCCGAGATGCCCAGCACTATCGTTGCCGTTGATGTATGTGCAGATTCGGGGCTTCTTCCGGAAGAAGGTTTATGCGACTGTGACGAGAGAGGAAGCAGGGTTATTACGGAATATTTTATTGCGGGTACGGAGCCTACTCAGACCTGTAACATACATACAAGCGTTGAACTTTGTAAAGAATCCGGAGACATAGCCACAAGCGACTGTCCCGAGACAGAGACCGTTATAAGGATACTGCGTGATGAGATTGATGTACCGGAGGACTTTGAATATGAGCTTCCCGATATGACCTATGCGATCACCGGTGAAGAAGAAACCTGCGCGATCCATGCCAAGAAAAAGACTGACGATAATGGAAAAGAATCCGATGATGAAACGGAGACCGCGTCAATAAAGGAAACAGGCGATTCAAATAAATGAATCGCCCATTTCCTGTTACATTGTATCTGTAATGCCGCCGGATCATCTGAGATCCTTAAGCATCGCAAAAAGCTCCATATCCTCGGCCGTAAGCTTAACATTCGTTGCGATCGTTTTGCCGTCCGCCGAGGTGATCTTGATATCGATCACAGAGCCCTCTTCTACCATTCCATTGCCTGCTGCCTGAAGGAAGCCGGGGAATTTGGGATGATTGGCTGAGAACTTGTCCCATGCGCCTTTGATCTTAAAAATAGTTGCAGGATTCATTACTCAACCTCTACAATCCAGCCCTTAGGAGCTTCAATTCTGCCCATCTGAATACCTGTAAGGGTATCGTAAAGCCTCTTGGTTACAGGTCCCATATCATTCATACCGCTGGGAAGGCAAATCTCATTACCATGATCAACGATCTTACCTACGGGTGAGATTACGGCTGCCGTTCCGCAAAGACCGCATTCTGCAAAATCCTTAACCTCGTCGAAGTATACTTCTCTCTCTTCAACCTCAAGTCCAAGATATTCCTTGGCAACATATACAAGTGAACGTCTGGTTATTGAAGGAAGGATGCTGTTTGACTTGGGAGTTACAACCTTGTTATCCTTGGTTACGAAAAGGAAGTTGGCACCACCGGTCTCTTCTACCTTGGTTCTTGTTCCGGGATCGAGGTACATATTCTCATCAAAGCCTTCCTTGTGAGCGGTAACGATTGCATGAAGGCTCATTGCATAGTTAAGTCCTGCCTTGATATTACCCGTTCCGTGCGGTGCTGCTCTGTCGAAATCCGAAACCTTGATCGTAATAGGCTTTGCGCCGCCCTTAAAATAAGGACCCACAGGAGTGGTAAAAACTCTGAACTGATATTCTGTAGCCGGCTTAACACCGATCACGGCGTTGGAACCGAACATATAAGGACGTACATAAAGTGTTGCACCCGTTCCGTAGGGAGGAACATATGCATCGTTTGCTTTTACTGTCTGAATTACCGCATCAACAAATCTACCCTTCGGAAGTACGGGCATCTCGAGTCTTGCTGCAGATGACTCAAGTCTGTCTGAGTTAAGGTCAGGTCTGAAGATGACAATCTTGCCCTGCTCCGTTGTGTATGCTTTGAGTCCTTCAAATACTGTCTGTGCATACTGAAGCACGCAGGCGCACTCGCTCATTGTGATCATGTCGTCAGTGATAAGCGCTCCGTCGTCCCATGCGCCATCCTTGTAATTAGACACATATCTCTTGTCTGTTTTAACATAACCGAAGCCCAATGAGGACCAGTCGATGTCTTTCTTCTCCATAGAATTCTGCCTCCATATAATATTATTATCATTGTCTGTAATACGGTAAAGTACTACAGCAATTATTTCTTTACAATGTTACTCTCCTTATAGATATTTTTCAAGGAAATATTTGTGTTATTCGTATTTAACGGTGTATTTGAGCACGTTAAGGAAAGTCTCGCCGTCCACCTGAAGTGCGCAAGGCACATCAAACTCGACGGTTACTTCATGCCCGCTTCTGAAATCGCACATTGCCTTATCCTTGTGCTCTCCTGTAAAAACCTTGGGAAATACGATAAGTGTGGCAAGTCTTCCATGGCCGTACATAAGCATATTGGTTACGGTGTGCTCAGGATTAAGACGGTCCTGATCCGGAGTGATATCCATTCCGCCGCCAAAATACCTTCCAAGCATCGTAGGAGCAAGCCAGGCCTTCTTGTATACCTTGGTTACGCCGTCCACAGTGACAGTGGCCGTACAGGGCTTAAATCCGCCCAAAAGGCCCTTTATCGCGATGACGGTATAGTTGATCTTCTTTTTGCCCGCTGCTTTCATTTTATCGGCCACTTCGCAGCAATATCCGTCGATACCGAAGCCGATGCCGTTAATGAATTTGTAGGATTTCTCGTTGATATAGACGGTGGGAAGGCTCTCGATATATTTACCGAGCTCGACAAAAGCCGGCTCCGTATTTCCGTTCACATCATGCAGGAAATCATTACCCGTTCCCGCAGGGTAGAAAAGGATTTCGTTGTCGATCATTTTACCGTCAAAGTAATTGATAAAACGGTTGAGCGTGCCGTCACCGCCGATAAGGACGATCTTGTCGCCGTTTTTAAAGCTCTCAACAAGTGCCGGATAATCAGTCACTTCGAGAAGATTGACAAGCGTGGTCTGCTCTTTCTCAAAAGTCTTCTTAACGGCTTCAAGAGCCTCAGATGAATTACCGTTATTGGATGTCGGATTGTAAAGTATATAGATCATATAATTCTCCCTTCAGTTAATGTGCATTGACAGCGGATCGTAAAATATTCAATCTTTATTCTCCAGTCTCTTAAGCATTATGTCCCGAACCCTATCGGAGACTTCGATCGTGGTAAGGCCCTTGATATCCTCATATTTAAGGACTTCCAGGATGTCTATCACAACCTTGGTGCGTCTTCGAAGATAGTTGCGATGCACATTTTCCGTGCCAACAGCCGTGCATACAACGATGTCCTTCTTCGCCCACATCGCACATTTGAAGCACCCCGGCTTGAATTCCAGAAGGGTCTCCTCGGTAAAATTCCTGGTGCCCTCCGGACATACACCGATTCCTGTATTAAAATCCGTCTCCTTCATCATATCGCTTGCACGCTTGATCGTCTTCATACCTTCACGCGGATTCTCACGGTTAAGAGCAAGATAGCCGCATCTGTGCATAAAACGGCGCCCTATGGGAATTTTAAAATTACCGGGTTTGGAAATAAATGCTATCGGATTACGGGATAATTCACCCGCAAGTATCATGGGATCGTAATTAGACCTGTGATTGATGACAAAAAGATAATTCTCCCCATCCTTAATCTTGTCCCTTCCGTTAACCCTGGTCCTTACGCCGGCAAGAAAGCACGCATACCTGAGTACCAAAGAAAAGTACCTGCCATAAAAGCGGCTGTAATGCGTGTATTCGCGCTTTGTGTTGATCGTTAAAGACACTATTCCAGTTACGATCCAGAAGGGAATGCTCAAAATGGCCAACAGCCCCATGTAAATCACCATAACTCATCTTCTCCCTAGGGTATTTTACTACAAAGTGACTGTATCGGCAAATAAAAACAAACAGAAATCGAATATAAATTTACAGAAAACAAAACAGAAGGTGCCGTAAATCCGAAAAAGGAAAGCGTCACACAACGTGTGACGCTTTATATGGGGATGCGGAAAATAGGATGATTGCTTAATTAATTATTACATCTTTCTTATACCACATCAATGGACACAAAAGAGACACACAATGTAAAAAAAACACAATTTGATAAAAAAGCATGGCAAATGTGCGGTTATTTGCCACTTCCGAACTGAAGCGTGGCCTGAGTAAGCTCCGCCCACGAGTAACGGCTCATATATTCACCCATATAGAGCTTGTCTGCCCCGGGTACGCCGTCCAGATAATCGTAATAATCGCATTTTACACGGTCCTTGGCAATCGCAAGGTAACCTCTCTGCCTGATTATCGCATCCTCACAACCGGCGTTTTTGAGGGCCTGAATAAGATCTGTTCTTATATTCTTAAAATATGACATATGGCTCTGTTCGATATCCTCACCCTCCCAGAGATTGGCGATAATTTCGTTATTGGAAACGAGCGCACCGCGCCTGTCCACAAGATATGCAAGAAGTTCTTTGGATTTGGAATACTGAAACTGAAGAATATCTCCGTTGGCAAATACCTCAAAATTACCGAACGTCCTGATATCCAGCAAGGGAGCCGGAGAAATCGGCTCATTAAATCTGAGTACTGAAAGTTCCTCTTCAATCTTCGCGGGTGTAACGGGTTTAAGAATATAGCCGCTGGCATGCATTTTGAAAGCTTCTCCGGTATATTCCGAATAACCCGTCGTAAAAATTATATTGATACGAGGGTTGATCATCCTGAGTTTCTCAGCCAGGTTTAAGCCATTCATCGTGCGCATTTCTATATCCACAAATGCTACGTCTATTGCATCATCGGTAACACGTTCAATGATATCCTCGGGGTTCCTCGACCCGTATACATCGGCAAATTCATCTGCCTTTATGATGGAATGTACAAGATTCTCCAAAGCAAGCGGTTCATCATCAATGGCAACAATTCTCATTAAATTATCCTTCCTTCAATATTTTCAGATATCTCCCCAGTGCATCCTGCCATGTCGGAAGCGGCTTAAAACCATTTGCAACAAGCTTACTCTTGTCAAGACGGCTGTTATAAGGCCTTGCGGCCTTGGAAAGGCCGTATTCGGCTGTTGTTACCGGGATGACCTTGGTGGAAAGCCCGGCCTGTCTGTATATTTCACAGGTAAAATCATACCAGGAAATAAAGCCGCCCTCATTGGTGGCATGATAATAACCATATTTATCCGAAAGGATCATATCCACAAGAAGCCTTGCAAGATCGTAGGTATATGTAGGCGTTCCGATCTGGTCGCATACCACCCTTACCTCATCGTGAGTCTTGCCAACACTGAGCATGGTCTTGATAAAATTCTTGCCGTTAAGTCCAAATACCCATGCAATCCTGACTATAAAATATTTCTCAAGGTTCTCGCTTACCGCAAGCTCTCCTTCAAGCTTGGTCGCGCCGTAAACGCTGAGCGGTGCGTAATCCTTACAATCAGGCTCCCAGGGCGCCTCGCCTTGTCCGTTAAAAACATAATCGGTGCTTATGTACATCATCTTGGCACCGGCTGAAGCTGCAGCCTTTGCAATATAGCGCGTTCCGAAAGCATTGATGGCTCTTACTTTATCCTTATTCTCTTCATCTTCCGCCGCATCTACAGCAGTCCACGCCGCGCAGTGGATCACTGCATCCGGCTTAAGCCTGGCAATAACCTTATCAACTGCTGCTTCATCCGTTATATCAAGCTGAATATAAGGCATCGTGCAAACAGCACTGTTATCCTGCACACCGCTGTATTTGTCCGCGATATCACTTCCTACGCCTTCAATACTGCGAGATGCAAGTTCATTCATAACATCATGTCCGAGCTGTCCGCCGACTCCTGTAACAAAAACTTTCATAATTAAGCAACCTCCACTTGATTCTATAAGACATTGTACCACATAAAGTCGCAAACGTAATAACTAATTTCTCTCATAAAATGTGTATAAAAAATGTTTTCGTGATCGTGACGGCTGTATTGCCCGAAAAGATCGCGTGTTGCGCGTTTGCGCACGAAAATTCTTCGGTTGCGCGATTGACTTTTTGCAACCAAACGCTTATCATATCAATTGGTGAGTGGTACGCTTGGGTTTCAGGGACTTAAAACCTCTCAGAAAGCAAGTCAAGCAAGGCTCACCCGGTTATGGTAAAGAGATTAAATTCGGAGGTATTTTATGGCAATTCTTGTAACAGGCGGCGCCGGTTTCATCGGCTCGCACACATGCGTGGAACTTCTAAATGCAGGCTATGATGTAGTTGTTTATGACAATTTGTGCAACTCATCCGAGAAATCGCTCGACAGGGTGCGCAAAATAACCGGCAAGGATCTTACATTTTATAAGGGGGACATCCTCGACAGAGCGCGTCTTACCGAGGTTTTTTCCAAGGAAAAGATTGACAGTGTAATACATTTTGCAGGACTCAAAGCAGTCGGAGAATCGGTTGCAAAGCCCTGGGAATACTATGAAAACAACATTGCGGGAACGCTCACGCTCGTGGACGTTATGAGACAAAACGGCTGCAAGAATATCATTTTCTCCTCTTCCGCAACGGTTTACGGAGATCCGGCAGAGATTCCGATCACAGAGAATTGTCCCAAAGGAACCTGCACCAATCCCTACGGCTGGACCAAGTCCATGCTTGAGCAGATTCTTACCGATATTCAGAAAGCCGATAATGAATGGAATGTGATCCTCCTCAGATATTTTAATCCGATAGGAGCTCATAAGAGCGGAACAATGGGCGAGAACCCCAACGGTATCCCCAACAACCTTATGCCCTATATCACACAGGTCGCCGTCGGTAAAAGAGAAGAACTCGGCGTATTCGGAAACGACTACGATACTCCCGACGGTACAGGCGTGCGCGACTACATCCACGTCGTCGATCTTGCGGACGGACATGTTAAAGCGATCAAGAAACTCGATGAAAACATCGGTCTTGGAATATACAATCTCGGAACAGGCCATGGTTACTCGGTTCTTGAGATCGTAAAGAATTTTGAGGAAGCCAACAACCTTAAGATCCCCTACTCCATAAAGCCCCGCCGCCCGGGCGATATCGCCACGTGCTACTGCGATCCTTCAAAGGCAGAGCGCGAACTTGGCTGGAAAGCACAATACGGAATAAGGGAAATGTGCGAAGATGCGTGGAGATGGCAGAAGAACAACCCGAACGGATACGAAGATTAAAGTTTCAACCATGGCTGCAATATGAACTTTCTGTTAATAATGCTGCCGCGCAGTTGACTTTATAGCGAAACAGGTTTACAATAAAACCAGAAATATGGGATAGTATCCTCTTATTTCCGGTTTTATTACTTTCGGTTTGTGTTTTAGATCACAAGGAGGTGATACAATGGCAGGCATTTCAGGATTGACAGGCAATAATTACTTTGGAACGTCAACAACAGGAGTGGGGACACTTTTCGGTTCGCTCAAAACAAACAGATCATCCTCGCTCGCAAGTGTGATTTCCGACTACAACAGCATCAGATCGGGATCATACTACAAATTGATGAAGTCCTATTACAGCAACGGTTCCTCGAACTCCGATTCATCGAATTCTTCGATCTCGTCGCTTGCTTCATCGCGCGTTACTTCCAACTATTCGATGAGCAATGGACTGACCAAGGTTAAATCCGCCGCCAACGAATTATCGGACTCTGCAAATGCACTTAAGAAAACCGGATCGGACAGTGTCTTTAATACAGGCACACAGGATAAAATATTTGACGCAGTAAGCAGTCTTATCAAGGACTATAACAGTCTTATCAGTTCAGCTTCCGATTCATCGGTTTCATCGGTTGCAAATGCAGCATCCTCGCTCACTGATTATACCTCATCCGTAAGCAGCAGACTTAAGGATATAGGAATCACGATCGACTCTGAGGACGGTACTTTAAGTATTGACGAAGATACATTTAAGAATGCCGATGCATCAACGGTTAAGGAACTCTTTAACGGATCCGGTTCGTTCTCGGCATCTGTTGATCTGTATGCTACTTCGGTTTACAATACCGCGACCGTTCAGCAGTCGCTTTTAAGCAGCGGCTTGTATTCAAGCAACGGTACATATGCTTCAACAACCGGCAGTCTATATGACAGCTATTTCTAGAACTAGTAAACAGATTCATGATCAATTAAGACCGGAGACAACTCTCCGGTCTTATTATTTGCAGCTTCGCTGCTTATTTAGTGTATTATCGCAAAACCTGTATTACTCGGTCTCCCAGCCGAATACCTTTGCACCGATCTGCATATATTCCTCGTAATAGCCCGAACCTTTAAAATCCTTAAAAGCATTCGCCATATTGGAATAATACCAGGAATGTTCCGCAGGGTCGTGCTGGTTAAACACATCCCACACAGCGTTCCCTTCAGCCTCGTAATCCGCTATAAGATCGCGAAGATTGGACAATTTATCGCCGAGTGCGATCGCTCTGACATAGACAGGTGTGTGGTTGATATGGGCTATTGCTTCCTGTTTGCGAAGCTTCCATGTGTTTGCGGGAGGAAGATCCTTTCTCTTATCCTCCGACTCATGTGCAACCGTATCCGCTATAAACTCGCCAAATTCCTGCTTAATATCCTCATAAGTATGTGAAGTATCCTCGATAACATCGTGGAGCACCGCTGCTGCCATTATTTTGTATTCTTCATCTCCGATGCTTCCGCGCTGCCATTTTAAAATATTCTCAACAATGGTCGCAACCTCAACAGGATGCACAATGAACGGAACCTTTTTACCCTTCCTGCAGACACCCTCATGCGCCATAGCGGCATAAAGCATGGCACGTCTGTATACCTCGCCCTCCTCGGGAATGGACTCGGGAAAGGTATAATCCGGAAAATCCCTGCGGCCTAGAGCCATTTCTCTGGCCTGCCTTATCATTGAACAATATTTTTCGTTTAAATCCTGCTGCATAGAGTTTCCTCTTTCGTTGCTGCCATGGTTGATTTAATCAGCCTGAGTCTGCTCCTGAAGATAGGTCGTAAGAAGCGTATAGTAATTCGAAGTTGTAAAATTCTCGTTCATAATATCTATATACTTCTGCGCACCCGCCTCATCGCTGAGCATCATATAGGACATCGCAAGATAGTAGACCGTATCGGCCTGCGTGCTGTCAATCGAGTATGCCTCTTCAAAAAGTTTGGCGGCATTGATATAATCGGTAGCATTATATGAATTGAGACCTGCGGTAAAATATGCTCTATCACCGCTTGAACAAGCCTCCTGAACTCTGGTATACAACGATTTGGCAGTATCGGACGGAAGCATTGTTATATCGATCTCGGTAAGCTTGACCATAGCCTGCTCGATATTGGTGTCCAGATAAGCGTATACCGCGCTTATAAGCGACTCGTACTGAGCAAGATACCCGTCGGAACCGTTGTAATTGGCAAGTTCCTTCTTAACCTTCTCAAGCTCTTCCCTCGTTTCGGCAAGATCGGTCTCAAGATTGTCTATTTCGATCGAGCGCTCCGCAAGCTGCTCATTATATTCTTTGAGTTTCTCGTTATTGTCATACTGTGCGTTCTGAAGTTTGCTGGGTACGATAAGAAACCAGACAAGAGCAACGCCGATAACCACGCCGATAAGAATATATATAACGGTAAGGATGCCATTGCCGGGCTCCTTATATCCCTCTCTCTTGGCGGAAATGACCGTCGTAACCCCCGAAGCATCGGTCTGGAGTTTTTTACCCTTGTAATAATCCTCGCCCTTATCCGAATCGGCTGCAATTCCGGTTCTGTTGATCTCATCAAGATATCTGAGCGCAAGAGTATTATTGCGATCCGTCTTAAGTACGTTTTTGAGGAGTTTACCCGCTCTGTTAAAATCCTGGCGTTTCATGTAGATCAGCGCCAGAAGAAGATTGGCTTTAACATATCTGGGACAGAGCTGTATAACTTTCTTAAGCTGTATGAGGGCAACATCGTCGCCGTCATCACCGGCTTTATCTATGGAATAATTATATTTCTTGGCCGCCTGATTATAAGATTCAAGCTTGTTGGGATTGGCTTTGAGTTTACGGATATAAGCGCTTGCAACATTCTTCTCCGTTTTGAGATTAATGCTTATGACCCACTCTCTGAGAGCCTCTCCGATTTCTCCCATTTCATAGTATATAAGCCCAAGAAGATTACGGGCTTTGATATTATTCTTATTGATCTTGACACTCGTTCTGAGCGCTTCAATGGCGCCGGTAAGATCACGAACCTGCGCTTTTGCAAGGCCGAGATTGTAGTATGTGTTGGAAGATTTGACAACAATCTTATATACGGATACATCCGCACCGCATTTCATGCAGAAATCCGATTCCCCCAGAACGCTGTTACACTTATAACATCTCATTTTAAAGCTCCGTCTTTCTCTATGGTTTCTTTGATTATTCTGTCGATAATCTCGGTAACGTCGGTAGTATTGCTCTTATATACGGCATCCTCCACATCGTCCACCTCAAGGCTGGGCTGGAATTTCTTGATTTCCTCATCATAATCGATCATATTTCTCGCTACCTTTCTCTGTAAAATCTGCCGGCGGGCGAACCTTAATTACCGCCCTTCCACTTATCCGCACTTGCCATTATCTCGCCGACCATGTATAAAGAGCCGACACAGTAGATCATAGGAGTTATGCCGGCTTGTGCGGCGTGCACATCACATGTATCTGCGCTCATATGGCCGCGGATATCAAGAGCTTTCTTCATGGCATCGCACGCATTGTCCACGATATGAAGCCTTACAGGCTCCCTCATAAAATATTCTTTCATAATATCCGTATCAAGGCCTCTCTCATCCTTAAGACGGAAGATCACAACATCATCAAACCGGCCGCTCCCCACAAGGATCGGGATTATTCTTTCGTAATGCTTATCTTTAACGGCCGAATAGACAAGTATCGCACCATCTTCGGTAACAGACTGCAAGAACCTTGTAATGCCGTCCTCGTTATGGCCGCCGTCAATAATGACGCCCGTAGCGATCTCCTGCATTCTGCCCTGCCAGTCGGTACCCTCTATTGAGGCATATAGGCTCTCATAATCCGGTAAAAGATCGCACGCTGCAAGTGTTGTCAGCGCAAGAGCCGCATTTTCCGCCTGATAATCACCTCGAAGGCTAACTGAAAAAGCCACATTATCATAATACTCATTAGATAAAGAAAAATCAATGTTTTTGTGGGATTGGAGGCTTTTTGCATGATCCCCGTAAGTGCCCGGTCCGCCAGGCAGGGCACTGCTGCGCCTGATACGGATCATGTCCCTGCTTACGGGAATTGCCGTGGCGCCGAGCTTTACGGCTCTGTCAGCTATAACCTCTGCAGCAGAGTCTTTATTGTCAAAATAGATCACCTTGCCGCCCTCCTTTATTATGCCGGCTTTCTCAAAAGCAATCTTCTCAATGGTTTCACCCAGAATATCGGTATGATCGAGGCTTATGGAAGTTATAACCGATGCAAGGACACTGCCAAGGGCATTGGTCGCATCGAGCCTTCCGCCCAGTCCTGTCTCAAGAACAGCATATTCCACACCTTTTTCCGCAAAAAATTCCATCGCCATTCCGAACAGGAATTCAAAAAAAGACGGATGGACAAAGCCGTCGCGCACCATATCTTCGCTGATTTTACGAAGGATTCCGTATATTTTCATAAAATCCTCATCCGAAATCATTTTACCGGAAACGGCAATTCTCTCGTTCATAACGATAAGATGCGGGGACGTAAAAAGACCGGTCACGAAACCCCGGTCTCTGATAACTTTCTCGATAAAAGCGCAAGTCGACCCCTTGCCGTTGGTACCGGCAACATGGATCACCTTCATAAAATCCTGCGGATCACCAAGCCTCCTAAGCATTTCCCTTGTATTATCAAGGGATGATTTGCGATTAAACTTCGGAATTGAATTGATATAATCAAATGCTTCATTCATGTCTGTGTAAGGCTATCGCTGCGAAAGCAAAGCACATAGCTCCTCCTTTGCCAAGGTATGATCCTTAAACACGATTCCGTTATATCCGAAGCTCCTTGCGGCTTCGATATTGATCTCGGTATCATCGAGAAACACCGATTCACCGGGCACCACGCCGTAAGTATTCTCAAGATATTCAAAAATATCCCTGTCGGGTTTAACTTTCTTAATGCGGTAGCTGACCACGATAACATCGGCATATCTAAGGAATGAGAAGTCATTTGCCTCCTGCGTCTCCCAAGGGACCTTGGGAAAATTGGACAATATGCATATCCTGTATCCCGCTTCTTTGAGGGATCTGAGCCATTCATCGGCATAAGGGGCCACATAGGTATATACGCCGGGATTATCAAATACCCTTCGTATATATTCTTCAAGTTCCGGATCCGCCGCAATACAGCCGTCAATAATCTCTTCAACAGGCATTACTCCTCTGTCATATTCATGCCAATAAGGATTGTATACGGTCGCCTTGATAACGCGCGGTATAACTTCCCCCGGAATATTTATTTTACGGAAGGCAAGCTCCCAATCGGCTATTGCGAGCACATTGCCCACATCAAAGATAATTGTATCGATCATTTTATTAGCAGTAAAATCCTCTCAAACAGCAGCAATTGATTAACATTTCCCCGCACAGACATGTGGCACACCAGGGGTTGATCCTGAATCGTGTTCCGCCGTATTCGCTGCCTGCATTATTATACCATGTTCCGCCTCTCTCAAGTCTTGCAAGAAGCTCCTGATATTCAACATTATTGGGATCAAGATTAACAGCGGTCTGTGCATCCTGTCTGGCATTGATTATATTTCCGAGACCATAATGCGCGTAAGCATGTACGTAATACCACCTTGCATCGCGGTCGCTCATATTATTGAGAACATTCATGGCCTGCTGGTACTGGCCTGCATTTATATAATTGATCGCAGCGCGCATCTCGTTGGAGTCATTGCCGGACGAAGCATTTCCATATGACGAATTACCGTACGAAGAATAGCCTCCGAAACCACCAAAGCCTCCGAAGCCGCCAAATCCGCCAAAATCTCCGTCATAAGCACCGGAAGGATTACCGTTCTTCCTGTCATAGCTTCCTTCACCATGTTCCTTGTCACACATGATCTGATCGTATGCCTGCTGAACCTCTTTGAAGCGTTCTTCCGCCTGTTCCTTATTGGGGTTATTGATATTGGCATCGGGGTGATATTTACGGCTTAGCGTCCTATATGCTTTTTTGATCTGTTCGTCGCTTGCGTTTCTGGAAACTCCAAGCACTCTGTAAGGATCATTCATTGTCTGTATCCTCCGGTTTAGTCGTGTTCCCGCCGTTTACGGGGCACGCTTTATCGGAAACTATCTTGTTAAACCGGGCCCAAACACCCGAGTATAACACATTCTTAAGTATATCAGCATTGTCAAGGATGGGCAAAGTCTCAAGCGCCTTGGCAGCCTCCGCCATCACACTGACAAGCATATCCTCCACACCGTATGCAAGTTCCTGCAAAGTAAAACCGGCAAAAGGATTGAACGAGCCTTTCTTGGTATCCTTCTTAACATCCTCAAAAGCGTCCATAATATAAATAAATTTGCCAAGGTAAAATCCGATCCTTCCAAGTGGTTCTTTCCATACATCGTTCTTCATATCGAAGACTACGGACATCATTTTACCGGTTATGGAAGAAATTCTGTCGCAGTAGGCTATGGCGCCGTTAAGGGAGGTGGTAGCGTCGGCGCTGTCGGTGCTGCCAGATTTCCCGGCGCCGCTCTCGGCCTCACCCTGCTCGCGGATATAGTCTTCTATCGCCTGTCTCTGGCGGGGATATGCCTCGCCCGCCTTCTTGTATGCTCTCTTAAGAACTCCCGCGCCGGCCTTGGCGACAATATTCTTGTCATCCTCGTAGTTATCCTTAAGTTTAAAATATGTAAGCATAACATTTACCGCGGCAGCATAGTCACAATACTCGGAAATCACGCAGGTATGCGGCTTAAAAGGATGCGGCAGGCAGCGTTCCTTGACTATATTCTCGTCATCCTCATACAGAGAATGCAGCAGTAATGCCAAAAAAGTCATATCATACGAGAGTGTGGCCTGTCCGGCAAAGCCGTAATCCTTCTTAAGGCTGTGGCACACCCCGCAATAATATGACCTGTAAAGCTTAACTTCTCTGACTCTTAATTCTTCCTGATTAACATTGATATAGCCGAACATAGACACACCCGGATCAAGTCTTCTTGATAAATTCTATTCTGCACTTAGGGCATTTTATACATATCTTACCCTTATTCCTCGGAACCCTGATCTTCTGTGCACAGTTGGGGCATCTGAAGATCTTGTGTGTCTTATGATCCGGTCTTACTTTAAAGATTCCTCTGACCTTATTGTACATACGCTCGTACCAATAGCTTTCCTTCACTCTGGCCGAGATATTCTTAGAGAACATTCTAAAATACTCATATGCGATCAAGGCAATCGTTAAGCCCCAGAATACCCAGCTTACGATCCTGACCGGAAAGACCGGTATAAGTCCGGTGATAAAAGCGATGAGCATGGTTGCAAAACTCACGATCATAAGGAACCTGTTGAACTTGTCCACGCCGTATCTGCCGTTCATAAAATTAGCAAGCCTGTCTCTGAATCTCATACTTCTCATCTCCGTAGTTGTAATATAACATTTATACTACTACCCGGGACAGTAAAAGTGAAATAAATTTTAATTTATAATTATAAAAAAAGTATAAAATCTGCGTGCTAAATAAAGCGTTAGATCGTAGGAATGCAGATAATGCATGCGTGGGAAGCTTACTTACCGAGACGTCTTATATTCAAAGCTCTCATCGCATTGAGGACAGCAAGTACGCATACACCGACATCAGCGAATACTGCGAGCCACATGGCATTCTTGCCCAAAAAACCGATGGCACTGATCATAAGAACGGCTATCTTAACCGCAAGAGACATAATGATATTGGCTTTGACGATGCCCATCGTCCTTCTTGCAAGCCTTATGGCAAAGGCTATCCGAGAAGGTTCATCCTTCATGATGACCACATCAGCCGCCTCTATTGCGGCATCCTGGCCCATACCGCCCATCGCGATGCCGACGTCGGCCATTGCAAGAACAGGCGCATCATTAATGCCGTCACCGACATAAGCCGTATGAAAGCCTTTGGATGTGCGGCTCATAATTTCTTCAAAATGGGATACTTTATCCTGAGGAAGAAGGCGGCAGTGTACTTCGTCAAGCCCAAGTTCACCTGCGATCATCTCTCCGACCGCGTCTGAATCGCCGGTCAGCATGATCGTTTTTTTGACGCCACAGTCTTTGATCAATTTTATCGCGTCACGGCTGTCATCCTTAATCTCATCGGAAATAAGGATGCTTCCTGCGAATATTTTATCGATCGCTGTATAAACCACCGTACCCACTTCTTTGCAAGGAACATAGTCAATTCTGTTTGCCTCCATAAGCTTTGCATTTCCGCAGAGAATGTCATGTCCGTAGCACTGCGCATTCACGCCATGTCCGGCCGTTTCACGGCAATCAGAGACATCGGCGGGATCGATGCTCTCGCCAAGCGCTTCTC
>CAKZZH010000106.1 GCA_937885345.1 uncultured Lachnospiraceae bacterium | reverse complement strand
ATCCCCAATCCCCAATCCCCAATCCCCAATCCCCAATCCCCATTAAAAAAGATATACTTGAAATTAAATTTTATTAAATGTTATTCAAATAAATATAATATTCTAAGATTGATTAAAAAATTAAATATAATAAATAAGTTAATGGGTTCAATTGGTAATAAAAATTACACAATTATTTCTTGCTGTACAAGTAATAATATAAATAATATTAATAAAAGAGATTTCAATTTAGAAGAAAGATTTCTTTTACCAGTATATATTAATAAGATAATTAAAATTCAATCTTTATTCAGAGGAACTTTATTAAGAAACAAAATAAATGCGAAAAAAGATTTTTATAAAGTAAAAGAAATAATTTCTCTTGACTACAAAACAGATATACAAGAAAGTAATCCATTAATTATAAGATTAAATAATTTATTACCAAGATTCGAACTAAGTGAAAAAGAAACTTATTATATAAATAATACAAATCTAAAGATGGGGGCATTTAAATATAATAATAATAGTATATATAAAGGAATGATTAATTCGAATAACTTAAGAGAAGGTTTTGGAAAATTATATTTACCAGATGGTAGCATATATAAAGGTTTTTTTCATAATAATAAAATGGAAGGAAGAGGAAGATATTTAAATATAAATGGATATGTCTATGAAGGAGATTTTAAAAATGATTTATCAAATGGATATGGAAAATATATATCTTTAGATGGTACAACTTATAAAGGTTCATGGTCAGAAGATAAACAAAGTGGCTTAGGAGATATATCTTATCCAGATGGTTCTAGATATACTGGAAATTTTAAAAATGGCAAAAAGCATGGAATAGGAAAATTAATTTTCCCAGACTTAAATGTATATGAAGGTAATTTTAATTATAATGAAATAAAAGGAGAAGGATCATATCATTGGAAAGATGGAAGGTTTTATGTTGGAAACTGGTCTAATAATAAGATGAATGGATATGGAATATTTGTATGGCCAGATAAAAAAAAATATTATGGACATTATGTTAATAATATAAAAGAAGGATTTGGAGTTTTTTTATGGGGAGAAGGCCATTCATATGAAGGATTTTGGAAATCAGGAAGACAAGAAGGAAATGGAATATTAAAAAGTAATAATAGTTTTAAATATTGCCAGTGGAATTCAGGGAAATTAATAAAAACTATCGAAGATGAAAATTTGCAAAATAAAATACAAAAAATGATAGATGAAACAAAAGAAACCCCTGATTATGAAGCATTTAATCTTAATATTAAAAGATATGAAAAAAAAATAACTGAATATTCATCTGGAGAAGAAACTGGTAGAGATAATAAAAATAAAGGATAAAAATTGTGTTAAAAAATATAAAAGAAAGAAGGTAATATTGTATTATATAAAATATGTACATCTAAACTTATTTATGAGTTTCGCATTTAATGATTTAATTATATATTCACTTATATCAAACAGGGACCACCTGACAGATTATCTGGATGTAAACGAATCTGTATCCGACAGGATCAACAATCTGATCGATAACGGCGAGCTTATCAAAGCCGTAAGTGAAAAGAATGCAGATATTCCCATGCTTCTTAAAACCAGGAATATAACATATACAAGAGCCGCAAGAATGCTTTATCATATTCTGCTTGGGATCCGCAAGGATTCGCATTTTACGGGAGGTGTCAAAGTTCTTGCCTTTAATGATACCGGCAGGCATTTCCTTAATGGGATCAAGAAAAATACAGGCATATCGCTTATTACCAATCCCGGTAAAACGGATATTTTGGAGCCTGTTACGCATAATGCCTCACTTATTTATAATAATGTATTTCACCGTGAAACCGGCATAATAATAGGCGATGACTATCGACACCGCCCTGTTATCATGTGATCTTAAGTATTCTGCGACCGCAGACATATCGATTCTTAAGTCGCTTAATTCTTGAATGAATGAATCGGCGCAGGGATTCTCCCCTTCCTGTTTACAAAGGTCTCGCAGCCGAATGTATTGACCGGCATTATCGGTGCATATCCAAGAAGTCCTCCGAACTCAACCTGATCGCCTACACCTTTATTGTATGCAGGAATAACTCTGACCGCAGTGGTCTTCTGATTAACCATACCGATCGCGGCTTCATCCGCAATAATACCGGAAATGGTTGCAGCGCTTGTGTCTCCGGGAATTGCGATCATATCAAGACCTACCGAGCAGACACATGTCATTGCTTCAAGCTTCTCTATCGTAAGGGAGCCTGCATTCACTGCATCGATCATTCCCTGATCCTCACTTACCGGAATAAAAGCACCCGAGAGTCCGCCGACATACGATGATGCCATAACACCGCCTTTTTTAACCTGGTCGTTGAGCATCGCAAGTGCTGCGGTTGTGCCGGGTGCACCTGTTCTCTCGAGTCCGATAGCCTCGAGAATGTCGGCAACCGAATCACCGATCGCAGGCGTAGGAGCAAGCGAGAGATCGATGATACCGAAAGGAACACCGAGCCTTGCGGAAGCTTCCTGTGCAACGAGCTGACCGACTCTTGTGATCTTAAAGGCGGTTTTCTTAATGGTCTCACAAAGTACTTCCCATGTTGCATCCTTAAGGTCTTTGATCGCATATTTAACAACGCCGGGCCCGCTGACACCGACATTTATTATTGCTTCTGCTTCCGATACGCCGTGAAATGCACCGGCCATAAAAGGATTGTCATCCGGAGCATTACAAAGCGCTACGAATTTGGCGCATCCTATCGAATTATTATCCTTGGTAAGCATTGCAGTTTCTTTGATGATATTTCCGAGCATTCTTACGGCATCCATATTGATACCCGTCTTGGTCGAGCCTACATTAACCGAACTGCAAATAAGTTCAGTCTCTGCAAGAGCCTTAGGTATCGACTCGATAAAAAGCTCGTCGGCATGTGTCATACCCTTGCTTACAATAGCGGAATAGCCGCCTATAAAATTCACACCGACCTCATGCGCAGCCTTATCAAGTACTTTTGCAAGTTCTACATAATCATCACTGCTCTTGCAGCAACTGTTACCGACAAGTGCGATCGGGGTTATGGAAATTCTTTTGTTTACAATAGGTATACCGAATTCACGCTCTATATCCTTACCCGTCTTAACAAGATCTTTGGCATAGGATGTAATCTTCTTGTGGATTTTGTCCTTGGTAACCTCAAGCGAAGAATCGGCGCAATCAAGGAGGCTGATGCCCATTGTGATCGTGCGGACATCGAGATTCTCTTTCTCGATCATCGCGTTGGTTTCGTTTACTTCATATATGTTGATCATAAAATGATCCTCCTGTTTGCTGCTTAGATTCTGTGCATTTTATCGAAAATTTCTTCACGCTGACACTTGATCACAACGCCGATATCTTCACCGATCTTATCAAGATCCTCGATAATATCGCCCACATTTTTGGCAGCTTTCTTGATATCAACGATCATCATCATATTAAAATATTCATCGACGATGGTCTGTGAAATATCAAGAATATTTATCTTATTCTCGGCAAGATATGTACAAACTCTTGCAATGATGCCAACGGTATCTTTACCTACAACTGTTATGATAACTTTATCCATTTTGGTTCTCCTTAGAAATTAATTATATCCGATGCTTGATTTCTCGGTGCTACAGAAATATCAAAATCCGAAGCCTTAAATTCATTATCGCCGAGGTTTATCTCGCATTTTACCGTTTCATAAGCGAGCTCCGGAAAATTATTTTCCCTGCTCAGATGTCCCAAAAGCACCTTTCGCATATGGTCGTTTAAGAGTTCGCACAGAAGCCTTCCGCAGCTTTCATTCGAAAGATGTCCTTTATCCCCGATAATACGCTGTTTTAAGGGATATGTGTAAGGCCCGTTCAAAAGCATATTTACATCATGATTGGATTCAAGCACCATTGCATCAAGGTTCTTAAAATCCTTAACGATACTATCATCATATTTACCGAGATCCGTAAGTACGCCGGCTCTCTTATCTGCATGGCCGGCAACATACGCAACCGGATCTGCGGCATCATGTGAAATCTTGGTGGATGAAATCTCAAGATCTCCTATTGTAAAAGAATCCCCGGCAATAAAGGAATTGTAGATTTCTTCCGGGACCCTTCCGATTCTATCACATTTCTCAAGATAATCAATTGTTCCTTTTGCGGAAAATACGGGAATTCTGCGGCATCTTTCAATGACGCCGAGTCCTTTTATATGATCGTCATGTTCATGAGTTATAAGAATTGCGTCAATATCATCAAGAGAAAGGTCAAGCTTGTCAAGCCCTTCAAGAACAGCCTTTCTGCTGATCCCGACATCTATTAAAATATGTGTATTCTCGCTTCCGACGTAAATACAGTTGCCGCTGCTTCCGCTGGAAAGGCTCATCATTCTCATCAGAGTACATCTCCCGTATCCAATGTAGTCTGGTTACGACCATGCTCTTTGGAATAATACATAGCTTTATCGGCTCTGTCAATAATATGAGTAATATCAGTGGTGATTCCGGGATATGCGGTTATACCTATACTGACCTGCGCGTTAATCGTAAGTTTGTTATAAGTGATCGGAGTCGCAGCGATTCTCTCTCTGATCTCCTCTGCGATCTTAAAGCCTTGATTGGAATCAATATCATCGATAAGTACAACGAACTCCTCACCGCCGTATCTGAAAGCTTTACCATGATACAGGGCAGCCTCTTCATTGATGATCGATGATACAACCTTAAGAGCCTGGTCTCCGAAAAGATGTCCGTATGTATCATTGATACTCTTGAATTTATCTATATCCATAAGCATTGCACAAACAGGCTTTATTACGCTCGCGTTTATATAATTTTTTTCAAAATAAATATTAAGATAACGTCTGTTGTAAAGTCCGGTAAGGCCATCGATTCTCGAAAGATTCTCAAGCTGTTTATAGAGTGCGAGGTTATCGATCATAACGACAATCTGATTAAAGAAAGTCTTAAAGAACTGTTCATATTGTGTAAACAGATTATACTCCTTGCTCATTATGAGATAGATTGCGATGTAGTCGCCTGCGGTAGGAACAGAAAGAGCCGCAACGGACTTGATCTCGGCGGATTCAAGGAAAGGATAGTCTTCGTATGCAACGTCATTGATTACCAGCGCATCCTCCCACTTTCCGTTATGATCTATAACAAAGGATTTGTTAACCCACTTTTCTTCAAGTTCTTCTTTTTCCTTTGGTG
>CAKZZH010000105.1 GCA_937885345.1 uncultured Lachnospiraceae bacterium | reverse complement strand
AGAGATTGGATGCTTTTTCTATTTCTAAAATCCCTACAAAAACTTTACCCTACGAAAAGCCAAACGATGATAGGGAACAGTCAAGCCCCTTTTAGCCCCCTTTTAGCCCCCTTTTTAAAAAGCCGGCTGACCTAGCTCCTTCAGAAGCTGCGCCATCTCATCCAGGCTCTCGGCATAATTGATCCTGCCGCGCACGCTGCTGCTGTTCCTAAGGCCGCTCGTGTACCAGGCCACATGCGTTCTCATCTCCCTGACCACGATACATTCCGGTTTATATTGCATTTTAAGGGAGGCATGATATCTTATCATATCAATGATCTCATCAACGCTTGGTCTCGGAGGTATCCCGCATCCTTCAAGCGCAGCTTTTACCTCGCGAAAGATCCAAGGATTTCCCTGTGCGCCTCTTCCGATCGCAACGCCGTCGCAGCCTGTCTGCTCCATCATCCTTACAGCATCCTCGCCTGACCAAATATCGCCATTTCCGATAACAGGGATCCGCACGCTATCCTTAACGCGGCGGATCATATCCCAATCCGCCTTGCCGGCATACATCTGCGCCCTGGTCCTGGCATGAAGCGTTATCGCCGCAGCGCCGTTTTCCTCCATGATCTTCGCAAATTCAATGCAATTAATGCTGTTCTCATCAAAGCCGAGCCTGAATTTGACAGTCACGGGAATGTCCACATTTCTGACTATGCTATCGATTATCCTGCCCGCAAGCTCCGGTTTTTTCATAAGAGCGCTGCCTTCGCCGTTGCTGACGATTTTACCGACGGGGCAGCCCATATTCACATCGATTGCCGCAAAGCCGATATTCTGCAGTCTTCCCGCTATTTCCCCCATGATCTCAGGGTCCGAGCCGAAGAGCTGAAGCGCACATGGCGCCTCCGATTCATTGGTCCTAAGCAGCACATCAGAGCCGGGATTATTATAAAGTACGGCCTTAGCGCTTACCATCTCGGTGACCATATAGTCTGCCCCCTGCTCCTTGCAGATACGCCTGTATGCCTCATCCGTAACTCCTGCCATTGGCGCAAGCCACACGGGTCCGACCTCTATTTTCCCGATCCGGATCTTATTCTGCATCAAGCGACTCTCCCAGGTAAAATACACGATAGAAAAGCTCAAGTTGCTCGAAGAATTCAACCTTATCGCGCTGAAGCTTGCTTATTTTAAGACCTGCTCCGATATCATCGTAGAGAAGGTCGCCCTCATCGGCCTGAGTCTCAAGAAGAAGCTCGCCCTCGGGGCTGTATCTGACCACAAGTATTCCGCCCACATCCTCCGTAAAGGTGACGCACATGATCTGAAGTTCGTCCTTTATAGCGCTTGTGAGCCTGTCGAATTCCGGATTAAAATAATATTTCTTATCATACGCGCTTGCCGCGCAGAGGACTTTACCTTCAAGCCCTTCCATTTCCTTAAACGTATCCATAAACACCTCTTACCGACACTTCTCCGGATCTTATCGCCTTAATGCCCTGCTCATCCTCCACCAGAAGTTCACCGTCGTTATTTATTCCGAGCGCCTTCGCACGCTGCTCGCCCGGCATGATTATTATCTCGCGGCCGATATTGATCAGTCTCGCTTCGTATTCCGCCTTTAGAGGCGCTAAATCATCGCAGGCGAGGAATTTGTCATATAGTCTCTCAAATTCGCTTCCAAAGGCTGCTACGAGTCCTGAACGCTGCACCCTCGTATTCTCAGGCAAATGATTTACAAGCGACGTTGCGATATGACCGATCTCGGGCGGAAAGCTTTCCGTGTTGACATTGATCCCAATGCCCACAACAACATAGCTCACGCTGTCGATCTCCGCGCTCATTTCCGTAAGGATCCCGGTAACCTTTTTACCGTCAATAACTATATCGTTCGGCCATTTTATCAAAGTATTAAGCCCGGTGACATTACGGATCGCATTTGCTGCCGCAAGAGCGGTTACGATAGTTATCTGACTCGCTCTGTAGGGCGTTATATCGGGCCTTAGAAGGAAACTCATCCAGATTCCGCTTCCGGACGGTGATGACCACTCCTTGCCGCGCCTTCCGCGTCCGGCAGTCTGCTGCTCCGCGATAGCAAGAAGCCCCTCGCGCGCACCCTTCTCGGCCTGCCTCTTGATCTCGTTATTGGTGGAGTCAATACTGTCAAAATACAGGATCTCGTTTCCCCACCACCTGGTCTTAAGTTCTCCGGATATTTCCTCGGAACATAGAATATCAGGGCAGTATGTCAGCCTGTAGCCTTTATTCGTCACCGATTCGATGGAATATCCCATCTCCTTGAGTGACGAAACCGCCTTCCAGATCGCATTTCTGGTGACGCCGAGCCTCTCGCCGATATCCTGTCCTGATACGTATTCGTTTCTGTTTTCTTTGAGAATCCCAAGGATCTTCGTTTTCATCCTACAAGCCTCCGACGATCCGGTAGGTAAAAAAAGCAAGCACTCCAAGCACTGCGGCCGCGATCCATACACCGATCGCAGAGCCCTTTCTATCCGTCATAAAGAACTTGATTCCCGTTATAAAATTCATAGCCGCGCCAACTATAAAAATGATCGTAAACAAGCCTCTGTTATCCTCGGTATTGATAAATACCATAACAGCCAGTGCGATCGCACTGAGCGCCAGAAGTATATTAAGTATATCGATCATGCTGCGTACAAATTTGGCGAATTTACCTCTGCTCTTCATTAGTATTCTCCAAGGGTTGCAACCATTACCGCTTTGATGGTATGCATTCTGTTCTCGGCCTCATCAAAGACAACCGACTTATTCGATTCAAACACCTCTTCGGTAACTTCCTTCTCTTTGATCGCGGGAAGACAATGCATAAAGATCGTACTGTCCTTACCCGTTCTTTGCATAAGAGCCTTATTAACCTGATAGCCTGAGAGAAGTGCGATCCTTTCCTTGGCTTTCTCCTCCTCGCCCATTGAATACCACACGTCTGTACAGATGACATCGGCACCTACAACACCATCAAGTGAATCGGTGATTGTAAGTGTAGATCCCGCTTCCTTGCCATAGCCTCTGCATATTTCAACAAGATCTTCCTTGGGCCAGAGCGACCTGGGTGCGATTATGGTGCAATTGACGCCCATTTTACCGCAGCCGATCATATAGGAGTTGGCCATATTGTTACGTCCGTCACCGATAAAAACAAAATTAACGCCCTTAAGTCTTCCAAGATGTTCTCTTATCGTCAGAAAATCCGCAAGTATCTGTGTGGGATGATAATCATCCGTCAGACCGTTCCATACCGGAACGCCGCTGTATTTGGCAAGCTGCTCAACATGATCCTGCGAAAAACCTCTGAACTCAATACCGTCAAACATTCTTCCAAGAACTCTTGCGGTATCCTTCACACTTTCCTTATGTCCGAGCTGGATTTCATCGGCGCCCATGTATACAGGGAAACCGCCCTCATCGGCCGCCCCGATGGTAAATGAACTTCTCGTACGTGTTGAAGGCTTCTCAAAAATGAGTGCAATATTCTTACCCTTAAGCGAGTCGCCTGTAATACCCTGCTTCTTCTTGGCTTTAAGGTCAGCCGCAAGGTCGAGGAAGTATTCAATCTCCTCCGGTGTAAAATCTTTGAGTGTCAGAAAACTCCTACCGTGTAAACTCTCTAATCTCTGCATAGCAAATTGCCTCTCTCTAAATAGTTCGATATCGAATCATATCTGTTATTGCTTGGAAGCATCACTTACATTAATAACTTCCTGTACCGATTTGGCAAGGCCTGCGATCCCCTGAATCTCCGAAGGGATAATGATCTTGGTAGCCTTACCGTCGGCAGCCTTCTCGAATGCTTCAAGGCTCTTAATGGCGATAACAGCTTCATCGGCGGAAGACTCCTTAATATATCTGAGACCTTCAGCCTTAGCCTGCTGTACCATTCTGATAGCTTCCGCCTGACCTTCTGCAACTTTGATCGCTGCTTCCTTCTCAGCTTCCGCTTTAAGGATAGCAGACTGTTTGTCAGCCTCGGCATCAAGAATTGCCGATTGTTTCTTACCTTCCGCTACAAGGATGGTGGAGGTCTTCTCACCTTCTGCACGAAGGATCGCTTCTCTTCGCTCACGCTCTGCCTTCATCTGCTTCTCCATCGCATCCTGAATGGCCGCGGGAGGAATGATATTCTTAAGCTCAACTCTGTTAACTTTGATTCCCCAAGGATCCGTTGCAACATCAAGTGCAACTCTCATCTTGGTATTGATGATCTCTCTTGATGTAAGTGTCTGGTCCAGTTCGAGATCACCGATAATGTTACGAAGTGTAGTAGCGGTAAGATTCTCGATAGCCATGATAGGCGAATCAACACCGTAAGTAAAAAGTTTCGGGTCTGTGATCTGGAAGAACACGACCGTATCGATCTTCATCGTAACATTATCCTTAGTGATAACCGGCTGAGGCGGAAAGTCCACAACCTGCTCCTTAAGTGAGACCTTCTTAACTATTTTATCAATAAAGGGAACCTTAAAATGTATACCAACGCTCCATGTAGCCTTAAACGCACCGAGTCTCTCGAGGATCGATGCATGCGCCTGAGGCACGATCTTAATGCATGAAACAAGAATAATGATCACAACCAGAACAACAACTCCGATTATAACTCCCTGCATTCCCTGACTCATAGCCAATATCATTATTTTCTCCTCCTTAAAATAAGCTTAACGCCTTCTATTCTGACGATCTCGGCGAATTCACCTTCGCCTATGTTCTCATGCGGATCATCGCATACAGCGCTCCATTCGAGTCCGTTGATGTAAGCGGTTCCTCCGCTGCCATTAACCTCATCCGTAACCTTCGCATACTGTCCTATAAGGCTGTCCGCATTGGTCTTTACGTATCCTTTCTTGGCAATTTTCTTAAGAAAAGGTCTGGTAAGTACAAGAAGAAGTCCGGAGATCAGAATAAAAGTGATCACCTGCACCCACCAGGGAAGACCAGCAAGCGAAGTGATAAGTGCCGCCACACTACCACCAGCAAACCAGATTGTCGTAAGTCCGGTAGTAAGGATCTCGATGATTATAAACAATATCATCGAACCCAGCCAAACCCAAATTAACGGATCCATAAATACCCCCTTTATATTATTGTATTTGTCGCAGATATACTACATACAAACTACTTAACCAGATTCTCAACCGTTGCGATAAGCCTGCTTCTCTCAACCGGCTTCATCAGATATCCGTCCGGATTCTTGGCCGTGATATTCACAACACTCTCACTGTCGGAAACTCCCGTAAGAAAAACGATCGGAATATTCCTGGTTCTGGGATTGCTTCGGATTCTATCCATTACTTCCGGACCGTTTTCGCCCGGCATGCTGTAATCAAGGAAAATAATATCCGTGCTCTTCCTGGCAAGGAAACTCATCGCAAGTTCTCCGCTGTTTACGGTAGTGACATCGTAATCCTTACCGAGCACCCCTCTAAGCATATTGAGAACCATAGTATCATCATCAACGATAAGAATTCTTTTCTTACATGCTTCCATGTACCTTCTCCTTTTCTGTTATGCCACCCCTTGAAAAAACATATAGCCATACCGCAAAAGGTACGACTATATATTATACGCTTTATTTTAAGTTATATCAACTCTTCCATTAGTACATATAAAATACATATATACAGGTGCAGACCCGCATGTTAATAGATGTAGAAGCAGTGGTTGTTGATTATGGTATAGCTCGTATACTTGGCAAAATTGGCTTTCTTCGTCGAGATAAAGAACAGCATATCGCCGATATTATTATTGCCCGCAAGGACCTCAAGTGCTGCGCTGTATGAGCCTCTTACTTCAAGCTGTTCGTTGGTAAGACTAAGGAACTCATTCAGGAATCTCTCCGAAGGGCCGTTATTACCGTCCGAAACGCCGGTAAACTGTCCGGGCGCGTAAATTACGCTTGCAATGGTATTCTGTGTAAATCTGGGTGAAAGGACACGGTTAAGTACGACATTTCCTACCGCAACCTGTCCTTCATAAGGCTCCCAGCCGGATTCGTAGTATATTATGGTCGCAAGGAGATGAATCTCTTCCTCGGTAGCCGCATACGGTTCCCTCGTGGTAGCAGAGATCGTTACATTCTTTTTTTCTGCTTCCACAATTGCTTCCGCCATTTTAGCTGCCGCTTCCTGACGAGCTCTCTCAGCCGCTTCTGCCGCCGCCTGTTCTTCGGCGATCCTTCTCTGCTCTTCTTCGATCGTTATGCCGGTCTCAAGACCATATGTGATTTCAATCGCTTCTTCAAGGACATATCCTAAAACACCGTCCGCATCAACAAGGACAAATCTGCCGGTGTCATCGAGTGCATCAACGGTACTTCCTGCAGCGATAACATCAATCTGAACAGAGTTGACATCAGGATCCGAATATACCACTACATCAGTCGGAGCATACACCTGCCTGGTGCCGAGTATCTCAGCAACAACCTGTGCCTCTTCGCCAAAGAGTACGGAATTGTTCTTCACATAACCTTTGGCCTCTCCTGTCTGAATAAGCGACCATTCCTCGCCAACCTCAAGCACATCACCGATAGTTCCGGAATACATTACACCAATCTCTTCGGAAGCCTCTGAGGGCTCAGCATACACAATAAGCCTCTCGTTTGTGTACGCAAGGATCTTGGATGTAAAATCATTAATCTCTTCATCATCTGAATCTGTGGACATGTCCTCCGAACTAAGGACAGTACTTCGATACACTACATTAAGATTAGCTGACACCTCGATCTCATCTGCATTCTCCAAATCCTGTACATCAAGAGTGTTTTCCTCTTCAACCGATGTAAGATCCTGTACGTCCTGTACAGTCTCTTCAGATTCAGAAGCAAGCCTAAGACCGTTCGTATCCGAAACATCTGTATTTTTCTTATTCACGTTTGCGAAGACCACTTCAACTGCCACTAAAACAAGTAATACAGCAGCCAGTGCGGTCTTCCTGTTCTTACCGAACATATTAACCTCCACCGTTATGATGCGATAATCTACAGTCGGATACCCGGCCGCACACCATATCATTATATATAAAATGTCGTATTAAACGGTAAAATAGTATATATCAACGTAAAATGTTACGAAAAAATTACAAATGTTAAGAGGAATACTAGCACAAATAAGAATAAATGTCAAATTAAAGCATAAGACTTCCAGGATAAACGCATCAATTTAAGGTTGACATTTACAAGTTTTTGTTGTATCGACCT
>CAKZZH010000104.1 GCA_937885345.1 uncultured Lachnospiraceae bacterium | reverse complement strand
GGAAAGGTGGCTCTCAAACTCCGGACAGGTGGCTCAAATGGTCCCGGAGTATTCACCTTTTGCTGATTTTTCCCGAAAACATGTTTTTACATTTGTTAATACCTTTTCGCCGCTGGGGTATAGAAACTTCTTTCCGTGAATTAAAGTATGCTCTCGGACTTGTTAATCTTCATTCAAAGAAACGCGAGTTTATTGAGCAAGAAATATGGGCTAAACTCACCATGTATAACTATTCGGAACGGATCATTGCTTCAAGACTATGTTTTATTAACTATGCTTCAAAACAAAAAAGCACCGAACTATCCGTTTTTAGATAGAACGATGCTTTCTTTGTTTTGACGTTAAGTGCTTAACTTAACGACATTGCAAATGACCGCCGGATATTTTATGCTTGTACCAATAATCTGTCACATGGCATATACTGCCTGTAAGCGATTATTCTGTAACTCTCCTTCTCTTAATTACGAAGAATGCGCATACACCTGATAATACGAAGCAGGCAATCGCGTAAGGAAGAGTATCGCCTACGGAATTATCGGTTGCCTTGGCAACATATACAAGTGCATATGTAGAGAACTTATCGGTAGATACCTTAGCATACTTAACGCCATCAACTTCCTCTACTGTTGCAGGAAGTATATCACATGTCTTCTTGCCGTCCTTATCGGTGTGGATCCTTAAAATATAGTAATCATACTTATCTGTGAGTTCAACACCCTCTTCAGCCTGGATCTCGATCGCAACAGCGATCTCTTTGGAAGTTTCTGTAACTGTTACTTTCTGTGTTCCTGCCTGAACGGTAAGATCGATGCTATACAGAGATGTGTTGCTGAGAGTAGCATCGCTGCCGATCTTAGCAAGCGCCTCTTCCATAAGCTTCAGATCCTCATCCGCAATATCATCCTTCGTGATAACCTTGCTTCCGATCACAACCTTAACATCATCGCCTGAAACACCTGCATCCTTAACAATGCTGTCGACATCAACATCAGCCGTAGCATCAACGGTTACAGCCGGAGCCGCCTCTCCGTCTTCGGATTCGGCTACGATCTCCTTTGTTGATACAGGTTCACCTTTCTTGTGTACAGTCCAGGTAAGAACGTAATCCTTACCGTCATTTACACTGAGACCGGCCATCATATAGAACTCATGTAACTCACCTTCATCATCGGTCATAGGAGCAAGTAAAACATTCTTAAGATCAACCGCAGTAGTGATCTTAGGCTGTGACCAGGTTCCTTCTGCATCATTGTAGCCAACCTGGAATTCATGATCAGCCGAGAATGTGATATAATCAACATCTTCTGCCTTGATCGTACCAAGAAGCTCGTCTATTTCAATCACATAATCAGTCCACCAGGATGAATCACTCATCGTAAGTGTGTTGGTATATGTATAATCGGTAGATGTACCTGTTCCGAGTTTACCGTTCTTATTGTAAGGGGTCCACTTAGCATAAAGTGTGATATCGCCACTTGCAGTTGCGGAAATCTCTTTAACCTCATCTCCGGTACAATCAGATTTGGCAAACCATCCACCGAACGCATTGCCTTTCTTGGTAGCAGTAGGAAGAGTGACAGCGGTTCCGTAGGTATAAGATGTTACATCATCGCCCTTAAGAGTACCCTCATTTACATTAAGTGTAACCTCATATGTATCAGGCTCCCAGAGAGCATAAAATGTTCCGGTGCCTGCCTTCTCTATCTTAACTGTAGTAACAGCAGTGCCTGTGCAATCTGCATTGTCATACCAACCCTTGAATGTGTAATTATCCTTTGTGATCTCCTTTGCGGTAGGAAGAGTAATTGTATCACCTACATTACCACCGACTGTTGTATACGCACTATCAACAGTTCCGCCATTGGACTTAAGAGATAATACATAATCATATGCAACCCAATATGCATAAAGTGTCGTTGCTGACGTAAACGCAGAAGCATCTACGCAAGGCTCACCTGCAACATCATATACCTTTGTTCCCTTACCGTTTTTCTCGGTAAAATATCCTACAAGAGTATATCCGGTCTTAGCAGCAACAGTTGTAAGATCTGTAAATTCCGCATCATATGCAATGTCAAATGAAGCAGGAACAGTTGCGGTTGTAGCAGACTGATCATCTATGGTAACCTTAACGGTAACAGGTGTCCATTTAGCCCAGTATTCAACCGAACCTGTGGATGTCGTGGCTATCTCAGTAACTGCATTTCCGGTAAGTTCTTCATTATCATACCAACCGGCAAATGTATATCCTTCTTTAGTAACCGCTGTAGGAAGCGTCGCTCCTACCGTGTACTCATAAGTCGTAAGCTCCGATCCCTCAGCTATTGTTCCACCATTGGTATTTAGTGTAACATCATATACAGGAGGTAAATAATCAAAAGTTGTTACTGAGTTGATGATTAATCCCGCTCCGCTAATAGCTATAGATGTGTACGGCATTTCAAATGTGTATCTATAAACAACTTGTGTTCCGGAATCATACCAAGTTTCATCATAGTATATCGTCGGCCAACCATCAGTTGCGGCATCTTTCAAATACATCAGAGTATATTCCGGCGTTCCAGACGCTGTCGCTGCAATCCAAATTCCAGTTCCGGCTGAATAACTTACATCATACTCATTAAGTACAACACTTGCGGCCCAACCACCAAGATCATTATTTGAAGTATACTCCGTTGTTTTTAAATTGCCATATCGAGCAATTTTAACTGAACTCACATTCAATCCGACACCGCTTACAGCTACACTTGAATACGTATCTTCAAACATGTAATAATATGTAACAGACGTACCGGAATCATACCAAGTTTCATCATTGTATATCGTCGGCCAATTATCAGTTGCGGCATCTTTCAAATACATCTGAGTATAACCCGGCGTTCCAGACGCTGTCGCTTCAATAATGATCATGTATCCCGGTTTAAAATAATCTCCACTCAGGATAATATTATTCGCCCATTCTCCCAAATTCCCATTAGTAAAATCCGTACCGGCAGTAAACGTCTGAGTGTACTAAAACTTCCCACATAGGAAATTGGGTTTGCACCTTGAAAAATCAATATT
>CAKZZH010000103.1 GCA_937885345.1 uncultured Lachnospiraceae bacterium | reverse complement strand
AGAATGAACTTGCGGCACTCTCGGAGTTTTCTATCTTACCTATCAACGTCGCAGAGATAATAAGACTGGCGCTTAAGTGACGGTTTGATAAGAGGATTGTATATGAGATTTCGTGATTATGTTAAAGAAATGACGGCGGTCATAAGAGACCGCGACCCGGCTATGAAGGATGACAAAGAGGTATATCTTTATCCTTGTTTCTGGGCAATATGGAAATATCGCAAGGCGCATGAGCTGTACCTTAAGGGTAAGTTCTACCGTGCCCGTAAAATATCCCAGAGAGCTGCCAGAAAATGGGGTATTGAGATACATCCCGGAGCCACGATCGGCAAAGGTTTTTTTATCGATCACGGACATGGAGTGGTTATCGGCGAGACAACGATAATAGGCGATAACTGTACATTGTATCAGGGCGTAACGCTTGGCGGTACAGGTAAGGAGAAGGGCAAACGACATCCGACTCTTGAAGATAATGTGCTGGTAAGTACCGGTGCGAAGATCCTCGGATCTTTTACCATTGGAGCAGGCAGTAAAATCGGTGCCGGTTCGGTGGTGCTCTCGGAGGTTCCCCCTCATGCAACGGTAATCGGTATACCGGGCAGGGTGGTTAAGATCGATGATACTGTGCTTCCCAACAAAGAGCTCGATCAGGTCCATATTCCCGATCCCGTGCTCCGCGATATCAACGCACTTTCCGAGCGTGTTCAGGAGCTTAAGAGACTTGTTGAGAATACCAGGTAGCTGCGGGCAATGGCCGCATATAATAATATTTTATAGAAATACGGAGGCAGATCAAGGTGGAAAACAGAATCAGTTTCTTTAATACTTTAACCAGGAAAGTTGATAAATTCGTGCCCAATGAGGACGGGAAGGTTGCAATGTATACCTGCGGCCCCACCGTTTATCACTATGCGCATATAGGTAATCTTCGTACCTACATTATGGAGGATATCCTTGTTAGAACCCTTCGTTATGCGGGTTATGATGTGAAGCGTGTAATGAATATCACCGATGTCGGACATCTTACCAGCGACGGCGATACAGGCGAGGATAAAATGCTCAAGGGCGCGCAGAGAGAGCATAAGACCGTGCTTGAGATCGCGAAGTTCTATACGGATGCTTTCTTTGCGGACTGCGCTAAACTTAATATCGTAACTCCTGATGTTGTGGAGCCTGCGACCAATTGCATAGATGAGTTTATCAAGGTAGTTTCCGCTCTTATCGATAAGGGCTTTGCTTATGTTGCAGGCGGTAACGTATATTTCGATACCTCCAAGCTTGACGATTATTATGTATTCTCATCACAGAGCGAGAAAGAGCTTATGGTCGGTGTTCGTGATGATGTCGAAGAGGATTCCAACAAGAAGAATAAGGCCGATTTTGTTCTCTGGTTCACCAAGTCCAAATTCGAGAATCAGGAGCTTAAATGGGAGAGCCCTTGGGGAATCGGTTATCCCGGCTGGCATATAGAGTGCTCATGCATCAGTATGAAGCATCTCGGCGATAAAATGGACATTCACTGCGGCGGCGTGGATAATATTTTCCCTCACCACACCAATGAGATCGCCCAGAGCGAGGCATACCTCGGACATAAATGGTGCAACTACTGGTTCCATGTTCACCATCTTAATGACCGCTCCGGTAAAATGAGCAAGTCCAAGGGAGAATTCCTTACCTTGAGCCTTCTTATGGAGAAGGGCTACAATCCTCTTGTTTACAGGATGTTCTGCCTCCAGTCGCATTACCGCAAGCCTCTTGAATTCTCATACGAGATCATGGACAATACGACCGCTGCTTATAATAAGCTTGTTAAGAGAGTGGCCAGTCTGTCCAAGGACGGAGAGGTTGATAAGGCAGCGTTTGATGATTATAAGAATCGTTTTATAGATGCGATCGGAAACGATATCAATACCGCTTCCGCGATCACACTTGTATATGATGTGCTTTCGGCAGATATTTCCGATGCTACCAAATATGCGCTTATCGAGAGCTTTGATGAGGTTCTGGGGCTTGATCTTACCTGCGCACCTTCTGAGGATACAAACGCAGGCGTTGACAAGGAACTTGAAGATTACATCCTTGCAAAGATAGAAGAGCGCAAAGCTGCCAAGAAGGAGAAAGATTTTGCCAAGGCTGATGCCATAAGGGATGAACTTCTCGGCAGGGGCATTGCGATAAAGGATACAAGAGAAGGCACTGTATGGGAGCTTGTTAAGTAGAGTGGACAAAGATTTTGTAGCTGCAATTAAAGACGGCTTTGATCTGCCCGAGGTCGATGCATCGCAGTATTCGCCTCTCGAGCTCGCATATCTCGGCGACTGCGTGTATGAGACGGTTATTCGAAGCGTGACCTGTTATCGCAAGAAGACCAGTGTTAAGAATCTTAACAAGGCAACCGTGGAAATGGTCAGGGCAAGTGCTCAGGCCGCCCTTGCGGATAAAATACTTGCGGATAAAATCCTTAGCGAGGAGGAACTAGTTGTCTACAAGAGAGGGCGTAACTCCAATCCCGCCGGCAAGGCCAAAAGTGCGAGCAGAGCCGAATATATGAAGGCTACGGGGCTTGAAACTCTTGTCGGATACCTTTATATAGAGGGCAGGTACGACAGGATCGTTGAACTGATAAAGGGTCTGTATCAGGGCGAATAAGGCCGTGACGGCTATTTTACGGAGAATGGTATGGAATACAAAGAAACACTCATTGAAGGAAGAAATGTTGTCCTTGAGGCTTTAAGAAGCGGCAGGACCATCGATAAAATATATATCCTCGACGGATGTAAGGACGGCTCAGTGCAGCAGATCGGCAAGGAAGCCAGGAAATGCGGCGCTATCGTTACTTATGTTCCCAAGGAGAAACTGGACCGTATGAGCAGTACCGGGCATCATCAGGGTGTTATCGCGAGTGCGGCAGCTTACGATTATGTGGAGGTGTCCGATATTATCAAAGCTGCAAAGGATAAGGGCGAGGAGCCTTTTGTTATCATTCTCGACGGGATCGAGGATCCGCATAATCTGGGTGCGATAATCCGTACCGCCAATCTTGCGGGCGCTCATGGCGTGGTAATTCCGAAACACCGCTCGGCAGGCCTTACCGCAACGGTTGCAAGAGCAAGCGCGGGCGCACTCAACTATACGCCCGTTGCCAAAGTCACCAATATCGCTTCAACCATTGAAGACCTTAAGAAGGAAGGCCTCTGGTTCGTTTGCGCGGATATGGGCGGCGAGCTTATGTACAATGTGAATCTTAAGGGCCCGATCGGGCTGGTTATAGGGAACGAAGGGGAGGGCGTAGGCCGCCTCATAAAAGAGAAATGTGACTATGTCGCAAGCATTCCCATGAAGGGTGATATCGATTCGCTCAATGCGTCGGTTGCCGCAGGAGTTCTTGCATACGAAATAGTCAGACAGAGGGGATATGGACAATAATAATGACGATAGGTCCTTAAATAAGGGGGCAAAGTCCGAGCCTTTATATGAGGGCAGAACGGATGAAGAACTTGTTGCCATGTACAAGTTAGGGGATTATAAAGCAAGGGATTTTCTGCTTGTCAAATATATGGGCCTTGTAAAATACATAGCCGGCTCATATTATGCCAGCGGCTATGATAACGACGACATGTCGCAGATCGGCATGATGGCGCTTCTCAGTGCCATGGACAGCTATAAAGAGGGGCATGGAAGCCTCTTTAAGAGCTTTGCCAGTCTGTGCATCAATAATAAATTAAAGAATTTCGTATCAGTCTCTAACAGCGGCAAGAATCAGCCGTTAAAAGACTATATCTCACTCGATCAAAGCGTCGGTACGGGTGAGAGCGGTGAGGAGAGTAATACCGTTCTCGGTGATATGATACCGGCCGATGCCAGCTACAATCCCGAAGAAAGCTATTTATACAAGGATATGAGCCGTGAACTTGCGGATTTTCTCGTTGCAAACCTCAGTAAACTTGAGCTTCAGGTCTGGAATCTTCGCATGCAGGGTTACAAGCCTTCCGCGATTGCCGTAAGGCTTGACAAGCCTTCCAGAAGTATCGAAAATGCTCTCGCCAGGATGAGACGTAAATTACGCGGTTTTACCGATAAATAAGGCGAGCGGGGCGGCCTAAAGTATGGGGCGCCCGTGCGGGCACATACGAGAATTGTGGTTGACCGCAAAAGCCTTTGAGATTATACTTAAATTCAGGCATTTTATATATGTTTAATGGCATATAGGGTTACATTTTACTATTAGGAGGATTATATGAGAAACAACAATGTTAATGCGGGCCTTAATAATCCTGCGGCAGGTGAGATCAGCGATCTTCAGAGACAGATGCAGGAAGGTAATGCAAGGGTAAATGCGATTTATAATGCTATCGGTGAGAAGTATTACAACGCCAACAAGGGCAGCGTACCGAGCGAGTATGAGGCTGAGTTTGCAGAGATTTCGCAGATAAATGAGAGTAATCATAACAGACTTTTAAGAATAAAATTCCTTAACGGAGTTGTTGTCTGCACCAAGTGCCAGGCCGACAATTCGGTTGAGTCGACTTTCTGCTCGGTATGCGGCGAGAAACTTCCGCATGTACGCGAGCTTGACGGTGTTAACAGGTGTTCAAGATGCGGAAAGCCTCTTTCACCCGGACAGTTATTCTGCGGTGTTTGCGGATGTCCTACGGCCAACAAGCCCAGGCAGGCTGCCGAGGAAGAGGCGCCCGCTGAGGAAGCAGCGCCCGCTGAGAGTGCGGCATCTGTAGCCGAGAGCACTCCTGCCGTAAGTAAATGTCCCCATTGTGGTGCTGTTCTTGATGCATCCGATGCGGTATTTTGCCCCGAGTGCGGTGAGAGGATCTAAGTGAACATAAAGCCCGCGGCATGGCGGAGGCTTTGCCGTGGGCTTTTAATATGATTATATATAAAGGATTAAGAGTATATGTCCGGTTCGATTTACGGTAAGAATTATACGATCACAACCTGGGGAGAGTCCCACGGCGCGGGAGTAGGCGTTGTTATAGACGGTGCACCTGCGGGGATCAGACTTTCCGAGGAGGATGTTCAGGCGTTTCTTGACAGAAGAAAGCCCGGTACCTCGGCGTATGTTACGCAGAGGAAGGAGGGTGATATCTGTCATATTATGTCGGGCGTTTTTGATGGCCTTACGACGGGCACGCCCATAATGATCCTTATAAATAACGAGAACCAGAGAAGTGCGGATTATTCCGAGATCGCTTCTTATTACAGGCCCGGACATGCGGATTATACTTTCGATGCCAAATACGGTTTTCGCGATTACAGAGGCGGCGGCAGATCCTCCGGAAGAGAGACGATCGGAAGAGTTGCGGCAGGCGCCGTTGCGGCAAAGTTTCTTGAAGAACTCGGTATTTCGGTATGTGCTTATACCAGGAGCATTGCCGGCATCGGGATTGATTATGACAGATTTGATATTGCTCAAAGAGAGAAGAATCCCTTTGCACTTCCTGATGCAGGGGTTGTGGATGAGATCGCGGCACTTGCTGATAAAGCGATATCCGAGAAGGATTCCCTCGGCGGTATTATTGAGTGCGTTATCAAAGGCGTTCCCGCCGGAATAGGAGAGCCTGTATTTGACAAATTGGATGCGCTTCTTGCTCATGCCGTTATGTCGATCGGTGCCGTTAAAGGCTTTGAGATAGGAGACGGCTTTGAAGCGGCCGGGCACCGCGGAAGCGATAACAATGACGCCTTCTGTATGGATAACGGTAAAATATCCAAGAAGACGAACCACAGCGGCGGAGTTCTCGGCGGAATGAGCGACGGAAGCGATATTATTTTCCGCGCAGCCGTTAAGCCCACACCCTCGATCGCGAGTATTCAGGACACCGTTAACAAATCGGGTGAAGATATTCAGGTTTCGATAAAGGGAAGACACGATCCTCTCGTGGTTCCCAGAGCCGTGGTGGTTGTCGAGGCTATGGCATCCTGCACGATCGCTGATCTTATTTTATCGAATATGGGCGCCAAGCTTGAGAATGTTAAAGCAGTCTATAATTCGGAGAAAAAGTGATGAAATACGAAGTTATTGCCACATGCGGCAAAGCCAAAAGAGCGCATATGGAAACGGTACACGGCGTCATTGAAACGCCTGTATTTATGAATGTCGGAACGGTCGCTGCCATTAAGGGCGCGGTTGCGACAACGGACCTTTATGATATAGGAACACAGGTTGAACTGTCCAACACATATCATCTTCATGTAAGAACGGGTGACAAGCTTATTAAGGAGCTTGGAGGTCTGCACCGCTTTATGAACTGGGACAGACCGATACTCACCGATTCGGGCGGATTTCAGGTATTTTCCCTTGCAGGAATGCGTAAGATAAAGGAAGAAGGCGTGACCTTTAATTCTCATATAGACGGTCACCCAATCTTTATGGGGCCCGAGGAGAGCATGCAGATTCAGTCGAATCTCGGCTCGACCATTGCAATGGCTTTTGATGAATGCATAGAGAACCCAGCGCCGCGCGATTATGTGCAGAAATCTGTTGACAGGACCACCAGATGGCTTGTAAGATGTAGAAATGAAATGGCAAGGCTTAACTCCCTGCCCGATACCGTTAATAAGGAACAGCTCCTGTTCGGCATCAATCAGGGTGGAACCTATGATGATATACGTATAGAACATGCCAAAGAGATAGTAAAGCTTGATCTTGACGGTTACGCGATCGGTGGTTTGGCGGTCGGTGAGAGTCATGAGGAGATGTATAGGATAATCGATGCTGTCGTTCCTCACCTGCCTCAGGATAAGCCTGTATATCTTATGGGAGTCGGTACACCGGCCAATATACTTGAAGCGGTTGACAGGGGAGTGGATTTCTTTGACTGTGTATATCCTTCAAGAAACGGTCGTCATGGACATGTATATACACGCGAGGGTAAGCTGAATCTTTTCAACAAGCAATATGAAAAAGATCTTCGTCCGATCGAAGAGGGTTGCGATTGCCCCGCCTGCCGTAATTACAGCAGAGCGTATATCAAGCATCTTCTCAAAGCCAAAGAAATGCTGGGCATGAGACTTTGTGTACTCCACAATCTCAGATTTTACAATCATCTTATGGAAGATATAAGAGTGGCCATTGAGGAAGGAAGATATAAGGAATTTAAGGACCACACATTAAGGAGGATATCTACAAATGAATCTAATTAACGCACTTATTTTGGCAGAGACAACAACAGAGACAACAACTACGAATGCATCTTCAGGTTTTGATCCGAAGAACATTATCATGATCGTTGTGTACATCGTAATCTTCGGTGCACTTATGTACTTTCTTGCCATCAGACCTCAGAAGAAGCAGCAGAAAGAGCAGCAGGAGCTTCTTTCCAAGATGGAAGTCGGCGACAGCGTTCTTACGACCAGCGGTTTCTACGGTGTTATAATCGATATCACCGATGATACCGTTATCGTTGAGTTCGGTAACAACAAGAACTGCCGAATCCCTATGACAAAGTCAGCGATCACGCAGGTTGAGAAGCCGGAGTAAGTGTTTACCCGATTTTTCGGAATAACAGGCTGTCAGGAATAAAGCAGGTTAAATATATTTACGGTACCGAAAGGGCTGTCGTTTATAAACGGCAGCCTTTTTGTGATATCCGGCTTAAAAACATTAGTCGATAAATCCCCGGTATGCAAAACATCTTGATAAAACATTAACAATCTAGTACAATATAAGTAATTATAGCAACAAATATTTTATATGAATAAGGCATGTTTGGGATTATAATATTATTTGATTTAGGAGATAGATGACTCATGGATAAAAGTGACATTTCTCTTGCGGTTATTAAGAGACTTCCGAGGTATTACAGACATCTCGAGGAGCTTATGGAAAGTGGAGTTGAGAGGATATCTTCCCACGATCTGAGCGTGAGAATGAACGTTACCGCTTCACAGATCAGGCAGGACCTTAACAATTTTGGCGGTTTCGGGCAGCAGGGTTATGGATATAATGTTCCCAATCTTCATGAGCAGATTGCCAAGATCCTTGGCATCGACCAGATTCACAATATGATCATTGTGGGTGCCGGTAACCTTGGAAGAGCGATCGCCGGATACAGTAATTTCGAAAAGAGAGGCTTTAAGGTTATGGGGCTCTTTGACAGTAATCCTGCACTTGTGGGTACACAGGCCGGCGGTCATAACATATATCCTATGGACGATTTTGAGGATTACATCAAGGAGAACAATGTCGAGATAATCGCTCTTACGATACCGAGAGAAGCGGCTCAGGAGATTGCGGATTGTGCGGTTAAAGCCGGTGTTAAGGCTATCTGGAATTTTGCGCCGACCGATATCATGGTTCCCGACAAAGTTGTGGTTGAGAATGTGCACCTTTCCGAGAGCCTTATGACTTTATCTTACACAATATCCAAGATGAACTGATTGGCGTAATGCCGGGGGGTATAAGTTATGGCACTTACTATCGAAGAAGTTAAGAAGAATGCGGCATATAAGCAGCTTCCCATAGCTACTCTTGATGAGAGATGGTACAGGTTGTTTCCTGAGAACGAGAAAACGCCTGAGATCAAAGTGCTTGAGAAGAATCTTAACGAGCTTATCAAGAGACAAGGTCAGATAACCAACGATCTTAAAGCAGTCAGGAAGATCAAACAGGATCTTATGAATGAGATTCTTGCCAATTCCGATGAAGAGTCTTCTGCAAAGCGCGAGAAGATCATGAAGCGTAATCAGAAACTTGTTCTTGAGGCAACCGAGAAGATAGAGCAGCTTGAGCAGGAAGAACTGGAAATCCCCACCAAAATAAGAGATGCCAATATCGCACTTATAATCGAGGGCATAGGAGTTTGCCACAAGCGTATACACCGGAATTATGATGATATACAGCTTCTCGGTAAATGGATTAATGAGACCAGGATCGAACTTAAGAAAAAAGTCCTTATCAAGCAGGATAAAGAAATCAAGAATACCGAGATTTACTCATATATGCACGACCTTCTCGGCCCGGAGATGATGGAAGTCTTCGATAAGCCCAAGAAGAATGAAGATAAGAAGTCTGAATAATATTTTACGGGAAATAAGAGATTCGGGAAAATACCATGAAAAAGGCGATAGGAACAGTAGCAGCGCGGAATATTGATGCTTATACGATAGGCACGATCGGGAAACCGTCGGAAGCCCTTATGGAGATGGCGGCTTATTTTGTTGCGGTCAAGGTGGCTGAGGTTTGCCTTACATATGAGCATACGCCGAGAATACTTGCTCTTGCGGGTACCGGCAATAACGGCGGTGACGCGGTTGCTGCGGCCAGAATCCTTTCGTGGCAGGGAATTACCGCCGATATATGCATAATAGGCGAGAAGGAGAGAGAAGCCTTCAAGATTCAAAACCACATTGCCGTAGCATCCCATATAAGGACTGTCAGAAGTGATGATATTTCGAGATATGATATAATAATAGACGGCCTGTTCGGAACCGGGCTTACAAGAAATGTGGAAGGGATCTACGCCAAAGTTATTGAGTCCGTAAATGCTTCAAATGCAACCGTTGTCAGCGTTGACATTCCTTCGGGAATTGACGCATCGACAGGTAAAACCCTCGGATGCTCCGTTAAGGCCGATCACACGGTAACTTTCGGATATAATAAAATAGGACTGATGCTTGGCGACGGCAAGGACGCGGCCGGTGAAGTGACGGTTGCCGATATCGGACTTTATCCCGACGCCGTTGAGACGCAGGAATATGCGATGTATTTTACCGCGGAAGATCTTGCGAGAATTCCGAAAAGGATCAGTTCTTCACATAAGGGTACATACGGAAGGACGCTTATTATCGCAGGAAGCAGGCAGTACAGCGGTGCGGCTTATCTTAGCGCGCTTGCTGCTTTCAGATGCGGCTCCGGACTGGTTGAAATATATACGCATAAGGACACCGCACCTGTTATAAGGCAACTTCTGCCGGAGGCGATTGTGACTGAGTATGCGGACGGTGAGGGCGCCGCCGGTGCTTCATCTCTGTCGCAGGCGCTCGAGAGGGCCGACAGGATTGTTATGGGTCCCGGCTTATCGCAGAGCGATGATGCTGTGAAGATAGTCGGTTATGTGCTTGAAAACGGCAAAGTGCCGCTTATCATAGATGCCGATGCTCTTAATATAATTGCGAAAATGCCTGATGATACCATGAAGAAATACGCCGATACCGTGATCATTACACCTCATATCGGCGAAATGGCAAGGCTTATGCGCCTTGATAACTCGGAGGTTTCGGACGACATGCTTAAAGCCGCAAAGCGGTATGCTGCGAGTGCGGGTGTGATAACAGTGCTTAAGAGCGCAAGAAGCGTTATCGCTGCGCCTGACGGCAGAGTAGTTATCAATAATTCGGGCTGCGGCGCTATGAGTAAAGCAGGTGCTGGTGATGTACTTACCGGAATAATCGCCGGAATGCTGGCACTCGGGCTTGATCCTTTAAGTGCGGCTTCGATGGGTGTGTATGTGCACGGACTTGCGGGCGAGAGAGCCTGCGCGGACAGAGGCGAACACGCGCTTATTGCCGGAGATATCGCATCTGCAGCAGGTGCGATCGTGTCGCAGATATAGGCGATTTGGATTACCCCCGCGCGTGAGGGTGGATGATTGCAGTGTATTTTATCGGAGATATGTGAGATGGAAGAATTCACGAGAACTTATTCGGTTATTCATACAGATGCTCTTCTTGCAAATGTGGAAGAAGTTAAAAAGAGAGTCGGAGACGGCGTGCAGCTTCTTGCGGTGGTCAAGGCCAATGCTTACGGGCACGGAGCGGTAAGGGTTGCCAAGGAGCTTTCGGACCGTGTTTACGGGTTTGCGGTTGCAACCGTCAGAGAGGCGATGGAGCTTAGAAATGCCGGCATTACCAATATGATCCTTATACTCGGTTATGTTTGTAAGGCCGAATATGAGACTATGATCAAAAATGATATCACTTTCGCGCTTCTTACGAGGCGGATGGCGGATGATATAAATGATACGGCGATGGTGCTCGGACATAAGGCACTTTGCCATATCAAGATAAATACCGGAATGAACCGTATAGGCTTCCCGGTATGTGATGAGACAATTGATGATATTGAATATATAACAGGTCTTAAAGGGCTTGACTGCGAGGGCATTTTTATGCATTTTGCGACGGCCGATGAGAAGGATAAGACTTTTGCAAGGCAGCAGTATTCGGATTTTATGCAGGTTATCAAAAGCCTTGAAAAGCGAGGCGTCAGATTCGCGATAAGGCACTGCGCCAATTCGGCGACATGTATTGATATGCCTGAATATGCGCTTGATATGGTCAGGATGGGAATCGTTTTATACGGTCTCACGCCTTCGGATGAGGTGGACCCGAATATGAAATATCATCCCGTGCTTGAACTGAAAAGCCACATAATCTTTGTGAAGGATGTTCCGGCCGGTGAAGGAGTCAGCTACGGAAGAACCTTTATAACTCCTGAGCCGATGCGTATTGCGACTGTTGCAGTCGGTTATGCGGACGGTTATCCGAGAAGTCTTTCGGGCAGGGGAGAGGTACTTATAAGAGGCAGAAGAGCAAAGATCCTCGGCAGGATCTGCATGGACCAGATGATGGTGGATGTCAGTGATATCCCGGACGCTTCGGTTGAGGATGTGGTTACGCTTATCGGGCGTGATGGCGGCGAGGAAATAAGTGTTGAGGAACTTGCCGGCATTTCCGGTAAATTCGATTATGAATTTGTTTGCGGAATATCCGAAAGAGTGGAGCGTAAATACGTTTAAGGACGATCAGCGCTGCGGCGGTAAATGTGCCGTCTGCGGGATACGCCTTATGTGATATTAAACTGGGAGAAGAAAGGAAATATGGGCGAAAAACCTTTATTAATATCGGGAATAGTTATCTTCGTACTGATTCTCATAATGGATTCGATCTGTTATGCGTTCAAGTCTGCCTTTGACAATGTCAGTGTGCAGCAGGTCAGTGAAGAAGCGCAGGGCGGTTCGAAGAGAGCTAAGCTTCTTACCAAAATGCTCACAAATCAGGACGGGCTCGATAATACTTTGAGTTTTTCAATCCTTATAACAACCTTTATGGCCGGCACTATGGTCCACAGATGGATCGGCGATCCCATCATAAAGCAGCACAATTCATCAATCTGGGTGAGCATCGCGATCGCGCTTGTAATACTTATTCTGATTTCTTTGTTCGGTTTTATGATCCCCAAGAAATGCGCAGCCCGAAAGCCTTATAAAACCGCTTGTGCGTTAGTATACATCATCAGAGCGGTTACGATAATCTTTATGCCTTTCGGCGCTGTAATAACGCTTCTTCGCAACCTTATCCTCGGAATATTCGGAATATCCGCGAAGGATGATGATGAAGCGGTTACCGAAGCGGCCATTATCAATATGGTCAGTGAGGGTCAGGAACAGGGAACGATCGAACAGGATGAAGCGGAAATGATCAATAACATTTTCCAGCTTGACGACAAATGCGCGGGCGATGTTATGACGCATCGTTCTGTTGTTGTCGCGCTTGATGCGCATATGAAGCTCGAGGATGTTGTAAAACAGTATATAGACGGCAAGTTTTCACGCTTCCCGGTATATGACGAGGATATCGATCACATCGTGGGTACCCTTCATATCAGGGATGCTCTTATTTTATACAGGGTTATACCCAATCGTAAAAAGGAAATATCGGCAATAAGAAATCTCTTAAGGCCGGCTTATTATGTTCCGGAAACAAGGGATATTGACGAACTTCTCAAGGATATGCAGAAGGATAAAGTGCACCTCGGAGTTGTTGTGGATGAGTACGGACAGACCGCGGGAATCATAACAATGGAGGATATTATCGAGGAAATCGTCGGAAATATACTTGATGAGTATGACGAAGAAGAGGAAGCGGTAAGCAGGGGCGATGAGGGAAGCTATATTCTTGATGGCTTTACAACGCTTGACGAGCTTAATGAACTTCTGGGATCTTCCTTTAAGAGCGAGGATTATGAGACACTTAACGGCCTTGTGATATCGCTTCTCGGAAGTATTCCCACGCAGGATAATGTAGGCGAGACTTATGAATGCGAAGAGTATTCTTTTACTATTCTTGAAGTCGCGGGCAATGTGATTAAGAAAGCGGAGGTTGCCAAGAAAGTGCAGCCGGCCGAAGAAACGACAGGAGAGATTTAAATGACAGCATCAACCGGTAACGGTAAAAGTACAACATCTAAGAAACAGGCATCCGGCAAGAAGACCGTAAGAGTCACCAAGCAGGAGGAACTTACGAGGCAGATTGAGCAGCAGAAGAAGGACAAGCTCGTAAAAGAGATCATTTTCCTTGTGGTGCTTGTGTTTGCTGTTCTTGTTTTCCTCGGATATTTCGGGGTTATAGGAGCTTTCGGTAATGCCACATCATATTTCTTCTTCGGATTGTTCGGAGCGCTTGCATATGTATTTCCGATCGTTGTTATACTCCTTGCCGTTATTTTAACTTTCTTTGACGTAAGTACTGCGGTAAAGGTGCGAATCTTTCTTGCCTTTCTTGCTTATATATTTGTGTGTACTTTTGCGCAGCTGATTCATGATACTTCGTTGGGTATCAAGGTTACGCAGTATTTTACGGTATCGGCGACGGACCGCGTGGGCGGTGGCTTCTTCGGAGGTGCGATAGCCCTCCTTCTCCTTAAAATATTCGGTAAGGTCGGCGCGTATATCGTGGATATTCTGCTGATACTTATTATGATCATCGTAATTACGGGGCGCTCGATCATCAGCGCTATTAAAAACGGCGGCGAAAAGGTTGTCGATGTTACCAAGCACGGCGTCAGCGATTACAGGAAATCTCTTGATGAAGAGGCTGAGAAACGCGAGATAAGGAGAACTGAAAAAGAAGAAGAGCGTCAGAGAAGATTTGAGGAGCGTGAGCTTCGCCGCAAGAAGAATCAGGTCGATCTGAATAATGTTATTCCCGATGAGGATGAGATCAATCATGAACTTACTCCCGATTCCATGAAGAAAAACGAGACTGAGGTATATACTTTTACGGGAAGTACCGAGTCAAATATCATAACCATTAACAGTGGAAGGACACAGACAACGATTCCTGAAAAGGATCCTGTAGTGCATCAGAACGGTTCGGAATATGCGCATACAAACGGCCCGGAATATGAGCATCAGAGCTATGAACAGCAGATCACCGATCATTCGCAGGCGGGTATGAAGGAAGTACAGCCCGATCCCAATGACGTGATATTTGGCGGCGTGGCGAAGGACAGAACGTCCAGAAGAGTAAATGACAGAGAAACCTACGAACAGCTTCGCCGAAGCACCTATGATTATGAGATACTTGACGGGGATGATTACAAAAAGCCCGTCATCACGCCCGACAGAGATATTCTGACGGACGACGGAGCGATAGATACCTCACTTATTGCTGAGGAATTTGAGAAGGAGGAGCTTGCCAGATATCAGGCAACCGAGAGCTATGAGCCTGATCCTTTGCAGACGGCCTCTGCAGCGCCTTCGGGACGGACTGCACCCAAGAAACGTAAGAAAAAATATGTATTCCCGAAGCTTGAACTTCTTAACAGAAACAGCAATGCCGTCGTAAATAACGGCGATGAGCTTAAGAGTACCGCGGGAAGACTTCAGCAGACACTTGCAAGCTTCGGAATTAACGTAACCATTACGGATGTTATTTCGGGACCGACCGTTACCAGATATGAATTCCAGCCGGCCGTCGGTGTTAAAGTCAGCACGATCACATCCCTTACGGATGATATTAAAATGGCTCTTGCGGCAGAAAGCATAAGAATAGAGGCGCCTGTTCCCGGCAAGTCTGTTTGCGGTATCGAGGTTCCTAACAAGACGAGTTCGTCCGTGTTCTTCGGCGATCTGATCGCGTCAAAGGAATTTAAGAATTCCAGATCAAAGCTCAGTGCTGCGATCGGTGTCAATATTTCGGGTGAGAAGGTTATTGCCGATCTTGCCAAGATGCCACATGTACTCGTTGCCGGACAGACCGGTTCAGGTAAATCCGTCTGCACCAATTCGATGATAATGAGTGTACTTTATAAGGCAACTCCCGATGAGGTTAAGATGATCCTGGTCGATCCTAAAATGGTCGAGTTCAAGGTTTATAACGGTATTCCTCATCTGTTAACACCTGTGATCACCGATCCGAAGAAGGCTACAGAGGCGCTTAACTGGGCCGTTGCCGAGATGACAAGAAGATATAACGAGTTCTCCAAATACGGTGTGCGTAATATGGAGGGCTTTAACGATATGGTTGACAGAATGGCCTCGGAGGGTGCGTTTGACGGCGATGATGCAGAAGTACTCGAGAAAATGCCTCAGATACTTATAGTTATCGATGAGCTTGCGGACCTTATGATGACTGCCAAGAAGGATGTTGAGGATGCGATCGTAAGACTTACCCAGCTTGCAAGAGCTGCGGGAATGCACCTTGTTATCGCTACTCAGAGACCTTCGGTTAACGTAGTTACAGGTCTGATCAAAGCCAATGTTCCATCGAGAATTGCTTTGTCGCTTCCTTCACAGGTTGATTCCAAGACGATACTTGACCGCGCCGGAGCCGAGAAACTTCTCAGCAAGGGCGATATGTTGTATTTTCCCACAGGTACACCCCAGCCTGAGAGAGTTCAGGGCTGCTTTGTTTCCGACAAAGAAGTTGCGGATGTTGTAAAATTCATAATAGACAACAATTCAGAGGCTGAATACAATAATGAGATAGAGCAGAGAATGACGAATCCCGGAGCGCCCGTAAGCGAGGCTTTCGGCGACAGGGATGATTTCTTCCCCGATGCAGGAAGATTTATAATCGAGAAGGGAAGAGCGTCCACAAGTATGCTTCAGAGGGTCTTTAAGATAGGTTTTAACAGAGCCGCAAGAATAATGGACCAGCTCGGTGATGCCGGTGTTGTAGGCCCCGAAGAGGGAAACAAGCCCAGAAGAATTCTTATGACCATGGAAGAATTTGAGAGTTTCTTAAGAGACGATCAGTAATTATAAAATAATCTGAAAGGGTACAATATGAGCAAATCAGACATTGAAATCGCACAGGAATGTAATATGATGCACATCCGCGATGTTGCCGCCAAATGCGGTATATCCGAGGATGAACTTGAAATGTACGGAAAGTATAAAGCAAAACTTTCCGATGAGCTGTGGGAGAGAGTTAAGGATACGCCCAGAGCAAAGCTTATACTTGTTACTGCAATTAATCCTACTCCTGCGGGAGAAGGCAAGACCACGGTCAGTATCGGACTTACGGATGCCCTGAGAAAGAGAGGTGTTAAATCCGTTGCTGCGCTTCGTGAGCCTTCGCTTGGCCCATGCTTCGGCGTTAAGGGCGGTGCGGCCGGCGGCGGATATTCGCAGGCAGTTCCGATGGAGGATTTGAATCTGCATTTTACCGGGGATTTCCACGCGATCACAAGCGCGAACAATCTGCTGGCTACAATGCTTGATAATCATATACAGCAGGGCAATTCGCTCGGGATCGATACCAGAGCGGTTGTCTGGAAGCGCTGCGTGGATATGAATGACAGGGTGCTTCGTAATATCATCGTTGGACTTGGTAATAAGAGCGACGGTTTTGTAAGGGAGGATCACTTTGTTATTTCGGTTGCTTCGGAGATAATGGCAATCCTTTGTCTCTCGCGTAATATGGCCGATCTTAAGGAAAGACTGTCGAAGATAATCGTCGCTTACAATTATCAGGGAGATCCTGTTACTGCGGCCGATCTCAAGGCTGTCGGAGCGATGGCTGCGCTTCTTAAGGACGCTATCAAGCCCAATATGATACAGACTCTTGCTCATACACCTGTTATCGTTCACGGCGGGCCTTTCGCAAATATCGCACATGGCTGCAATTCCGTAAGAGCTACAAGGTATGCGATGCATATAGCCGATTATGTTGTAACCGAGGCCGGTTTTGGTGCGGATCTGGGCGCCGAGAAATTCCTTGATATCAAATGCAGAACCTCGGGACTTCGCCCTGATGCGGTCGTAATTGTGGCTACGGTCCGTGCACTCAAATATAACGGCGGTGTGGCCAAGGCTGACCTCAATACCGAGAATCTTGAGGCTCTCAAGAAAGGCATTGTAAATCTTGATAAGCATATCGAGAATCTTCAAGGTTTCGGACTTAATATCGTGGTTACCCTTAACAGCTTTGTGAGTGATACCAAGGCGGAGCAGGATTTTATAAAAGAGCATGTTGAGGCAATGGGCTGTGAATTTGCGGTTGCCAATGTCTGGGGCGAGGGCGGCGAAGGCGGCCTTGAGCTTGCGGATAAGGTTATTAAGGCGGCCAATGCCGAGCAGAAGCCTTTTACACTGACATATAAGGACGAGGATCCGCTTAAGGATAAAATAAACGCCGTTGCGACTAAAATATATGGTGCAAAGGGCGTTACCTACGATTCTTCCGCAGCCAAAATGCTCGAGAAGATCGAGACAATGGGATTCGGAAATCTTCCGGTATGTATCGCCAAGACGCAGTATTCATTGTCCGACGATCCGAAGGTGCTTGGAAGGCCTACGGATTTTACCGTAAATGTCCGCGAGGTGTATGTGAGCGCCGGCGCAGGCTTTGTGGTTGCGATAATGGGCTCTATGATGACCATGCCCGGACTCCCCAAAGTTCCGGCCGCAGAGGGCATTGATTACAACGAAGAGACCGGTAAGATTACGGGATTATTTTAAAATAAGCAGGAGGATGAAACGGTGCAGATCATTGACGGTAAAAAGATCTCCCAGGAGATCAAGGATGAATTAAAGGAGAAGGTTGCTTCTCTTAAGGCTCAGGGCAAGGAAATCGCGCTTGCGGTCATTCAGGTCGGAAACGATCCGGCATCGACCGTTTACGTAGGCAACAAGAAGAAAGCCTGTGAATATATAGGGATCAACTCCATAGCTTATGAGCTTCCCGAGGATACAAGCGAGGAGAAACTTCTTGGCATAATAGCCGAGCTCAACGCGCGTGAGGACGTGAACGGCATACTTGTTCAGCTTCCGCTTCCGAAGCATATTGACGAGGATAATGTAATTAAGGCCATCGATCCCAAGAAGGATGTTGACGGCTTCCATCCGCAGAGTGTAGGAGCTCTGTCAATCGGACAGAAGGGTTATGTTTCCTGCACACCTGCGGGCGTTATACAGCTTCTTAAGAGGAGTAATATCGAGATCGAGGGCAAGAACTGTGTCGTTGTGGGCAGAAGTAATATTGTAGGTAAGCCCATGGCACTTCTGCTTCTCAGAGAGAATGGAACGGTAACGATCACTCATTCAAGAACAAGAGATCTTAAGGCGGTTACATCTCAGGCAGATATTCTTGTGGTTGCGATCGGTAAGCCCCGATTCATCACAGCAGAATATGTTAAGGACGGCGCGGTAGTAATAGATGTAGGCATTCACAGGCTTGAAGGAAAGAAACTTTGCGGTGATGTCGATTATGACTCTGTTGCTCCCAAATGCAGTGCTATTACGCCTGTTCCCGGAGGAGTCGGACCTATGACTATAGCAATGCTGATGAGTAATTGCGTTGAATCTGCAGATTTTTCGTAATTTTCACGAAAGAAAATAGTCTTAATCTTTGTACGATCATCGTGGTAAAAGTGCCATATTTTGAGAGTATTTTCCTATACTTTGATTATGCGAATTCTTGAATGGTACAGTAAAAATTTGATGCCAAATATGTTGAAAATTTAACAAAACACGAAAAATCGGCAGAAAATGAGATTTTTTAATTTAAGTAATTAGCGAAGCGAATCATATTTGACTAAAATAAAACTTTTGTGTAATATCATATTTGTGAAGATTGCACAGAAGTTTTATTTTTTTGTGTCGATATATAGTAATTTTGCAATCGAGTGACTCCCACATGCGCTTTGGATTGCTTAAAAAATTATAGGAGGTTATTTTATGAGATTGAAAAAGTTACTTACCATAGCACTGTCCGCCGCTATGGCAGTGACCGCAACATTTGGCGGATTTATGAGCACGTCTGCGACGAAGGTTAGTGCCAATACTCTAAATGGTTTTACTACCACGGCAGATTTCGGTGCTAATTCCGGACTTGAGAATCTTTCGGGTAATTTTGATGTTACTTACAATTATACGCTTATAGGTGGCTCGTTTGCACAAAGTGCAATACTCGAACTTAGAGATGCGACTCAGTGTCTTGATTTTAGATCGGATATATGGGGCTGGTACTGGTCAGCTTCTACAAATGCAGTTAGTTTTACTGATAGCGAAAAGGCGATAACTCTGGCAGAGTATGATAGTACGACATATACAAATTTCTGGGCAGCTCTTGAAGCAGCACGTGCGAACGGAATTAAGTGTTCGTTCAATGTTAAGAGAACTGATAGCGCTATTATAGCGGTTGTTACTGAAGGTACCGAGGAAGATGACGGAATTACCGTACAGTTCACATATACAATTCCTAATACGCTTTATACATTTGCAGATGAAGTAACGGTAACATTATCGGCTGCTGCGAATGTTACGGTATCTGATATTGAATTTGTAAATAGCGGTATTCAGTATGGCACTGCAACTTCAATTGCTCCTTCTATATATTTTGGTAAGAATACAGGTTATGAAGCTTTAACCGGAGATTTTGACGTTACATATTCATATCATGAAGTATCTACCGGAACAGATAATTGGAATGCGGCAATTGTTCAGCTTATTGATGATTCTATGAATAGTGCTAGTACATTGAATAATAATTAACTGGCACATACAGATTCATTGGATTTGACCCCGGCCGCCTCCGCTTCGGCAACACTGATTTCATCCATCTGGTATGTCCAGTGATACACAACAGGTTCTCGGTTAACCTCCTCGAAATAGAGGTATATGCGTTGTTCAAGCTCCTCTTTGGATTTAACCCTAATGCCTTTGAGCATCTGCTTGGTCATCTTGCTGAAGAAGCTTTCTATCATATTCAGCCATGACCCATGCTTAGGTGTGAACACAAATACGAAACGCCCTTCGGGTCTTGTAGCAAGGTAATTCCGAGTTTCTTTCGACTTATGAGCCGAATGATTGTCGCAAACAATACGGATAATATCACCTTCCGGATAGCGAGAATCCAGTTTCTTCAAGAGTTCTATAAAATCAGAACTCTTGTGGGTTTCACTTACATATGGTATTGCTTCTCCCGTAAGGAGATCAATACCAGCGAGCAATGATAATGTTCCGAGACGTTTGTATTCAGCATCACGCATTACACAACCATTTTGAGGCGTGGGGCGGAGATCATCACCGGTTGTTGCGATAGCCTGTATGCCGGGCTTTTCATCACACGATATGGTGTGAACCATGGGCTCATTCTCCGGAATTATGATGTTTCCATCTTCATCAAACTGCATGCTGACCTGTTTGTATACAAGCAATACATCATGCTTTTTTGCTTCAAAATCAGGATCACGTTTTTCACAATAATACTTGATTTTGAAAGGCTTGATATCCGAACGTTTTAGGATTTTTTGAACCATCGGTTTTGTGATGGTTTTCAGCCTCGGATATCCTGCAGTTTCAGCATTGTTTTGTATATGCTGATGTAAGTTTTTCAACGTCCAAAGCTCCTGTGAGTAGCCCAGATCCGCAGGTCTTTGACAGGCGAGATCAATGATCCAAGCTACTGCATCATCAGTAATCTCAACAGGACGACCTTTGCGCGGATCATCAAAAAGGGCGCACTCAGTACCGCCACTAAGATATTTGGATATACACAGTTGCACCGTCGCTGGGCTTATATCATATTTATCGGCTATGGTGCGGATAGAGATTCCATTAGCCCGATCAAGTAATATATGCGCTCGGATAACGACCTGAGCTTGTATTGTACGTTGTTTTGTTAACGAACGAAGGTATTCGTAGTCGCCCTCATTAAGGGCAAGCACAGTTGTTTTTCTAGGCATAATAGACACCTCTCTTTCTTGATGTGACTATTATACCATAGATTTGTTATTTGTGCCAGTTATTTAATTTATGATGTACTAG
>CAKZZH010000102.1 GCA_937885345.1 uncultured Lachnospiraceae bacterium | reverse complement strand
TGAGATTCATGGATGTCTTATATTCTGTTAATTCCTACAGTAAATTTACCCGACCCATGTCTGCAATAAATCTTGAAAAAACCTTTAATATGGTATATATTTTGAATATGGGAAGAAATAAAACAGTCAAGCGAAGAAGTTCAAATGTTACCCACAGCAGATCTTCAATGATCGCAACAGCACTTGCAATGCTTGTGCTACTTGGAGTTGTGGGATTTATAATAATGCGAAAAGCATCGCAGATTGAGGCTTCCAATGCCGAATCCGCTGCGAAGCTGGCATCTCTTTCGGAGGAATACGAATCCGAAGAAGCGAGAAGCGAAGAGCTTGACGAATATTACAAATATACTTTTACCAAGCAATTTGTTGAGGATGTTGCACGATCCAAATTCGGGCTTGTGTATCCGGATGAAATAATTTTCAAGTCGGAGGAATAGCGCTTACCGGATGTAAGCGCTTTTTTTAACTTATGTATGATGACATAGTTGAATTTGTAAAAGAACAGGGCATGCTTAATAACTGCGATCATGTTGTTATCGGATTATCGGGTGGCAGTGATTCGGTATGTCTTTTTTATGTTCTTCACGAGATGCTGCGGGACCGTAATACCGGGCTTACGGCGGTGCATGTTCATCATGGCATAAGAGGTGCGGAGGCTGACAGAGACAGGGATTTCTGCCGCAGACTCTGCGAGAGATACGGTGTTACGCTTCGTGAATTCTATTTTGATGTTCCCGCCTATGCAAGGGAACATGGAATGGGAGAGGAAGAAGCCGGAAGAATGCTCAGATATGAGGCATTTAATTCCGTTGCAAGCGAGTATGACAACGCGAGAATTGCAGTTGCTCACCATATGAACGACCAGGCAGAAACGGTTCTCTACAATATGTTCAGAGGCAGCGGGATCAGGGGCATACGTGGTATGCAGCCTGTAAGCGGCAATATTATAAGGCCGCTTCTTAATCAGTCCAAGAGTGACATTTTAGAGATCCTTAGTAGCAGAGGCTTCGGATATATGGAAGATTCCACCAACGGCGATATTTCCTTTATCCGCAACAAGATTCGGACACAACTTATTCCTTATGCCGAGCGTAATATCAATAAACAGGCCGTTAAGAATATTGTAGGTTTGTCGCAGAGAGCGGGACAGGCGGAAGACTATATAGAGAGAATGACGGACGAGGCGGTTCTGCGCTGCGTAAGCGTGGAAAAGGACGGTCTCCTTGTGAAGGGACTTTATGAGGAAGATCCTTATATCATTATGCGTGTTATGATGAGAGCGATCTCTCAGGTAGCGGGAAGCCTCAAAGACATCGGATCGGAGCACTATCAGAGGGCGCTGGATCTTATCAATGCCGACAGTGGTACGATTCTTACGCTACGCGGTGGTGTAACGCTAAGAGCCGAGCAGGACGGAATATACATTTTTAACGAGAGTAAGATACCGGATAACCATGCATCGGGTCAGAGTGAGCCTGAGGTTCTCATTGACATCAAGGAGCTTGCAGACAGTCGCGAACTTGTGGTCTATCGAGGCGATGAATACAGATTTGAACTTATAGACTGGGACGGCACGCGCCCCATTGTAAATCATCTCTATACTAAATTCTTTGATTATGATAAAATAAATGGCAATCTTGTTTTGAGAAGCCGCAGAAGCGGTGATTATCTGGTTATGGACGATGCCGGTCACAAGAAGAAACTGAAGGATTATTTCATCGACAAAAAGGTTCCTTCAAGGCTTCGTGACGAGGCGGCCCTGCTTGCCATGGACGACCATATTGTGTGGGTTGTGGGCGGCAGGATCAGTAATGCATTCAAGATCACGGATACGACCAAACGCGTTCTGGTCGTTACAATTAAAGCTGTATAGTGAGGTCGATCGGTCATGGAACATGTTGAGCTTATGATAAGCGAAGAGGATATTAATAGGCGTATTGCCGAGATCGGTAAACAGATTACCGAGGATTACAAGGGTAAGACGGTGCACATGATCTGTATTCTTAAGGGCGGCGCGCCTTTTATGTGCGAATTGGCTAAGAGAGTGGATCTTTCGGTGAGCCTTGATTTTATGTCTGTTTCAAGCTATGGCTCGGGAACGGATTCAAGCGGGATCGTGAAGATCGTAAAGGATCTTGATGAGCCGCTCATCGGTAAGGATGTGCTTATAGTTGAGGACATCATTGATTCGGGAAGAACATTGTCTCATCTTACCGAGATACTGAATGCAAGAAAGCCTGCCAGTCTCAGACTGTGCACACTCCTTGACAAGCCCGACAGAAGGGTTGTTGAAGGACTTAAGGTTGATTATGTGGGATTTCAGATTCCGGATGAATTCGTAGTCGGATATGGTCTTGACTACGATCAAAGATACAGAAATCTGCCGTACATCGGTGTGGTCAGATTTGATTAAGGCCTGAAGTATACAGTAACAGGCACAGGAAGGAGGATCCGCTTTGGAACAGAAAAGAAAATCCGTCGGCGGAGGAATAATATTTTATATTTTATTTGCGGCAATCGTACTTGTGGTGATATTCGCCATCAAGAACAGCGCAAGTAAAGACAGTAAATACACATACGCAGATTTTGTCGATGATCTCGGCGATGGTATTATCAAGAAGGTTATCATCGTACCCAATCAGGAAGTACCGACAGGTGTTGTATATGTAAGCTTTACCAAGGAATCAAATAAGGAGGATAAGACACTTTATTCTTATGATGTTAACAGAGAATATAAGCTTATAGACGATTATAATGCGTCGGTCGAGAGCGACGCAGAGATAACCCTTATTGCAAGGAATGTTAAGGGAGACAGCGTCTTCCTTACCACTATTTTGCCGTTTATAATCGTCACCGTTGTCATTGTGTTTATGTTCGTGTATATGTCCCGACAGGCGGGCGGCGGTTCCAATTCCAAGCTTATGAATTTCGGTAAGAGCCGTGCAAGAATGACGGATCCTAAGAGTGCAAAGGTTACTTTTAAGGATGTTGCGGGACTTATCGAAGAGAAGGAGGAACTTGAAGAGATCGTTGATTTCCTTAAGACTCCCGATAAATATATAAGACTTGGTGCAAGGATTCCCAAGGGCGTTATCCTTACAGGCCCTCCCGGTACCGGTAAAACCCTTCTTGCAAAGGCGGTTGCCGGCGAGGCGGGAGTTCCTTTCTTCTCGATATCCGGTTCCGATTTCGTTGAGATGTTCGTCGGTGTCGGTGCTTCGAGAGTCAGAGACCTCTTTGAGGATGCCAAGAAGAATTCCCCCTGTATCGTATTTATAGATGAGATCGATGCGGTTGCAAGACGCCGTGGTACAGGTATGGGCGGCGGCCACGATGAGAGAGAGCAGACGCTCAATCAGCTCCTTGTCGAAATGGACGGTTTCGGTGTTAATGCCGGAATTATCGTAATGGCAGCTACCAACCGTGTTGATATACTTGATCCCGCAATCCTTCGTCCGGGACGTTTCGATCGTAAAATACTTGTCGGAAGGCCTGATGTAAGGGGAAGAAGAGAGATCCTCGATGTTCATGCCAAGGGAAAGCAGCTCGGAGATGATGTGGATCTTGACAATCTTGCAAGAACAACCGCAGGCTTTACAGGTGCGGATCTTGAGAACCTTATGAATGAGGCGGCTATCAGAGCTGCCAAGAATGACCGCAGATATATTACGCAGGAGGATATTGAAGCATCCTTCGTCAAAGTAGGGATCGGCTCGGAGAAGAAGAGCAAGGTTATATCCGAGAAGGAGAAGAAGATTACCGCATACCACGAAGCCGGACATGCGATCCTTTTCCATGTGCTTCCGGATGTCGGCCCTGTTCATACAGTGTCCATCATTCCTACGGGCTCGGGCGCAGCGGGCTATACAATGCCTCTTCCCGAGAAGGACGAGATGTTCAATACCAAGGGTAAAATGCTCCAGCAGATCGTTGTCGATCTTGGCGGAAGAGTTGCCGAAGAACTCATATTTGATGATGTCACAACGGGTGCATCGCAGGATATCAAGCAGGCTACACAGACTGCAAGAGCCATGGTTACCAAATACGGCTTTTCGGATTCGATCGGACCGGTTGATTACGGAACCGATGAAGATAATGTATTTATCGGTCGAGACATCGCTCATACAAGACCTTACGGTGAGGATGTTGCCGGTGAGATCGATAAGGAAGTTAAACGTATCATAAGCGAGTGCTATGACAAAGCCCGCAATATCATCAATGAACACAGAAATGTTCTTGAAGCGGCAGCAGCGCTTCTTATCGAGAAAGAGAAGATTACAAGAGAAGAGTTCGAAGCACTCTTCTAAAGAGACGGCGAAGGCCTGATATGATATAACCCCTCTGTGCGCGGTATATGCGATATACACGTGTCAGAGGGGTTTTGAATGTCTTTTGGACAAAGTGAAATCGGCAGCGGGGTTGCTGCCGATTTCGGAGAAGGTATTTCGTTTCTTATGGGGTGTAGTAAAACTATATAATGTATTGGGGGGTACAAATAGTATAATACACACCCCGATGGCTTAAGTCTGCACAAAGTTTATAAAAAATGATATGAGTTTTTGTGCATATTTTACATATGATGAAAAAACAGTGAAAGAATGCGACTCTGTAAGGGCTAAAAGGGGCTTTTCGATTTGCATAATTTCGCATTTTATTGTAAAATAAAGCGGTATGTGAGCTTATATTTAAATGCTCATATCGGGAGCTGGAAATGGAATTAATCAAGCAGTTTGCTTCGGCACCTACAAGTGAAAAGCGCTGGATGTATCTGTGCAATCTCAGGCCGACTCTTAAGGAGAAGGGCTTGTTTCATGATGCTACCGAGCAGTTCAGAACGCCTGCGGAACCTCCGAAGAACAGCGATGTACTGATCAAATTCCGTACCGTAAGATATAATGTTGACACTGTAAGACTCATTGTTGATGGTATATCCTACGATATGCAGAAGGCTTCAAGAGACAAGAAATTCGACTATTACACGACGACGATACATGTTGAGGAAGCTGTTGTAAGCTATTATTTTGAGGTGTATTCGGGCAAGACACTTCTGTTTTACAATCAGCTTGGAGCAAGAAGCGAGCTTAATCAGTTTTACAATTTCAAGATCAATCCGGGCTTTGTCACACCTGAGTGGGTGCGCGGAGCCGTTATGTATCAGATATATGTTGACAGATTCTGCAATGGCGATAAGACGAATGATGTTCTTACCGACGAATATTCGTATATCGGTGATCATGTTCATCATGTGGATAATTGGGACAGATATCCCGCATCGATGGATGTCAGGGAATTCTACGGCGGAGACTTGGCCGGTGTTATGCAGAAGCTTGATTATCTGCAGGATCTCGGAGTGCAGTGTATATATTTTAACCCGCTCTTCGTATCACCCTCCAATCACAAATATGACAGTCAGGATTATGATTATATAGATCCGCATATCGGTGTAATTGCCGATGATCGCGGTGATGTGCTTCCCGAGGGCGATAATGTCAACCAGCATGCCACAAGATTTATTTCCAGAGTGACATCCCTCAGAAATCTCGAGGCCAGCAACGCTTATTTTGCGATGCTTGTAGATGAGATACACAGACGCGGTATGCGAGTGATCATGGACGGTGTGTTCAATCACTGCGGGTCCTTCAACAAATGGCTCGATCGCGAGAGAATATACGAGGGAGTAGAAGGCTTCTCTACAGGCGCATATGTCAGTAAGGACAGCCCGTACAGTTCCTTCTTCCAGTTTAACGATGAAAATGCATGGCCTTACAACCATACATATAACGGATGGTGGGGCTTTGACACCCTGCCCAAGCTTAACTATGAGGGCTCTAAGGAACTTGAGGATTATATTATCGAGATCGGTCGCAAATGGGTATCGCCGCCTTATAACGTTGACGGCTGGCGCCTTGATGTGGCTGCGGATCTCGGACTCAGCCCGGAATACAACCATTATTTCTGGGCGCGTTTCAGGGATGCCGTTAAAAGCGCCAATCCCGAAGCGGTAATTCTTGCCGAGCATTATGGCGACGCATCGAGCTGGCTTCAGGGCGATCAGTGGGATACCGTAATGAATTACGATGCGTTTATGGAGCCTCTTACCTGGTTCCTTACCGGCATGGAGAAACACAGTGATTCGTTTAATCCCGATAAAATAGGTAATGCCACATATTTCTTTGACGATATGACGCACAATATGTCGCTTCTTGGCGGTTCGCCCACAAGAATTGCAATGAACGAACTGAGTAATCACGATCATTCGAGATTCCTTACAAGAACGAACAGAACAGTTGGAAGAACCGAATCAAGAGGCCCCAAGGCCGCTGAAGAAGGTGTTGTTGTACCGACTCTTAAGGAAGCTGTTATCGTGCAGATGTCCTGGCCGGGAGCGCCTACCATCTATTACGGAGATGAAGCCGGAGTTTGCGGATGGACCGACCCCGACTGCAGAAGAACCTACCCCTGGGGACATGAGGATGTGGAACTCATCAAATTCCATAAGGCGGTCATCAAGGTACATAAGGAAGTCCCGGCGCTTAATACCGGATCGTATATAAGGCTTCACGGCGAATACGGTGTTATAAGCTTCGGACGTTTTATGAAGGGAAGCAAGGCCGTAACCATAATCAATAATGATAACAATGAGAAAAAACTGCGTATACATGTCTGGGAACTCGGTGTTCTTGACGGAGATATAATGGATCAGAGAATCCTAAGCCTTGAAAACGGATATCTTATTGACTGCGGAGAATATAAGGTTGTGGCAGGTACGCTTGAAATAACAATGCCGCCTCTTTCCGGAACCATACTTGTAAAGCGCGAAATCGGATAATGCGGGACTGTTCGAAACAACAGATGCAATTGGAATAAGACAATGGAACAGATAAAAGAACTTACGAGAAAACTGATTGAGAATTCTTTCAAAGAGATAATGCTTCAGATTCCCTTTGAAAAGATCACTATCAAGACGATAACCGATCATGCCAACATAATCAGGCCCACATTTTATAATCATTTCCACGATAAGTATGAGCTTATGGAGTGCATCGTAAAAGAGGAGATCATAGATGATGTCAGGCAGTGTCTTCTTGACGGACGAAACGATGAGGGCATCAGGGAGCTGTTTAAGAGATTTTACAATGATAGAACCTATTACGCCAAGTGCTTTGATATAACGGGTCAGAACGGATTTGCCGAGGAACTGTCGAGGCTTTTGACCAATCTCTTTGCAGAGGTTATGAAGCGTTTTGTGAAGGATAAAGAAGATATTTACTCAAGCAAGCTGAAAGGCATGACGACAGAGATGGTCGCGGAATATTACTCAAGCGGCCTGATAACGATGATCCGGCAGGTTATCAAAGCGGCGGACGGCGTGTCCGTGGACGATCTGATAAACAGCTACGGACAACTGATGAATCATACAATATTTGAGCTGATATAAGGGCGACTACAAAAAAAGAATTTTGTAGCCGCTTTTTACATTTTACGGGAAAATGTATATCGCAAAGGACCGCGGATTTTAATAAAATGGCAAAGGTGTATTTTGGGTTAGCTGTAAACACAGGAGAGATTGATAATGGATGTTGCACTTATGGTGCTGATCGCCCTGGGGCTTGCGTTCGATGTGTTCGCAATCTCGATTTCCCAAGGTTCGGTACTCGGAGAGGTTAAAGCAAGAGGACTTATATTTATGTGTCTTATAGTGGTCGCGTTCCAGGGCCTTGCGGTCCTGCTCGGGACAGTTACCATAAGACCGATTCATATAGAGAATATGAGCGCTGAGGTTCAGAAAACCTGGCGAATTCTGGCTGCCGCGATTTTCCTTGCGGAGGGCGGAATCAAGATTTTCCTCGTATATTACAAGAAATCGATCCCGGAGATAAAATCCGATATCGACCTTAAGAAGATCACGGGAATTGCGGCCGCAACCGCCATTTACACATACTTTGCGGCAGCAGCCTGCAAGATAATGCAGTTCAATATGGTCTGGACCTGGGCAGTGATCGGCATTGCGACGGTAGCACTTGTGATCGTCGGTGTTTACGTAGGATATCGAAACGGCGAGCTTCGCAAGGAGATTTTCAGAGGGGGCGGCGGCCTTCTGATCATTGTAAGCATACTTATAGTGCTCCAGTATATTCTCGGGTTGTTTTATTGATGCCGTGCATATTATATAGCGATTGGGAAAAATAAATGAAAATAGTCAAATTCTTTCAATGGTTGGCGGCCAAGATAGGCCGAAGGCTGATGGATGTTTTTATATATGTGGCTTACAGACCGAAGGTACGGTTCATTAATCCCGACAGGCACAGCCGCAAATTTAACGGAACAATGATTTTTGTCGGCAATCACACAAGTCATATGGACGGGCTGTATACCTCGGTGATTTTTGGCAGAAACAAATCTCATATCATTGTTGCAAAGGATTGGTATGAGAAGCCCAAATTCAAGTGGTTCCTTGAGAATAACAGGACCATCCCGATGGACAGATACAAGGCGGACACAGAGTGGCTCAGATACGCTAAGGCAGCAATTGCCAGGAAGGAGTCCGTGATAATCTACCCCGAGGGCAAGGTTTCCAAGGACGGCGAGATTGATGAATTCAAAGCGGGATTTCTGATGCTGGCGTTGATGACCGGTACGCCGATAGTACCCTATGCGGTATCCGGTCCCTATAAGCCCGTATTCGGCCCCAGGCAGAAGATTATCATCGGCGAGCCTACTCCTCTTACCGAAGAAGGAAAAGGCCTTAATGCGGCTTATATGATGAGTGAGAGCGAACGATTCAGACAAATTGTTTCGGAATACAAGAAAAAATTAGAAGGAGATAAGTAAAATGGTATTCGATAAACTTGTTGAAATATTTGCAAATGTAATTCCTGAGGTTGATTCCTCAGAGATTAAGCCGGAGAGCACACTCGATGAGGATCTCGGGCTTAACTCCCTTACAATGATGCTTCTTGCGGTATCGGTTGAGGACGAGTTCGGCATCAAATTCGAGAATGCAGAGAATCTTAAGACAGTAAGCGATGTTGTAAAATACATCGAAGATCAGACAAAATAATACAGGTATAGTACGGTGGATTCCTATGGGCAAAAGTGCGCTTATACTTGAAGGAGGGGCTTTCAGAGGTGTTTTTACTTCGGGAGTTCTTGATCACTTCATGGAAAATAACATAGAGTTTGACTATGTGGTCGGTGTATCGGCGGGGGCCGGTAACGGCCTTGGTTTCCTGTCGCACCAAATAGGAAGAACCAACAAGGTAATACATCCTCCCAAGGATGTAAGATATTACGGAACGAGCCAGTTCTTTAAGCATGGCAAATTCCTTAATCTTGATAAGATGTTTTACGAGTATCCCTTCAAGCAGTTTCCGTTTGACTTTGAGACCTTCAACAACAGTAAAATGGAATTTGAGATCGTTGTCGCCAACTGTGAGAAAGGCGTTGCGGAATATTACGGCGATAGGAGTGACATGCAGAAGCTCCTTTCATATTCCAAAGCTTCCTGCTCTGTTCCCATACTCTGCAAGCCGGTTGAGATCGGTGATTATCATTATCTTGACGGCAGTATATGCGATTCGATTCCCATCAAACGTGCGCTTGAGAAGGGCTGTGATAAGCTTGTTGTCGTAATGACCAAGAGTATCAAGGAGCTTCCCACCAATTACGGCGGCGCAATGAAGGGACTAATGAAGACTCATTACGGGAAGAAATATCCCAATTTCTATAAAGCACTTCTTAACCGTACCAAGATGTACGCAAGACAGCTCGAGCTTCTCGGAAGACTTGAGAAAGAGGGCGTTGCGATCGTACTCAGACCTTCGGTGGAATGTATCAAAAAATTCGAGCAAGACGATGCGAAGGTTGATGCTTTTTATGAGAACGGAAAAGATGTTGCAGGAAAGCGTCTTGAGGAGATTAAGCTGTTTCTGTCGGATGCGGGCCCCGATCTTAATGTTGAGCCTATCCGAAGTAAAATGCGAAGCAGTGCGGAGGGCAGTCAGATATGAGAATTTTACTGATAAACGGCAGCCCCAAATGCGAGCGCAGTCATTCTTATATGGTCGCAAAGAGCTTTGTTGACGGAATGATGCAGCAGGAAGACTGCAAATTAAAAGAACTTACACTTGCCAAAATGCATCTCGAACATTGCAGAGGATGTTTTGTATGCTGGAAGGTTACGCCCGGCAAATGTGCGATCAGAGATGATATGGATATAATAATGGAGGAGATACTTGCGGCGGACGTTGTAGTACTCTCGTTCCCTTTATATTGCTTCAGCGTTTCATCGCTTGTGGCAACGGTTATAGACAGGCTTCTTCCCATGAAGGAGCCATATAACGGAAGAGCGGCATCGCCCGAGAATATCAATATTATGAATTTCCGTTATGATCTGTCCCAGAAGAAACTGGTGGTTGTGTCGTCATGTGCACACGCGACTACGGATTATGTGTTTGAGCCCGTTACAAGGCAATTTGAACTGTTTTTCGGAGAGGGACGTTTTACAACGATCTATTCACCTCAGGGAGAAATACTCCTGCTTGATCAGATGAAGGCGATACTTGCCAAATATCTTGAAGGAATTAAGCGGGCGGGGGTTGAGTTCGCAAGGGACGGCGCGTTGTGTGAAGCAACACACAAAGCGGTGAATTCCCCTTTGATTCCTCCGCGTGCTCTCGAAAAGATGATGACAGGTTATTGGGAGGGTTTTAGACACGAATGAAGAATCTGAGATTTTATATGGTTGCGGCAACCAGTCCTTTCACCGTTCTGTCTCTTAAGCTTGAACACAGATTTAAATCAAAGAACTGGGATGAGGAGAAAGCGTATCGCAAAGCATGTAAAATAATGAATCACATGCGTATATGGGGCAAGACGAAGACCATATATGACGGCAAAGAAAATCTTCCCAAAGAGGGCGGATACATAATGTATTCCAACCATCAGGGTAAGTATGATGCTTTCGGGATTATTCTCGGACATGAAAAACCTGCTTCGGTGCTTATGGAGAAGAACCAGTCCAAAAAGATTGTTGCCAATCAGCTTGTTGACTATGTTGACGGTAAAAGGATCGATTTTGACGATCCGCGTCAGCAGCTTCTTGTCTTAAAGCAAATCTCTGATGAGGTTAAGGCAGGGAGAATATATTTGATCTTTCCGGAAGGCGGATATAAGGACAATAAGAACAATCTGCAGGATTTTCATGCGGGATGTTTCAGATGTTCGCTTGATTCCAAAACACCCATAGTTCCGGTGTGCATAGTGGATTCATACAAATCTCTTAACGGAAATGATGTTATAAGACCTTGTACAACTTATGTTTATTATCTTAAGCCGATTATGTACGATGAGTACGCCGGTCTTAAGAAAACTGAAATAGCGCAGCTTGTAAAGGATCGTATCCAGGCTAAAATGAACGAGCATATGGCTGCGAGGGCTGCCGGCGCCGAGAAGAAAAACTAATGCGGTATGTGCCGGTGCGTTACAGATAAGAAAAGGAACATGCGATAATGGATGAATATTTTACATCGCTTATAGAACCGAATATACTTGAGAAATTGCCACTTCTGGATACGATGTGCGATCTTATGGAGCTCTGTAACGATAATTACAGAGAACTTCCGGCGATCAGTAATATGACCGATACGATAAACTACGGCGAGCTTTGCGACAGGATTGCAAGAAGAAGGCATTTTCTGTATTCAAAGGGATACGGGCGCAGGCCGCAAGGAAGCGAAGTCAAAGATCCCGAAAGCGCAAGCGCCGATGCTATAAGGACGCAAGACCCAGGAAGCGCAAGCGGCGAGAACAGATGCGGAAATATAATTGCGGTCCTTTCGCCAAACAGCATGTATTCCATGGAACTTTATATGGCAATACCGACCGCGGGTTGCACGGTCATAATGCTTCCGAATGCACCGAATGCGCTTAATAATGAGCAACTCGGGCGAATCATCAAAAAGTTCGATATCGAAGCATTATTTATAACCGAAGCATACAAAGATGTTTGCACGGGACTTGATATTCCTGTATACGATATACATGATACCGATGACGAGATGGCCGAAGCGGCCAAGGTCAGCAAGTATGACATTGCGGTTATTTGCTTCTCGGTTAATGACGACCCCGCAAATCCTTACGGCGCAATGCTTTCACATAAAGCGATCATGCGTGCGGCGCACAATGGACTTTTTATTCCCGGAAGAACCTACGGACAGGTTACGATAGCGGTGCTCCCGCTTTATCATGTTTTCGGAGCCATAAGAGGACTTCTTACCTGCATATATACGGGCGCTCTCGTATATGCCTGTGAGGATATGAGCAATATAGTATTTGATATACCTAAGATCAAGCCTACGATCTTGACGCTTGTTCCGGGACTTGCCGAGACAATTCTCTCGGTAGCAAGGATTAAGGGACCTGAGTTTCTTGAAGGCATTGAGACGATCATCTGCGGCGGCGCATACTGTCAGCCTCGTCTCGTTAAAATGGCCGCTGACAGGGGAATAAGTCTTCTTGTCGGATACGGGCTTACCGAGGCATCCAATATCGTTTCGGGAAATCTTGATTCGGCCGAGATCATGGATTCGGTCGGCAAGGTATATCCCGGTACACAGGTAAGAGTGGAGGACGGCGAGCTTCAGATCAGGGGCGATGTCGTTATGAGCGGTTATTACAGAGATCCCGAGAGAACGGCCGAAGTATTTACAGAGGATGGATGGCTTAAGACAGGAGATCTTGCTTCAATAGACGATGATGGATATATAAGGATCCTGGGACTTCGTAAGAATCTTATCATTCTTCCGAACGGTGAGAATATAGACCCGAGAGAGCTTGAAGCATTTTATGGTAAAATGCCCGGGATCGAGGATTGCAGGGCGGTTGAGGATTCGCTTAGAGGAAGACCGATACTTGCGCTTAAGGTTAAACCGGATATGAAATATTATGAGGGCCGGGAAGAAGCCGATATAGAAGCGGATCTTAAGGCGAGGATCAAGGAAGCCGGAAATATTTTACCGAGTTATAAACCCGTTACCAAAACTATTGTAACTTATGATACAATAGAACACGGTGTGTCGGACAGAATGTATACGGTAGAGTGGTAGTGAGAGAATACAGGGACAACGCGGCTTGCCGTCGTGCCTGATTCTTATAGATCAAGACCTGATGTTTTCAGGCAGTATTACGCGCTTAGGCGATTAGAAAAGGAGAAATTAATAATGGACGCAAAGCAGACAGAGATCGCAGAGAAGATCAAAAACATCCTTGTTGAGAATCTTAGAATTCCCGCTGAAGAGCTTGATTATGAGGTTGAGCTTTTCGGAGATGACGGAATCGGCCTTGATTCCATCGATTCACTTGAAATCATTGCAGGTATCGATCAGGAGTTCGGCGTACAGATGACAGGTGTTGCTAAGGAGAACTTTGTTAATATCACAGCTCTCAGCAAGTACGTACTTGAGCATTTAGAGGCATAAGATTAACGAAACGGGAATCGAAGCGATGGGCCGGTGCTCGTTGCTTCGCATTCCGCAATTTAAGTAAAATTCCACGGAACCGGCTGAGCCGGTTTAGGAAAGGATCAGAGAAATGAGTGAGAAAAGATGTGTTATTACCGGTCTCGGAATGATCAATTCGATCGGTGATACGGTGGATGAAAGTTGGGAGAATTGTATTAACGGTGTACTTGGAATCAAGGAGGTTCGGTCCATCGATACATCGGATTGCTATGCGCACATGGGCGCAGAGGTAAGACCGGATTTTCCTGTTGATGCGGGAGAAGACGCAGGTGTTATGGACAGAGTTTCACTTCTTATGGTTAAGGCAACCAGGGAAGCTCTTTCCGATTCAAAGATTGAAATCAATGACTCAAATGCTGACAGAGTCGGTGTTATCATCGGAAGCTGCGTAGGCGGTGCGGTCAGCATTCAGAAGTATTTTACAGATATAAAAGCGGGCAAGGGTGATAAGGAAGATATCCTTAAAATGGGCATCGGCGCCATTGCCAATAATATTGCTAAGATCTCGGGCGCAAAGGGTGTTGTTACCAATATCGGTAATGCCTGTGCAGCCAGCACGATAAGCATTGAGTATGCATGCGATCTCATAAGAGCGGGCGTTGGTGATGCATTTATCGTAGGTGGTTCGGATTCGTTCTCTGCACTTGCATTCGGCGGGTTTACAGCGCTTCACGCACTTGATACCGATCCTTGTTCGCCTTACAACAAGAGCAAGGGAATTACGCTTGGCGAAGGCGCAGGTGCGCTTATCGTTGAGTCTTATGAGCACGCCAAGGCAAGAGGCGCCAAGATTTACTGTGACGTCCTCGGTGGCGGCATCAGTTCGGATGCTCATCATATAACAGCGCCCAGACCTGACAGCGAGGGCCAGATGAATGCGATGAAGTGGGCTCTTAAAGCTTCGGCTCTTAAGCCTTCCGATGTTGATTATATCAACGGTCATGCAACCGGAACTCCTCTTAATGATTCAACGGAGATTCAGGCGATGCAGACTATTTTCGGTGAGAACGAGAATACATCCGTTGATTCAACCAAGTCCATGGTTGGTCACTGTCTCGGTGCAGCAGGTGCCGTTGAAGCGATTTACACCATCAAGGGTCTTACAACCAATACGGTCCCTCCTACGATCGGATATTCCGATGAGGATCTCGAGAATCTTAAAGAGAAGGCCGGAAAGCTTGATTTTACACCGAATGTTAAGAAGCAGCGCAATATTGATATTGCAATGACCAACAATTTTGCATTCGGCGGTAACAATGCTTCGGTTATCTTTTCGAAGGAAGCAAGGGATATTAAGCCTCTTGAGAATAATAAAGTATATATCACCGGTGTCGGCCTTGTTACACCTGCCGGCAATAACGAGGAAGCTTATCTCAATGCGGTTAAGAACGGTCTTGCCGTAAGCGAGGACGGAACATACCATGCAGATATTACATCCGAGGATTATTCAAAGTTCGGTATCAAACTGAATTTCTATCGTAAGCTCGACAAGCTTTCCAATATGCAGGTTGTATCGGGAAGAGCGTGTCTTGAGAATGCAGGAGTTACCGTAAGCACCGAGAATGAAACGGATATCGGACTTATCATCGGTACATCGGACGGACCCGGAACGGATATCGTTAATTTCCACGAGGGACTGATTTCGAACGGTCTTAATGCGGGAAGTGCTTTTATTTTCCCGAATACCGTATACAATGCGGCAGGCGGGTATTTCTCGATCAACTCCGGAGTTAAGGGCGCAAATGTAACTCTTACCAACGGACCTCAGGTTGGTCTTCAGAGTATCGCATATGCGTACAACCTTGTCAGACAGGGTACCGAGAAGATGATGATGGCTTCGGGTATCGATGAGAATACAGATACCATTCAGAGCCTTTATGATGCGCTCGGACTTCTTAAGAAGGGTGACAAGCTCACTCCGTATGAGGGAGATTCCAGAAAGATGCTTCTCTCGGAAGGTGCCGTTACCATTATGCTTGAGAGCGCTGCATCCGCAGATGCAAGAGGAGCGGCTAAGCTCGCAGAGGTTAAGGGCTACGGACAGAGCCATGAGTCGGTTACCGTGGGTACTCTTGAGGGTTCGGGAAAGGCTCTTAACAAAGCGATCGAGGCAGCTCTTAAGAGCGCCGGTATTGACAGTGTTGATGCTATCATCGGCTTTGCGGACGGCAACAGTGTTGTTGATAATATTGAGAAGAATGCATATGCCGAAGTATTCGGCGCAACTATTCCTCCCGTAATGTCGGTTAAGACGGTGATCGGCGAGGCAAGAGCTGCAGCAAGTACGCTTGAGGCCGTACATGCGGCATATATTCTGTCGGGAAAGCTCGATGCTTTTCAGAAGGCGTTTGATCTTAACGGCGGCATTAAGGAAGTTACGGTTGACACATCCGCATACAGGAACATCCTTGTAACAAGCTATGCGGCAGGCGGTTCTTATACTGCCGTAGTTATTGGGAAATAATATATCAGTGATAAAATATCCGCTTCGCCGTAACGGGCGGCGGGTATTTTATGGTAATCATAAGTGATTGACAAGAAGGAGAAAGAGATGGGCGAATCAGTTAATACGGCTTCACAGGAGGCCGCAAAGCGCGTTGCGATAGTTACCGGCTCTTCAAGAGGCATCGGCAAGGCTATTGCACTCAGACTTGCAAAAGAAGGCATTAATGTAGTTATCAATTACAATTCCAGCGAGGGCCCCGCACTTGAAGTTGTGGAAAAGTGCAAGGAGTACGGAGTTGATGCCATTGCAGTTAAAGCAAATACCGCAGATCAGAAGGAGATCGGCAATCTTTTCAGAGAAGCGTTCAAGTACTTCGGACAGATTGATTATCTCGTAAACAACGCAGGCGTGGTTGATGACGCATATCTTATGATGGTGCCCAAGGACTCTCTTGACAGAAGCTTTGAAATAAATGTTAAGGGCTATTTCTATGCATGCCAGTCCGCTGCTCTCAAAATGATGAAGAGAGGCGGAAGGATCGTCAACATATCCTCAGTAAGCGGAAGAATGGCTCTTGCAGGACAATCAGTTTACAGCGCGACCAAGGGCGCCGTTAACTCACTTACTCAGGTGCTTGCAAAAGAACTCGGACAGTACGGAATTACCGTTAATGCGGTTGCTCCCGGCTTTATTCAGACTGAGATGATCGATGCGGTTCCCGAAGAGAAGATGCAGGAATATTTAAAGGCCATACCTCTTGGAAGACAGGGGACAGCCGATGAGGTTGCAGAGGTTGTAAACATGCTTCTTGGACCTGCCGGCGACTATATAACCGGCCAGATCATCACAATGGACGGTGGCTTAAGCTTATAAAGCTCTTTGGTGCGGAAAGGAAGATACAATGAACATAATCGAGATCAATAAAAGGATCAAACAGCGTCCGCCTTTTCAAATGGTGGAGAAGGTGCTTGAGATAGTACCCGGAGAATCTGTTAAAGCTCTTAAGAATGTATCCGTGAATGAGCCTTATTTTATGGGACATTTCCCGGACAGCCCTATTATGCCGGGTGTGCTTGTCATCGAGTCTGCGGCTCAGGCTTGTTCGCTTGCCATTGAGGCTGACGGAACGGATGAGAAGACGATTTATGTGCTTCTTAAGGTTAAGGATTTTAAATTCGTAAAGCCCATTATTCCGGGAGATACGATGATCATTGATTGCAAGAAGACGATGGGTAGTAGCGGACTTTTTTCTTTCGCCGTTACGATAAGTGTCGACGGAAAGGCAAGAGCAAAGGGCGAGCTTATGTTTACCGCTGTTGACAAAGAGACTATCTACGCAGAGGAGTAGATCCGCAAATAATAAAATATGGATCGTTAGGGCCTTGCGCTTAAGGTGTTGCCTGTTCGGGCAGCAGCAAAAGCGCGGGGCTTTTTCTTTTATTATTTTGTTTTAAAAATATGCAAATTGTATTTTTGCACAAATGTCAAAAAAATATTGCAAAGATTTGTACATTATGCTACATTTAAGGAAACGGAGAAACGCAAAAGGGTTTCCGAGTTTCTCAAAACTTCTTAAGTAACGGTACCTTGAGGAAATTAAGAATTCTATATAAAGAGATATGGGGTGGAGCTATGGACGAATTAAGAAATAAGATCATTGGCGCGGCAATTGAAGAGTTCTCGCAGAACGGGCTTAAGTTCACAATGGACGATATCGCAAGGGATCTTGCGATAAGCAAAAAGACCATCTATACCGTGTTCTCCGACAAGGAATCGTTGTTTTACCATATGGTGGATTACAGCTTCGATAAGATCAAAGAAGCCGAGAGAGCGGTGCTTTCGGACCTGACTTTATCCACGATTGAGAAACTCAGAAGAGTTCTGACGGTGTTGCCTGATGTGTATACGAATATCGATCTCAGTCAGCTCTACCTTCTCAAAGCAAAATATCCCAAGACATATATGAGGGTCGAGAAAAGCCTTGAAACAGGCTGGGAAGCGACGATAGCACTTCTCAACAAAGGAATGGAAGAGGGCATTATAAAGAAGATCGATGTGATCGTTTTCAAGACGATGTACGAAGCGACTTTGGAACAGTTCTTCCAGAGGGACATTCTTATCGATAATAAAATATCCTATCAGGATGCTCTCAAGGAAGTGGTTGATATCCTGATTGAAGGAATCGCAAGGTAAGGGCGCTCGTAAACTCAGTATATAAAGGTGCGCATAAGGCACAGTTTGCAAGGGAGAATGGTTTGGATGGCAAGACAGTACATTAATGACAATTGGATATTCAGTGAAAAATATGATGACCTGATGCTTCAAAAGGATGCCGATCTTAGCGGTTATGCTAAGGTGCGCCTTCCGCATACCGTTAAAGAAACGCCTTTTCATTATTTCGATGAATCCGAATACCAGATGGTGAGCGGATACAGAAGAGAAGTGATCGCAGATCCTTCCTGGAAGAATAAGAGGGTTTTTCTTGTGATCGAGGCGGCTGCGCATAAGGCGGTCGTGTATTTTAACGGCGCGGAGATCACAAGACATCTGTGCGGATATACAGCGATCCGCGTTGAACTCACCAAGCTTATAAAATACGATGAACCGAATTATATAACGGTGCGTTGTGACAGCAGGGAAACTCTCAATGTACCGCCTTTTGGTTTTGTTGTTGACTACATGACTTACGGCGGAATCTACAGAGAGGTCTATCTTGATATCGAGGAAAATACGTATATTGAGGACGTATATCCTCTTGCGAAGCTCGATATTGCGGGCGGTGTGGGCAATTTGATCACTTCCGGTGAGGGCGAGAAAGAGATTGCAACGGTTCGTTTTGAGTCCTTCATTAAAATATCCGACGCAGGCAATTACGCGGTTTCCCAGAGCCTCTATGATGACAAGGGCAGGCTTGTCTGCGAATATCCGGCAGGCGAAGTAGAGCATATTGCCGAGAATATAAGCCTCTGGAGCCCCGAGCGTCCGGTGAGATATATTCTCAAAACCGTACTGCGCGAAAGTGCAGCGCCCGGCGCAGTTCTTGACTTTCGCGAGGATCCTATTGCATTCAGGAGCATTGATTTCAGGGCGGACGGCTTCTATCTGAACGGAAGGAAATACCGGATCCGCGGACTTAACCGGCATCAAAGCTATGCATATGTGGGCTATGCAATGCCCGCGTCCATGCAGATTCAGGATGCACTGATCCTTAAGAATGAACTTGGATGCAACAGTGTAAGGACTTCTCATTATCCTCAGTCGCATGATTTTATCGAAGCATGTGACAGGGAGGGATTGCTTGTATTTATGGAGTTTCCCGGATGGCAGCATATCGGCGACGATGCGTGGAAGGAGCAGGCACTTGTCAATCTTAAGGAGATGATCCTTCAGTATCGCAATCATCCGTCGATCATTCTGTGGGGCGTTAGGATCAACGAATCACAGGACGACGATAAATTCTACACAATTACCAATGAAATCGCACATGACCTCGATCCTGCGCGCCCTACGGGTGGAGTGAGAGCGGGCAAGAAAAGCAATCTTCTTGAAGATGTTTATACATATAATGACTTTGTCTGCGATGGCAAGAACAAGGGCTGCGAGCCCAAGAAAAAGGTTACTTCGGATATGTCGAAGGCATATCTCGTAAGCGAATATAACGGACATATGTATCCTACCAAGGCGTATGACTGCGAGGAGCACAGACTTGAACATGCGATGCGTCATGCAAAGGTGCTTGATGCGATCTATGCAGAGCCTGATATTGCGGGGTCTTTCGGATGGTGTATGTTTGACTATAATACGCACAAGGATTTCGGAAGCGGCGACAGGATCTGTTATCACGGCGTTCTTGATATGTTCCGTAATCCCAAGCTTGCCTCGCTTATATATTCCTGCGAGCAGGATGAAACGCCTGTCCTTGAAGTCAGTTCTACAATGGATATCGGCGAACATCCCGGCTGTAACCGCGGAGACACTTATATTTTTACCAATGCCGATTCCGTTAAAATGTACAAGAATGATGTGTTCATAAGTGAGTTTACGAATGAGAGATCACCGTACAAACACTTAAATCACGGGCCGATCCTGATTGATGATTTTATCGGAGATCAGATACATAGGAACGAGAATTTTAAAAAGAAGCAGGCCGATATCGTCAAGGAAGGGTTGAATTATGTGGCCCTTCACGGTTATAACTATCCTCCGAAGATTGTTATTAAAATGCTTTGGTGCATGCTTCGGTATCGTATGAAGAGCAGTCAGGCCGTTGCATTGTATAACCGGTATATAGGCGATTGGGGCGGCAAGGCGACATCTTACAGGTTTGAAGCGATCAAAGACGGCAAGGTTGTTAAGACGATCGTTAAAAAGCCTATGACCCGAATGAAGCTTGAGAGTAAGGTAAGCCATACGCTTCTTAAGGATTCGAGAACTTATGATGTGGCCGGGATAAGGCTTAGAATGCTGGATGAAGAGGGCAATCAATTATTCTTCTGCAACGATCCTGTGAGGATAGAAACGGAAGGACCTATCGAAATCATCGGTCCCGACCTTATAGGTATGCAGGGCGGAATGACTGGTTTATATGTTAAGACTCTGGGCGAAGCAGGCAGTGCAAAGGTGAGAATAACCTGCGAACAAGCGGAGCCTGTGATCATTGATTTTACGATTGTAAAGGAGGACTAGAATGCAGGACAGATCTAAAGTGATCTTCGGTAACGAGATCAAAGACGGTGCCTATAAGAAGGCCGTTCGTTCCAAGAAAAAATATGCAAAGAAATACGGAGATGATTCGCAGGTGAACTATCCTGTGGTTATCGAGAAGAATGCTTATATAGGCGATTCGCTCGGGGTTAACAACATTCTTGTCGGAGATCTTGATCAGAATGCGCATTACGATCCGACGAGAAATGCCGAAAGACTTGAGTTTGATACACAGAAGGGAATCATAGTCGGCAATATAAGAATGGGCTTCGGTCATTACAGAATATCAATGGCTATTGCTTCTGCGGCCCATTCGATGGGTTATGTTCCGTACTGGATGGATCTCAACTCTTACAAAGAAACGACTTGTACCAAAGTTATCGGCGCACAGAACGATCTGTACTCACTCGGTTCAAGGTTAAGTAAAATAGGCCTTTTCAACAAACTGGTGTGGGAACCCATGAATTATGAGGGCTTCAGGGCACTTACCTATAATTCATCGGATCAGAAAAATGCTGAGCTTATGGCACCGGTTTACAGAAATGTTCCCAAGGATATTCCGGTCGTCGGAACACATGTATGGCCTGCGCAGGCGGCAATTCACGCGGGAATGAAATATGTTGTCAATGCAATTCCGGATAACTGGCCGATGGCACTGCATCTTTCGGAAGGCAGCGTGCATACGATCCAGTGCCACAACGCATATATGGGCTACAGAATTCTTAACGGAATGAACAAGAAACATGTAAATAAGGCAATGCCGGGAGACGCGCTTATTTACACCGGGCATTATATTGACCACGAACTTGTCAGCAATATCGAAGCGGACTGTAAGGCGAGAATGGACAGAAAGAAAGACGGCAAGCCCATGAGATTCCTGCTTACGATAGGTGGCGCGGGTGCACAGAAGGAAATTTTTGCTGCGATAATAAAGCACCTCATCCCTCTTGTAAAATCCGGCAAAGCAGCGCTGTACGTTAATGTCGGAGATTATAAAAATGTCTGGGATGCCCTTATAGGCGAGATTCCGGAGATGAAGGGGCTTTCGACGGAGCACTTTGACAACTGGAGCGAGCTCGTGGAATTTGCAGACAGTGCACTCGATCCCGCAAAAGATGTTACGGGAATTCACGGCTTTTGGCATAAGAATATTTTTGAAGCGGTTTACTGTACAAATCTTCTTATGAGAAGCGCGGATGTGCTCGTGACCAAACCCAGCGAACTGGCATTTTACCCTGTTCCTAAACTTTTTATAAAGAGAGTCGGAAAGCATGAGATGTGGGGCGCGATCCATTCGGCCGAGGTTGGCGACGGAACGCTTGAATGCAGGGATATTCCTCATACCATCCAGATGACGGATATGTTTATTGAGGATGATGAACTTCTTAATGATATGTGTAAAAACATAATCACAAATAAATCAACAGGCCTGTACGACGGTGCATATAAGGTCGTAGAGATTGCCATGGGACTTAAGAACAAGTAAAGGAGAAGGTGCAAAATGGAAGAAAAGAAGAGACTTTCGGGTAAAGAAAAATTTGCATACGGAATCGGTGCCGTCGGCAAGGATATGGTCTATATGCTTTCGGCAAGCTACATCCTGTATTATTATCAGGATATTATGGGTGTTTCGGCTTGGGTTATGGGTATCATACTTTTGATCGCAAGAGTATTTGATGCATTTAACGATCCTTTAATGGGTGTACTCGTTGCCAAGACCAAGACGCGTTGGGGTAAATTCAGACCCTGGTTATTCATCGGTACTCTTACGAATGCGGTCATTATGTTTCTTATGTTTTCCGCGCCGCCTACGCTTGATGGGGCCGGACTCATTGCATACGCTGCGGTTTTCTATATTATGTGGGGTGTAACATATACCATGATGGACATCCCTTACTGGTCGATGATTCCTGCTTTTACAGAGGGTGGTAAAGAGAGAGAAAACCTTTCGGCAATGGCAAGAACCTGTGCAGGCGTGGGCTCGGCGCTCATTACTATACTAACGGTTATGGCGGTTACATTTATCGGAAATCTTGCAACATCAAAGAGCACGGATGTCCAGACATACGAAACAAGCAATGCCCACGTATATGTTGCTGAGCTTGATGAAGCAGGCGGAACAACAGGTAATGTGATCACAATAGATGAAGGAATAAGCATATCCGTAACTGCGGATAGATCACAGTTTACGGACAGCTATTCTTACAATACAAATAACTCTGATTATACACTTACGATTGCCGGATATACTTTCTCAAATGATACGCTTGATGAAGAGGGAACGACGGCAGCCACTTATGATTTTGCAATGGACGGTGTGAATGAAGAGGCCGCAGTCATCCTGTATGTAAATGAGGAACAGTATCAGACGATCGCTTCGGGCGATCAGAGCGTCGTATTGACCATCACATCTACGAAGGATGTTGAGAGACTCGGTTTCAAATATTTCTCTTTGATAGTGTGTATACTTTTCTTCGTATTCATCCTTATCACATGTATTTTTGTTAAAGAGAAATCTACTGTCGATCTTAAGCCTGTTAAGATTAAAGATATGTTCAGGTCGCTTATCCAGAACGACCAGGCAATGGCAGTTGTCATAACTATCATACTTGTAAATGTTGCGGTATATATCACTTCAAACCTCCTTATCTATTTCTTCAAATACGATCTCGGCGGTTCGAACTGGTCAGGTAATTATACATTGTTCAACACATTTGGCGGTGCAATGCAGATCCTTGCGATGATGGCATTCTTCCCTCTCCTTCGTAAGTTCTTCCCGACCATAAAAATGTTCTTTGTAGTAGTCGGAGCAGCTATCTTCGGATATGTTGTACTTCTTATCATGGCTCTTACGGGAGTTAACAGTGTATATCTCTTCTTCATCCCCGGCTTTTTCATTATGTCGGCGGTCGGAGTGCTTAACGTACTTGTAACAATATTCCTTGCAAATACGGTTGATTACGGTGAACTCAAAAACAACAGACGTGATGAGTCGGTTATTTTCTCAATGCAGACATTTGTCGTTAAGCTTGCATCCGGTATTTCCGCACTTATTGCTTCTATCTGCTTAAATGTATTCAGTATAAGCGATTCATCCGCTACGATAGAAGCGGTGGACGGAAGCTATCTCGCCGGTCTTAAAACGGCTGTTGCGGCTATTACTAAAAACGGAGCAACGGTTGTCTCCAATAACTCTCTCTTCGGACTGAGAATGGTTATGACAGTCGTTCCCGTACTTGTGCTTATTGTAGCGGTTATTATCTTCAAGAAGAATTACAAGCTTGATGATAATAAACTCAAAGAGATCTCACTTCAGATTCAGGAAAAGAGAACGGCCGAAGCTGAGTAATGGAGGCGCCTATGATCCGGATACTTGACAAGACTTTTATTTTGCATACTGCGAATACGACCTACGCTTTTCAGGTTGCGGATACAGGTGTTTTGGAACATCTGTATTACGCAGGGAGAACAGAATGGACAGATGATTCTGTAAGGGCACTCGCGGTAAAAGACAATAACCCCGACGGGAATAGTATAGCCTATGATCCGGCTCATCCGAATCTTGGTATGGACAACAGAAGCCTTGAAATATCGGGAGCCGGTAAGGGTGATTTCAGACAGCCTTTTGTAATGATTGAGTTTCCCGACGGAAACAAAACGACGGATTTTATCTATGAGTCACACTCCACCTCGAGGGGAGCCCATTTGCCAAGCGGGCTCCCGGGTGTGACCTGTACCGAAGATGATGCACAAACGCTTCACATAAGGCTCAAGGACCGCACATATCCATTATATATGGATCTGTACTATACGGTGATTGAGAAGTGTGACTGCATAGTAAGGAGTGCGTCACTTACAAATGCGGATGATAAGCCTGTTATCATTAAGAGACTGATGAGTACACAGCTTGACCTTGAGGATTCGGAATATATTTTTACCTCCTTCCACGGCGACTGGACGAGTGAGATGAATCGCTGTGACACCCCCGTAAAAGGCGTCAGAGTTGTTTCCTCTTCAAATACCGGCAATTCCTCGAATCACTCAAATCCGTTTGTTATGCTTATTCGCAAGGATACTTCGGAAACAAGTGGAGTCGTTTACGGCTTTAATCTGCTGTACTCGGGCAATCATTATGAATCCGCCGAGTCGGGAGGTCATTTTAAAACAAGATTTATCTCGGGCATCAACCCCGAGGGATTTGACTGGGAACTTAAAAAGGATGAGTCCTTTGAAACACCCCAGTCCGTTATGTCCTATTCAAACTGCGGGTACAGAGGGCTCTCGGATCATATGCATGATTTTGTTAAAAAGCATATCGTGCGCGGAGAGTACGCCGATAAAGAGCGTCCCATACTGATCAATTCATGGGAAGCGTTTTATTTTAAATTCACTGAACATAAGCTTATAAAGCTTGCAAAAAAGGCAGCAAAGTTGGGTATCGAACTGTTCGTTCTGGATGACGGATGGTTCGGTGACCGCAATGACGATACAAGTTCTCTTGGTGACTGGACGGTCAATAAGAAGAAACTGCCGGGAGGGCTTAGTCGTCTTGCTTCCAAAATAAACAAACTCGGTATGCAGCTTGGGATCTGGGTCGAGCCTGAAATGGTGAGCGAGAATTCCGAGCTGTATCGTATGCATCCGGACTGGGCGGTTAAAGCGCCTGCCGGAAAGCATTCTACCGGAAGAAATCAGATGATCCTTGATCTGACGAGGAAGGAAGTTCGCGATAATATCGTTGAACAGATGACAAATGTTTTCTCGTCGGCAGATATCAGATATGTAAAATGGGATATGAACCGTAATTTTTCGGATGTGTATTCTCCTTCTCTTTCGCCTGACAGACAGGGAGAATTCCCGCACAGATACATACTTGGATTATACGAAGTCTTTGACAGACTTACAAAAGCATTTCCGCATATTTTATTCGAGGGATGCGCGTCGGGCGGAAACAGGTTTGATCTTGGGATCCTGTGCTACATGCCACAGATATGGGGAAGCGACAATACCGATGCGATATGCAGGAAAAATATACAGAATTCGTACAGTTATGCTTATCCCCAGTGCGTGATAGGTGCACATGTTTCGGGTGTTCCCAATCATCAGACTCTCAGGATCACACCGCTTTCCACAAGATATAATGTGGCAAGCTTTGGTCTGCTTGGATACGAATGTAATCTCTGCGATGCCGGCAAGGATGAACTTGCGGCAATGACAGATCAGGTTAAAATATATAAAAAATGGCGAAGGACTTTGCAGTACGGCAGGTGGCTTCGCTGCGAGATTGAGGGCAATCGTATGCAGTGGAGCGCGGTTTCCGAGGATCGTAAAAAAGCAGTCAGCATGATCGTTCAGGACCTTGCAAGACCGAACGATTCCTGTATGAAGCTTAAGACGGACGGCCTCGATGACAGTGCGACCTATCATGTATATAACTACAGTGAAAAGGTTGATATCGCAAGATTCGGAGATCTCGTGAATACGATGTCTCCTGTACACATCAGACCCGGAAGTCTTCTTCACCGCATACTTGGCAGGTTTGTAAAGCTGAACGGTGAAACGGAAGATTATCATATAAAGGGCGCGCTTATATCCGGGAGCGGAATCCGCCTTTCGCAGAGTTATGTAGGCACGGGATTAGCTGAGAATACAAGGATATTTGGAGATTTTGATTCACGTGCATATTATATGGAGGCAGAGTAGGGGCGAGCTATCGCCCCTTAATTGTGTAAAATAGGTGCCTGAATGCACATATCAGTTGAAAAATAAGCCGCTAGGGTGTATCCTAATCTATGTATGTGTGTATAGTGCGCAAAGTATATGGTTAGGGTGTGCGCATTATAAGAACATGATGGAACATATATGAAAGAGGGTACATTGAATGAACGCTTTTATTTTTCCGGGTCAGGGAGCACAGGTAGTCGGAATGTCGAAGGATTTCTATGATGCGATTCCTGAATGCAAAGCCGTTATTGACGAGGCTGATGAGGTACTCGATTTTGATCTTAAAGCGATTCTCTATGAAGAGAATGAACTTATCAACAAGACTGAATATACGCAGGCCGCAATGCTTGCCGCTGAAGTTTGTATGCTCAAAGCCGTAGAGCTTAAGGGCATCAAGGCTGATATAACCGCAGGTTTATCGCTTGGTGAATATGCTTCTCTTGTTGCCGCCAAAGCGATTCCTTTTGCGGATGCGATGAGACTTGTAAGAAAGCGCGGCATCTATATGGAGTCTGAGGTTCCTGCGGGTAAGGGCGGTATGGCCGCCGTTATTTCGCTCGGCGCTGACAAGATTGAAGAGATCTGCGATAAAATAACCAAGGATACGGGCAAAGTAGTTTCACCTGCGAACTATAATTGCCCGGGCCAGATTGTTGTGTCGGGCTACAAAGAGTCTGTACAGGTTGCAATTCCACTTTTTACCGAAGCGGGTGCACTCAAAGCGGTTGAACTTAATGTAAGCGGACCTTTCCATTCGTCCATGCTTAAGGGCGCCGGAGATAAACTTGGCGCAGAACTTGCCAATGTTACCTTCTCAGATCCGATCATCCCTTATATCAACAACATCAATGCTGAGGTTGTCAGCAGCGCAGAGAGCATCAAGGATACGCTTGAGCGTCAGGTCTACAATCCTGTCAGATGGCAGCAGAGCATGGAAAAGATGATTGAGATGGGTGTTGATACATTTTATGAAATCGGCCCCGGAAAGACGCTTGCGGGCTTTATGAAGAGAATCGACAGAAGCAGGAAGGTCATCTCCGTTAATTCACTTGAAGGGCTTGAAACAATCCACACGGAGGCATAGAACATGTGGGATCAGAAATTAAACGAACTTGATGAAAGAAGAGCAAAAGCAAGACTCGGCGGCGGTCAGGCAAGGATCGACAAGCAGCATGAGAAGAATAAGCTCACCGCACGCGAGAGACTTGATGTTTTATTTGATAAAGGCACATTTGTGGAGGTTAATGATTTTATCGAATCGAGGACTACGGATTTCGGCTTCGATAAAAAGAGACTTCCGGGAGACGGTGTTGTAACCGGCTACGGTAAAGTAAATGGCAGGGTCGTCTTTGCTGCATCTCAGGATTTTACCGTAGGCGGCGGCTCGCTCGGCGAGTATCACGCGCTGAAGATTTGCAAGGTCATGGATATGGCCATGGATATGAAAGCGCCTTTTATTGCGATTAATGACAGTGGCGGAGCAAGAATTGAGGAGGGCATCAGCTCGCTTGATGGATATGCCAAGATGTTCAGGCGACACACGGCAATGTCCGGTGTTGTTCCTCAGATTGCCGTAATTATGGGACCTTGTGCAGGTGGTGCATGTTATTCACCCGCACTTTGCGATTATATTTTTATGACGAAGGACAACGGACAGATGTACATCACCGGTCCGAAGGTTATCAAGGAGGTTACCGGCGAAGTTGTAACGACGGCTGAGCTTGGAGGTGCGCAGGTACATTCCGAGATCAGTGGTGTTGCACATTTTGTATATGACGATGATAAGAGCTGTCTGGAAGGCGTAAGGAAACTTCTTTCATACCTTCCCGAGAACTATCTTGATGAGCCGCCCTATCAGGCGCCTTCGCGCAAGAAATATTATCGCAAGAGACTTCGCGACATCGTAAGTCCGGATCCCAAGATTTCATACGATATGCATGAGGTTATCGAAGAACTGATAGATGTGGATTCTTTCTTTGAAGTGCAGAAGGACTTTGCGAAGAATATAATTGTCGGCTTTGCAAGAATGGACGGCAAATGCATCGGTATTATCGCCAATCAGCCGGATTATCTTGCAGGCTCGTTGGATTTTAATTCCGGAGACAAGGCAGGGCGTTTTATAAGATTCTGTGATGCGTTTAACATTCCGCTTCTTACGCTTGTTGACGTGCCCGCATTTCTTCCCGGTAAAGGGCAGGAATATTCGGGTATCATAAGGCACGGCGCAAAGATACTATACGCATACGGTGAAGCAACGGTACCCTGCATCTGCGTTATTGTGAGAAAGGCTTTTGGCGGCGCTTATATCGGCATGGATTGTAAAGGACTTGGCGCAGATATTGTATATGCATGGCCGATTGCCGAGATTGCGGTAATGGGTGCAGAGGGTGCAGTTAACATTATCGCCGGCAAGAAAATAGAAGCTTCCGAGGACCCTGCATCAGCAAGGGAAGCGGCAATCGGTGAATACGAAGAGAAGTTTATGAATCCTTATTTTGCGGCAAGCAGAGGATATGTTGACGAGGTTATAAGACCTGAGGAGACCAAGGACAGAGTCCTTGCGGCTTTCGATATGCTTAAGCAGAAGGATGTTAATGTGATTGACAAGAAGCATGGAAATATTCCGCTTTAATCCGGGATTATTCAGCTGTGAATAGATATCGTTGTTGTCCATAAATGTAACATCCAAAAAACAGCCCTATATTCATAGGGCTGTTTTGATCATATGTAATATTGGTTCAAATTACTGAAGGCTAAAGCCGTTTACTGCTGCTGATGCACAAGCTGCTGCACCTGTACATGCTGCACATGCGATACATACAACAAGACCGATAACTGAAAGGATAAGACCGATTATACCTGTAATTCTGCCGGCTTTAGAAAAAGCATTGTCAGCGCCTGCTTCCTCAACATACTTCTTGCTGAGTACCAGTGCTACGATAGCTAAGACAAGGCCGACGCCCCATCCGAAAGAACCGACGATTCCTGCGATACCGCAAGCCATAGATGCAATTGATTTACCCTTACTAACTCCTGCGTTGTTGTCCATTCCTAAACAACCTCCTTATATTTTTTTGCTTGTATATAAACAAGCACAATAATTCTAGCACAATGAAAATGTAAATGCAAGCAATAGGACTTACATCATAGGATAAACGCATCAATTTAAGGTTGACATTTACAAGTTTTTGTTGTATCGACC
>CAKZZH010000101.1 GCA_937885345.1 uncultured Lachnospiraceae bacterium | reverse complement strand
TGAAATATTGAATTTTCAAGGCTCAGCACACCATTTGGGTGTGGGAAGTTTTAGTTAAACACTTTACTAAACGGTGAATACTCACATAATATCAGCAGTAATCCGCGATTCGCCAATATTATCAAGAGATGCACCTCATTAGATCCGAAGATGCGATACTCTTCCATCACACAGGTAAAATCCGCCACTTTGTCTTCATTTGACGGTATCGGTAATCTGTACAGAAGAATTAAATATCTGCCTCCCGGATTCAGAAGCGGCTCAATTCCCAATATGCTGGCATCTTCCCTGTATTATGCGCTGGCAATCTATATGTCGATAGAACTTAAAATGAAAGTATATACAGGCCTCCTGCTCGTATATGCAAGAATGTTTGTATTTATATCGCTCATCATTCCGGTTATCGTTATATGCAATTATCTTGACATTCAAAAGCTCATGCCGCTGTGCAGAAAACCAAACAGATTTCTTCGTTTTCTGGGGAGTGTTCTTGAACTGCTTATACTGCTTACAGTTCACACTTCCGCCCTTCTGATAATCAACGCACTATTCAGTTAAAATAAAACGCCTATTTGATTATACCAAAAAATCAAATAGGCGTTGCCACCTTTACGGTGGTATTTTATATTGTTTTTCTTAAAATTCTTTCATAAGAGCGTCTATCATTGCACGATCTGCAAGATGGTCCGTAAATGCCGTGGCACTGCCGCAGCAAAGCCCCATTTTAAGGGCAGCCTCATAATCAATGTTTTTCTCGTGCCCGATACATCCGGCAATAAAGCCGGCAACCATAGAATCACCGGCTCCTACAGGGTTTACGACCCTGCCCGAAGGCGGCATATGTGAATATCCTTTATCGGCAAGAAGCACCGCGCCCTTATCTCCCATGGAAACAAGCACGTTCTCGGCGCCCATATCCTGAAGCTTTCCGGCATACATAAGTGCGTCATCATAATTATCTATGGAAACCGAGAAGATTTCTCCAAGTTCCAAGTCATTGGGTTTTACGAGAAAAGGCTTATATTCCAGCACATTCATAAGCAGTTTCCCGGTCGCGTCCACGATTATGCGAACTCCCTTATCCTTGAGAAAGTCCATAATATCCCTGTAGATCGTATTCGGAACGGAAGATGGAATACTCCCCGCAAGCACCAGATAATCGCCGTACGTAAGCCTTGAAAGCTTATCATACAATGCCCTGATATCAATGTCCGAGATGTCCGGTCCCATACCGTTTATCTCGGTATAGCAACCATCACTCTGCTGCGTGCTCGCATCGTTACCCTGCTGTGCGTCCGTTTTCGCCCGTGTGCGCATTTTTACGTTGATCCTGGAATTACCGCCGCCGCTGCGGATAAAATCCGTTTTAATGCCATTTAGGGCCAGCAGAGACTCTATGGCATCCCCGGTGAAACCACCGATAAATCCGATCGCTGTAGAATCAATGCCGAGATTCCTAAGAACGATCGAAACATTGATTCCCTTTCCGCCCGCATAAAACAGCTCTTTATCAGTCCTGTTTACGCGCCCTTCTTTATAATCGTCCACCTCAACAATATAGTCTATCGAAGGATTAAAAGTAACCGTATATATCATCTATCTACCTCGATCCGTATTTTAGACAAAGCCTTGCATACAGAGAAATCGGAGCTTCGTCGCTTCTTATCATTCCAAGTTCATCGTATATCTTCGTGCTTTCATAAGCCGTCTCGCCGTGAATCGCCGGCACGTAAACCTTGATGTCCCTCTTGCCTGCCTCTTCCATAAAAGACTTAAGTTCCTGCGACACGCCGCAAACAGTGCCGCTGTGATAGGTTCTGTGAATAACCGCTTTAACATTACCGCTCTCAAGCAAGGAAACAGGGTATATCATCGAAGGATACGCAAAAAGCATAAGCACGCGCCCCTCCTCTATTTCGTCCGGTATATCATATATTTCATCTGATACGCTGCCCTTATAATCATAGAGATCATCATCATCCGTAAGATGTTCGAGAAGCTTTCCTCCGCTGTGAATGTAGGTTACTCCGTCTTTATTTCTGTACGGAACGAACACTCCGCCGCTGCCCTTTTCACGGCAAAACCGCACAGCCGCATCCATATTGGCAAGGCCGTTTGCCCTCTCATCATCAAGCACATAATTCGATGCGACAAGCATGATCGGAAGCCCCATATTCCTCATTGTAAAATACAGAAACGCAGCAGTGTATTGAAGCGTGTCACTGCCATGCGTGATTATGATACCGTCGTATTTGGTTACCCCGTCCACAGCATCTTTGACCGCTTTCATAAGACGCGGATATACATTCAGGCTCATGTTTTCACTCATAACCGTGTAAGGTTCGATCACATCAAAACAAATATCATCCGCCTTGTAAGCCGACTTATACAATTCAATAAGCCTGTAGGGAGAAACTCCCTGCAGGCTTATAATATTATCATTTACTCTGCTGCCGATGGTTCCACCGGTCATTACAACCAAAATGTTCATTTATCTCTTTCCGCCACTGCTTGCCGACGAAACATCGCTCTTGGAACAAAGAGTTACGGTTGTTGTTTTAAGAACGTAGTCGCCGTCATCCATATGATAGTATTCTACCTCAAGAGTATCGCCCGGTAAGTAATATGCCAAAGTCTCAATCAGGTCGTCATAGCTTGTAACCGTGATGCCATCAAGTGATACTATTATATCATTCTTTACAAGACCTGCAACGTCTGCGGACAATCCCGATGCGACGTATGAAATGGCAACGCCTACAGGATAACCGTAAGTATTTGATATATCCGAAGTAATGGTGATTCCGTTAATTCCGAGATATCCTCTCTCGTCATCGGAGTATTCCTTCTTGGCCTCCTGAAGCGAGAGATCCTCGATTATATCCATTACCGAAGAGATCGAGATGGCATAGCCCATTCCTTCATAGCTGGTATCTACAAGTTTAAGCGAACTGATACCGATCACTTCACCGTTTGCATTAAATACAGCGCCTCCGCTGTTTCCGGGGTTAATGGCCGCATCGGTCTGAAGAAGATCGCTGTATACTACTTCGTCCTTGGTCACAGACTTACCTGTTGCACTTATAACACCGGCCGTAACCGATATTCCGTAACCTGCCGAATTACCGATAACGATTGCCGCATCGCCGACTTTGATACTTGATGAATCACCGATAGTTGCGATCGAATAAGTTGCATCACTCGGAATATCGGATAACAGAACCGCAATAACCGCAAGGTCACTGTCTGTCTTGGTTCCCTTTATATATGCCTCAAGCTTGGTTCCGTCATAAAATGAAACATACAGGCTCTCCAGATCCTCTACAACGTGTGCATTCGTAACTATAAGAAGTTCCTTCTCGGTCGTGCCGATGATAAAGCCCGATCCGCTTATTGTTGACTGATATTTCTGAGTGCCGAAGAAAGTATTTACGCTCGTAACCGATGTTCCGCTTATCGAAACGACTGAATTGATAACCGAATCAACCATATCCGATACATCATATACCGTTGTATTAATCGTCTGCGATACAACTGTTGATGAAACCGTGCTTACATCTTCTTCACTCTCTTTTGATGATGACGCCGTACTTGTACCGGAGGTTGATGAAATTGCCGGGAAGATCAAATTCCCTGCATAGTTAACTCCGAAGAAAGTAGCACCTGCCACCGCACCAAGTACCACCGCGCTCGTAATGCCGATCGCAATTCTGCCTGCCCAGTTCTTTTTGGGGCGGCTGCTCTTTTCAAGTTGCCTGGCTGTTTTCCTTTCTATTCTTTCACGTTTGCGTCTTGCCTTCTCACTCTCAGGCATTTCATATGTATTGTATGTTCCGTATGTATTTGAATACTTCGCGCTGCTCTGCTGCGTGTACGTCTCCTGATCAGCCATCTGCTGCTCGTTCGTCTCCTGATTCTCAAATTCTTCGTTCATTTATGTACATCTCCTTTTCACAATGTATGCTCAAAACAGATTATGGTTTTGAATATGTCATACGGGCGTCCCCATCTGACAAAACCAAGTATAGTAGTAATTTGTGTTCAAAGTGTGTAATAAATGTAATACTTTTTTGAAAAAAGAGACGGATCTGTGAAAGATCCGCCTCTCATATATAGCATACCTGATATTTGCAGTGATTACTCGCCTGCGATCTCCATCATTGCATTCTTGAGGTTCTCAAGTTTCTTCTCTGTATCCTCAAGACTTGTACCTGCAACACCCATGTAGAACTTAACCTTGGGCTCTGTTCCCGAAGGTCTTGCACAACACCAGCAATTGTCCGCAAGATCATAATAGAGAACGTTTGACTTGGGAAGTCCGGTAGGCTTAACCTCACCCGTTGTCATATCCTTAATGGTATCGAACTTGTAGTCTCTTACGGCATTAACCTTAAGACCACCGATCTCGGTAGGATAGTCGCTGCGAAGTCTGTCCATAAGTGCAGCAATCTGAGCACTTCCTTCTATACCCTTCTTGGTGATCGCTACCTGTGTCTCCTTAAAATATCCGTACTTTTTGTAAATATTCTGCATCTGATCCCAGAGAGTGATTCCTTGCTTCTTGTAAAAAGCGGCAGCCTCACAAAGCATAAGTACGGCAACGATCGCATCCTTATCTCTTGCATGAGTTCCTACAAGACATCCGTAGCTCTCCTCGAAACCGAACTGATAATCATAAGTATTATTCTGCTCAAAGAGCTTGATCTGCTCACCGATATACTTGAATCCGGTAAGACACTCAATAAGCTTAAGGTTATACTCCTTAGCGATAACATCGGCAAGATTGGTTGAAACGATCGTCTTAACAAGCGCACCATTGGAAGGAATAAGACCTTTTTCCTTACGCTGGGAAAGAATATATTCGGCAATAAGCATTCCGCTCATATTTCCTGTAAATGACATATATTTGCCTGTTGCGGAATCCTTGGCATATACACCGAGTCTGTCCGCATCGGGATCCGTTGCAAGAACGAGATCTGCATTCTCCTTCTCACCGAGAGCAAGCGCAAGAGCAAATGCCTTGGGATCCTCAGGATTGGGATAGCCTACGGTAGGGAAATTGCCATCAGGCTTCTCCTGCTCGGGAACTACGATAACATTGGTAAATCCGACTTCCTTAAGAACTCGTCTTGCGGGGATATTACCCGTACCGTGAAGAGGAGTGTATACGATGGTCATTTTATCACCCATCTCTTTGATAACATCACCGTTAATAACCTGTGATTTAAGGGCTGCCATATATTTGTCGTCGATATCTTCGCCAATAACATTGTATAAGCCTGCCTTGACAGCCTCGTCCTTATCCATTGTCTTGACGCTGTTCCAATCGTTTATTGCTCTTACCTCAGAAATGATCTCAACATCATAAGGAGGTGTAATCTGTGCGCCGTCCTCCCAGTATACTTTATAACCGTTGTATTCAGGCGGGTTGTGGCTGGCCGTTACAACGATACCTGCTATACATCCGAGAGTTCTGAGTGCAAAAGAAAGCTCGGGAGTAGGTCTGAGGGAAGGGAAAACATATGACTTGATACCGTTAGCGTTAAGGCAAAGTGCTGCGGTATCCGCAAATTCGGGTGACATTCTTCTCGAATCATAAGCGATCGCAACGCCCTTCGACTGACCGTTATTCTTGATAATCTCGTTTGCAAGACCCTGTGTTGCCTTACGAACTGTATATATGTTCATTCTGTTGGTTCCGTTACCTATAACTCCACGAAGACCACCGGTACCGAATTCAAGTTCGGTATAGAATCTGTCCTCAATCTCTTTGTCATTACCCGCGATGCTCTTAAGCTCGCTCCTCGTCTCCTCTGAAAAATAAGGATCGTTACACCACTTTTCATAAACTTCCATATAAGACATAATGCATACTTCCTTTCACATAAATATTTTTAAGCATACGTGCTATACACCAATTAGATATTTTACCATATTTTCGTGTAAAATTCATCAGATAATTTGAGGCGGCCCGCTCTAAAATATCTTAAACAGATTCGCCCATATCTGCTTCTGAAGCCTTGAATAATCATCCGTGGAAGCGGCGGTTTTCTTAACGCTCATCATCTTGGTAAGGCTTCCCATAATGCCGTGCACATACTCCCTTACAAGCCCCTTCCCGGCAAAGTATGCAGCCTTGATCACAAATCCCATAAATATAACGGGTAGGTTGAACATTATCTGCCAAAGAGGCATATTCTTGTACATAACGAGCATTGAATTACGCGCTGCAAGGCCGACTTTAAAGGAATTGTGCCGTGAGCCGGATGCACCGCTGCCGACATGAAGAACCTTGGACTCAGACGCAAGGACGCATTTGTAACCTGCAAGTCTCGCTCTGTACGAAATATCCATATCCTCTAGATATGCAAAGAAAGCCTCATCAAAATAACCTATCTCCTCAAACACGGATTTGCGGTAGATCGCGGCACCTGCACAGGCAGAGAAGATCTCTCTGTCCTTCATATGTCCGCGATAAACCTTATCCCTCTTCGGAGACCATGCCCAGCCCATCGGAAGGAATACATCGCCCGCAGAGTCGATCAGATTGTGATTGGCTTCCTGAAGCATAAGAGCCTGCGCCGCAAACACGCTTTCATCGGCACTTATTGCAATATACAGATTCTCTATAAAACGCATTGCCGCATATGCATCATTATTCAAAAGGATCACATACTCGCTTGTCGAAGCCTTGATCCCTTCATTTACCGCTCTCGAAAAGCCGTAATTATTATCAAGATAGATCTTCGTAATATGAAGCTGCGATGAATATTTGTCAACAAGCTTCATCGATTCATCTTCGGAATCATTGTCAACAATAATCACATCGAAATCCTTAAAGCTCTGCTTCGTAAGTGCCGTAAGACACCTTTTTATGTACTTTTCTCCGTTATAGTTGGGTATTACAACCGTTACTCTGCTCATGCCTTATTTCTCCTCATTTGGATATTTTACTGATATCAAGGGTTATCTGCCCGTCATAGTACATTTTAAGATTGCTTCGCTTACCCTCCGTAAAATTCTTAATCTTACTGTTTTTGACCAATACATAGTCATCGGGCGCTTCACACACCCTAAGCGAGCTGATCGCCATATTGAAAGGTCCTCTCAGATATGCCGGTTTACCTGCAATTGAAAGTGTCTTCACATCGCCGGAAGATGCCACTCCATTATATGCGTATTTGCCCTTTCTAACAAGCCTCGGAATAACCACGTCAGCACCGTACATTACGGCATCCTGAAGCAGGGCAACCTTTTCATCGCCGGTCATATTTACGCTCGGAATAAAAGAATACTCCATATAGGCATTCGATACTTTACCCTGATATCTCGCATGATAATAGCCGGGATCGTCAAGTTCGGTCACAAGTGCCTTAACCTTCTTACTCTTAAAATAATCCTTAAGCGCAAGTAATCCGCGCTTGTACGCATATTCCTTGTTAAAGGGATTTGCGGAGGTGGAAGCTTCGGAATCTCTCCAGTGATAAAGTATCAGCGGAATATGCCCTATTCTGTTCGTTGCGCCGGCGACCCTCAGAAAAAGATCGTAGTCCTGCGCCCCGTCATATTCGCTCCGAAAGCCCCCGACCATATCAAAGAGCCTGCTCTTTATCATCGTAAAATGACAGATGTAGTTATTCGATAAAAGAAGAGGAAGGTTGAAATCCGGCTTGTAATAAGGCTTGTAATACCTGGTAAGTTTGGAATTGACCTTATCCTCATCGGAATAGATCATATCATAATTATCATTGATAGCTTTGGCCGCCATTTCCATAAGCGCGTTGCTCTCCAGTATGTCATCATGATCAAAAAGCGCAATATATTCGCCTGTTGCAAGGTTTCTTGCAGCATTGGAATTATCTGATATTCCGAGAGGCTTATCTGATGCGCTGTATTTAACCCTTTTGTCATCGCCGAATATCGCATCCACGCAGTGCTTAAAACGGGCATTTCCTCCATCGCTTATGCAAAGCTCGTAATTACGGTAAGTCTGTTTCTTAACGCTCATAAGTGCATCGGTAAACGCTTCCTCGTTCGGATCGAAAACAGGCATCAGAATGCTTATTTTGGGACCTTTACTCTTAAGGCCCGACTCTGCTCCGCCCTTTAAGTGCCTCTCCGTTCCAAAGAAACTGTCCTCATTATTTCTGTATGCATAGTAGACTTTGGACATTTTACGGCGTTCCAAAACCTTGTGAATAAGGCCCTTCATACCATAACGAACATAATATGCAATTATAGTCGATTTCTTAAGTGCCATATATAATACCGTCCCGGTTATATCTGTTGCCGCGTCTGATACACGCTGTTTTTCAAATACTTCACAGTGGCGATTTCGTAAGGCCTGAACTTATCGAAATACTTATGATAAAATTCATCCTCGATGCGCTCACCCCATTTATTTCGCATATATTCGGCATCCGCGTCAAGTCTTGCGCGTTTGCTCTCATTCATATCAAGCCCTCTGCTTACTGATTCGTAATGATAGAGCTTTGCAAAAGGGGTGTATACATTGTATCTTCCGAGCGCTTTAAGCTTCAGGCAGAAATCCACATCATTGTATGCAACGGGAAGCTTTTCATCCATTCCGCCAACTGCGAGATAATCGGCTTTGCTTACCATAAGGCATGCACCTGTAACGGCCGAAACATCCTGAACAAAGGCTATTTTACCGAGGTAACCGTTATCACTGTCAGGCTTGCCCTGCTGTGCATTTACAGCTACATGGTGAGGACCGCAGCCCGTTATGAGAAAGCAGTGTTGCACAAGGCTATTTGCATACAGAAGTTTTGCACCGACGGCGCCTATGTGCGGCTGCATTGCAAGCATGAGCATTTCACGCATATATTCGGGGGTGATGATCTCCATATCATTGTTGAGAAGCAGGAGATATTCACCGCCTGCCGCTCTAACACCCTCGTTAATAAGCTGTGAATAATTGAAACTGTCCTGCGAAACCGTAATGATCTTAACGCCTTTTTCCCGCAGCGTATCATATAATTCAAAGGTCGCAGGCTCACATGAATTGTTCTCGGCAATTATTATCTCGTAATTATCGTAATCGGTTTTCTGCATCGAATCAAGCATTTTACCTAGCATTTCGGCAGAATCCTTATTGGGGATTATAATCGAAACCTTAGGCGAATCCTTGATCGGATAGATCACCTTGTAGATCGTCGGATTCACCGGAGTCGAAACCACCGTCACCTCTTCGCCTCGGCTTTTCACCGCATCGCAGACTGCTCTGATCCCGGCATCTATCGCATATGTCTTAGCTTCAATACCTGCAGATACGGAGCTGGCGTGAACCCTCCAGAAATAGAGCACTTCGGGGATGTGACGGATAGAAAGCGTCTCGCCTCTCGCCATGAGTATATTCGTAATCCTGAGAATAATATCGTGATCCTGACTTCCGTCGCACTCGCTTCTGAATCCGCCGCATTCGTCAAAGAGTTTTCTCGTAAAGGCTGTAAAATGACATATGTAATTATTTCCAAGGATCGTATCCGGAGAAAATGCAGGCTTTAGATTGATATCGATAACATGCCCGATATTCCCTGAAAATGTGGCCTCGTCAGTATATGTCAGCTGCGCTTTGTCGGCAAAAGCCTTGATAGTCTCATAAACCGCAGACGGATGGAGCAGATCGTCATGATCCAAAAGCGCAATATAATCACCGCTTGCAAGCGTTGCGCACTCATTGGTATTTCCGGATATTCCCGTGTTTTTATCCAGGTGCTTATATACGATTCTCGAATCGCAAGCAGAATACTTTCTTATGATCTCGCCGACATAAGCATGCTCATCATCGCTGCCATCGGCGATACAAAGCTGCCAATAAGGGCAGGTCTGAGCCTTAACGCTTTCGATCATCTGCGTAAGAAGATCCTCGGGCGTGTTATATACAGGCGTAAGGATGCTTAAGATCATATCGGTTTGGGGTAAACCTGAAAGACTTCTTTCCTTTTCAAGCTTAGCATCATTCATCGATGCTTTAAGGATCACCGTCATACGCTTTCTGATCGTAAAACGATTATATCTGAGACTGTTGACCTCTTTCTTAACAAAGGCTTTAATACCGTATGATTTCAATGTATTAATGGCGTTACCTATGTGTCCCATAGTTATCTCCCGTAAACGATCTTACCTTATTTCTCTGAGCCCGAAATCCGCAAAATCCCTTGTAAGATTGATATTGTAATAAGGGTCTCTTGCAAAGCATTCACTCCATTTGCCAAGAAGATAAGTTTTCTCCTGCTCGAATCTGGCACGTTTTTCTTCACTCATATCATCCGCGCCTCTGGATTTGGACTCATAATGATATAATACAGCATTCGGATTATATATTACAAGTTTTCCGAGATCGCGTATTTTAAGGCAGAAATCAACATCGTTATAAGCCACGCGAAGCGCTTCTTCAAAGCCGCCGACCATATCATACAAATCCTTCTTAACCATAAGGCAGGCCGCCGTAACCGCCGAATAATTCTGAGTAAGATTATTTCTGTTCATGTACAGCGCCTCCTTCGCATCCTGCTTATAAAATGCGTGTGCCGCGCCGCCTCCCGGCCCGAGCAGCACACCCGCATGCTGCAAAGTATCATCATCAAACATAAGCTTTGCACCGACAATTCCCACTTCATTCCTGCACATAGGACCCACAAGTTGCCTTAGAACATCGTGCGAGATCATACAGGTATCGTTGTTAAGAAGCAGTACATACTCGCCTCGCGCTGATCTAACACCGTAATTATTGATCTTGGAATAGTTAAATTCCGGCCTTATTCCGCCTGCGCCGTTCTCCTCATACTTTAATACGCGGATCCTGCGGTCAGTCTGCCCGATCGTCTCGTAATACTCAAAAGTCCTGTCATCAACGGAATTATTCTCAACTATGATGATTTCATAATTCTCATAATCCTGTTTATGAATGGACTCAATGCAGGCCGCCAGATCGTCAATATGATCCTTATTCGGTATAACTATTGATATCAGCTCGTCTTCATCGACATCGTATCTGAGCGAGTATCCCTTTGTATAAAATCCGCTCGTCTTATATTCATTAACCTCGACATCCGCATGGATATTAAGTCTGGAAAGATGCCTTAAAAGCGCATCTTTGCACATAGCCGTATTCTCCGGAGTATCCGCTTCCTTAAGCACGGCTGTACTCTTGATCGTATTTAAGCACTTGTCGATATGATATATTTTACCGGCCTTCTCACTGCATTTCAGAATAAGATCATACATCGACGCAGGCATGGAACAGTCCGCATCAAATCCCCCGCACGCCTCAAACAGGCTGCGTTTTACCATCAGAAGCGACCTGATGTAATTGCAGCTCATAAGATAATCCGGCGAATAATCAGGCTTAAAGAGTGGGGATATCTTACGCTTTCTGTCGCTGTCATAGAAATCCTCATCGCAGTACACAGCGCTGTAATCAGGCTTTCTCATAAGAAGAGAGGACAGTTCATAAAGCGCATCCTTTCTGAGCTCATCGCCGGCAGTAACGATCACGATATGATCGTTCTTTAAATCCGGCATCTCGCTTCTGTCCTTATAATATAAAATATTAAAATCCCTGCAAACCTGCTCTTCTATTGAATTCACAGTCCTTCCGATCTCAACATCCGAAGCGTTTTCACACAGAAGCATAACAGTAAAAAAAGGCCGTTCGCTCTTAAGCGAACTGCCGCCGGCATCATTGCCGCTGCCCTTTTGAGCGGGCTTCATATTTTTCAGTTGTTTGGAAGACGGCTCATAGAATTTGCGCCACCTGTCATAGGGAAGATTGCGGTGTCCGGATATTTTGGCAGAAGTCTTCAAAACAAGTAGGGGTAAGCCTCCTCGTTTCACGGAAATATACGCTTCTCTAAGCTTGTCTTTAAAGCTCAATCAAGACACCTACTTTCGGAATATTTTGATCAGTACGAAAACAAATACGGTGAGGAAAGCAATACAAAATACAAACATGATCATATTTGTAAGACTCCACTCAAGATATGTATAGCAAAAGCCCGGCACAGACGAGTCCGGCACGAACTTAACCATAACCGGATTGTCTTCGCTGTGATCACAGCTTAGCGTAATCGTAAAATCCTTACCTGCGGACTCCTTAATCTCTTTAAAACCAAGGAAAGTAAAGCGCCCTGATTTAAGAGAAGAAATCTTGACCCTGCCCTCACCCAGCACCTCTCCTGAAGTTGATGAAATACTGTAATATAAATATCCGTTTGTTTCACCGGGACAGGCAAACACGCCTTTAATACCTCTTAAACGGTTCATCTCACAGGTAAATGTGAAGGAGTAATCATTGCCTTCATACACCGCGAAGTTATCGGTCAAACTGCTTCTGTCGTATTTCGTATCGTCATAAAGTGCTTTATCACGCCTTATATTTGCATAGAAAAAGCCTCCGACGCATGACGCTATAAATACCAATATTAAAATAATAATCGTCTTTTTTCCAAATCTCATATCTGCTCTCACACGCTGAGTCAGTATATTTTACGCTCAGCTTTTATCACCGATCATCCCGGCAGGTTTTACCGCCGATCATCTTTTATCGTAAGCATCGCAAACTTCTTCGCTGCTTCCGTTCATCTTCACTACGCCTTCGCTAAGCCATATAGCCTTATTACAAACCTGCTTAACCTGGTCGATATTATGGGATACAAAAAGGATTGTCGTTCCCCTGTCCTTCATATTTCCGATTCTTTTCTCACATTTCTGCTGGAATCTGAAATCTCCGACTGCAAGCACCTCATCGACTATCAGTATATCCGCTTCTCCTGCGGTAGCGATCGAGAAGGCAAGTCTTGAAAGCATTCCGGACGAATAGTTCTTAACGGGAACATCCATAAAATCATGCATTTCCGCAAAGTCAACTATATCATCATATGAGTCTTCCATTTCTTTGTGGCTCCGCCCGAGCAGTGCGCCGTTAAGGAAAATATTTTCCCTTCCGGTAAGGTCGGGATCGAATCCCGCACCGAGTTCTATAAGAGGAGCAACGTTTCCACCGACGATCAGTTTACCCTTAGTAGGCTTTAATACTCCGGCGATAATTTTGAGCATCGTACTCTTGCCGCTTCCGTTAAGTCCCACAAGTCCGACGGAGTCGCCTCTTTCCACCTGAAAAGAAACGTCCTTAAGTGCCCAGAATTCATCATACTGGAGCTTACCCTTAATCGCACGAACAACATATTCTTTTAAACTGTCGACGCGCTCTCTCGCAAGATTGAACCGCATCGAAACTCCCTCAACAGAGATGATGATATCGTTCATAACGAACTCCTAAACATACAAAATAAACTCATCCTGGTGTTTGTAGAACACCAGACATCCGAGTGCCAACACAACAAGTGCCGGAATAATGGTCATCACCCAGGTGAATACACCGGGTATGGAACCGTATATGGTAAAATCCCTGAACATCGTTATTATACTTGTCAAAGGATTTATCTTCACGATCACGCTGACCCACTTCGGCAGGATATCCATCGGATAGATTACCGGGGTGAGATACATAACAACTGTCGTAAATATAGTGTAGAGATGAACAATATCCCTGAATTTAACAGCGAAAGTCGCAAGGATAAGACCCAGACCGAAACAGAATATCACGAGCATCACAATGGGGATAAAAGACAAGAGCATTGTAAGATGAAGTTCCGCTCTGGTAAAAAGCATTACTATAACAAGCGAAGCCGTTGCGGCAAGCAAATTGACCGCGATCGATGCCGTTTTGGACATTACGAACATATACTTAGGAACATAAACCTTTTTGATAAGGGGCGCATTCATCAGGATTGCGTTCATGCCTGCGGTCGTCGACTCCGAAAAAAAGTTAAAGACAACCTGTCCGCTTAGTAAATACAGCGGATAGTTGTCTACGTTGAATTTGAAAAGATTGGAAAATACTATCGAAAGCACTATCATCATAAGAAGCGGATTCAACAGCGTCCACAAAACTCCAAGAACAGAACGACGATATTTAATTTTGACATCTCTTGTAACCAGCTCCGAAAGAAGCGGTTTATATTTCTGAAAATTAGCCAGTTTACTGTTCATGTATATCAGTATTCCTTATATCCTTTATTACTAAAATGCCTCTTTGATCGTTGGCCACTTGGTGTCCTTATCGGAAAATACAAGTTCCACGCCGTCCTGAAGCGGCCATTTTATACCGATATCGGGGTCATTCCAGATAAGTCCGCCCTCATCATTGGGATGATAGAAATCGGTACACTTATATGCGAATTCCGCATAATCGGAAAGTACAAGGAATCCGTGCGCAAAATTCTTCGGAATAAAAAACTGCTTCTTGTTCTCCTCGGAAAGTACGACTCCGAACCATTTACCGAAGGTCTTTGAGCCCTTTCTCAGATCTACGGCAACATCAAAAACCTCTCCTCTTATAACACGGACAAGCTTATCCTGAGGGAATTCCTTCTGAAAATGAAGGCCTCTCAGCACGCCCCTCTTGGATGCGGACTGATTGTCCTGTACAAACTCCATATCAATCCCTGCTGCCTTATAATCGTTATAATTATAGGACTCGAAGAAGTATCCTCTTTCATCTCCGAACACCTTGGGCTCGATCACCTTAAGTCCCTCTATTTCACAGGTAGTAACATTTATCTGTCCCATTGTTTCTCCCTTTTATAAACCGTTTGCAACATCCACGAGGTATTTGCCGTATGCGGTCTTCATAAGAGGCTCCGCAAGCTTAAGGAGCTGGCCCTTATCAATAAAGCCTCTCTTGTATGCTATCTCTTCGATGCATGAAATATATAATCCCTGTCTCTTCTGGAATGCAGCTACGAAATCCGCAGCATCAAGAAGCGCATCGTGATTACCTGTATCAAGCCATGCAAACCCTCTTCCGAGTGTCTCGACATAGAGATCTCCGCGCTCAAGATATGTATTGTTAACGGTTGTTATCTCTATCTCGCCTCTTGCTGATGGCTTAACATTCCTGGCGATCTCGACAACATCGTTGTCATAGAAGTAAAGTCCGGGTACAGCATAGTTGCTCTTAGGATTGGCAGGCTTCTCTTCGATGGAGATCGCTTTGCCGTTTTCATCAAATTCAACAACACCATATTCTCTGGGATCCTTAACATAATAACCGAATATGGTAGCGCCGCTTGTTCTTGCTGCTGCGGCTTTGAGTACCTTCGAAAAGCTCTGACCATAGAAGATATTATCTCCGAGAACAAGAGCAACATTATCATCACCGATAAAATCAGCACCTACGATAAATGCATCCGCAAGTCCTCTGGGCGTCTCCTGTACGGCATAGGAAAAGCTCATACCAAGCTGTGAGCCGTCACCGAGAAGTTCCTCAAATACAGGAAGATCCCTGGGCGTAGAAATAACAAGCACTTCTCTTATCCCTGCAAGCATAAGCGTTGACAGGGGATAATAGATCATCGGCTTGTCATATACAGGCATGATCTGCTTGGAAATCGCTTTGGTAAGCGGATATAATCTGGTGCCGGATCCTCCGGCTAGCACAATACCCTTCATTTGGATCCTCCTAATCTTATGATCGTTTGCAAAACACTAATATGAGAATGTTGCGATCATTTACCTGCATACATATCGGTATAATACTTCTGGTAATCACCGCTTGTAACATTCTTCATCCAGTCTTCATGCTCGAAATACCATTTTATCGTGAGCCTGATCCCGTCCTTAAACATTGTCTCGGGATACCAGCCGACTGCCTCCTTGATCTTGTCGGGGGCAATCGCATATCTCCTGTCATGACCTTTACGGTCCGTAACATATGTTATAAGATTCTCGTTGATAGCGGCCTTACGGGGATCCGAATCGGGAAGCATCTCATTTAAAGTCTCAAGGATTATCTTGATTATCTCGATATTCTGCTTCTCATTATGTCCGCCGATATTATATCTCTCGCCAAGTACACCCTGCTCCTGAACCATATCGATGGCCTTGGCATGATCGTCTACATAGAGCCAGTCTCTTACATTCTTACCGTCGCCGTATACAGGAAGCTTCTTGCCGTTTAATGCGTTATTGATTATAAGCGGAATAAGCTTCTCGGGGAACTGGTAAGGCCCGTAATTGTTGCTGCAATTGGTAATATTTGCAGGAAAATGATATGTATCTATATATGCCTTTACAAGCATATCCGAAGATGCCTTGCTGGCCGAATAGGGGCTGTGAGGATCGATTTTACTGGTCTCATAGAAGAAAGCCGTATCATCATCGGGAAGAGAACCGTATACCTCATCCGTTGATACATGAAGGAATTTCTTATTCTCCTTATATGAACCGTCCTCGTTCTCCCAGGCCTTTTTAGCCGCATTAAGCATTACAGCGGTACCGAGAACATTGGTCTGCACGAATACTTCGGGATTCCTTATGGAACGGTCAACATGACTCTCAGCTGCAAAATGAACAACTCTGTCGATCTCATTCTGTGCAAAGATTGCATCAATCGCCTCTTTATCGCAGATATCCGCCTTAACAAAGGTATAATTGGGATTATTCTCGATGTCCTTAAGATTCTCAAGGTTGCCTGCATATGTAAGGCAGTCCACATTAATGATCCTGATGGTATCACCGTATTTTCTGAACATATAGTGAATATAATTGGATCCTATAAAACCCGCTCCGCCTGTTACCAAATAAGTTCTCATATTGTCTCCTTATAAAAATAGTTAATGTCGGACGATATATTCTAGCATAGTGCACGGATATATTCAAGCAAGCATTTACCATGCCGCCTAAGGGTGCTATTCCTGCTTTTGGTCCACTCCCGTAATGGTAATGATGTAATCACTGATACTTGATACCGTATTGGAAGGCACATAATTCTCGGTTCCAAAGAGGAACTTATGAAGTGCTGTAACATTTGACTCAAGATTGGCCGGAACAAGAGAGTCATTGTATACAGGGTGCGAAATAGGCTCAAATTCAAAAGGGAATCCGCTGCTGTCCGCAAAATTGTATGATGTGATATGCTGTGAGATCTCGTAAAGTTCAGACAATTCCAGAGATGTCGCAACATTTTTTATAATGGCATTGGCCGCATCATAAAGCGCGGTCGGTGACATGGACTTGGCTTTATTGATCACCAGCTGAATAACATCTCTCTGCCTTTCGGTTCTTCTGTAATCGCTTCCGCCACCGTATCTGATCCTGCAGTATGCGGTAGCCTGTATACCGTCAAGATGTACATATCCGCTTGTGGGTACCTCTGTATAGCTTACACCTGTGTTTACGCTGGTATCCACAAGATATGCATTAAGCCAGTAGAGCTCGATATCATTTATTTCAATATCGATCCCGCCCACAGCATTTACGATATCTATAAGTGCTTTCCAGTTAACGATGACATAGTCCTCTATGTCAAGATCAAAATTCCTGTTGAACATACTGATGGTTGACTCGGGACCATAATAGAAATACGACTCCGTCGCTTTGTTATACTCATATCCGTCCTGCCCGTCACATTTAGGTATCTCAAGAAGCGTATCCCTGTAAAGTGAAACAAGCTTGATATCACCGGTATCCTGATTGATGCTTGCAACGATCATCGTATCGGCATGGTTTTCTTCCTTTTTGGTGAGCATTGCCGCTCTGTTGTCTCTCGCATCAATACCGACCAGCAGAATATTACGATAGCCCTTGAGAACTTCCACCGTATCTTCATTGATATCCTCGTTCCTGGTTATCACAACATCCTCATTTATCGGCTGGATCTCAATCTGCGAAATTTTATTCACAACAAGAAGAATGACTACAAGAATGCCTACCACAATGATCTCAAATCCGATAAGCAAGGCTTTAACCCAGGGGCGAAGGCGCACCCGTCCTTTGGTGGATCTGCGTGTCTTACTGTGGGATTCGGCCTCTTTATGCGCATACTTCTCGCGTATGGACATTTCCTCGTGCTTATCGTCCAATCCGTCATAATCATATTCATCATCAAAATCTCTGAAATTAGCCATCGTTAAATCCTCATAAAATAAGTTCTTGCCTGCAAATCCTTTTAATATGCGTTCTTGTTTACGAACCCTTTGAATACCGTACCGAACAGTATTTCCATATCAAATCCGAAACTCCAGTTTTCGATATAGTATATATCAAACTCGATCCGCTTGCTGATGGAAGTATCACCTCTGAGTCCGTTTATCTGCGCCCATCCCGTCATACCCGGTCTTACCTGGTGCTTGACCATATATCTGGGAATCTCTTCTTTGAATCTCTCGACATAGATAGGTCTTTCGGGTCTCGGACCGACAAGACTCATATCTCCCTTGATCACATTGATCAACTGGGGAAGTTCATCAATACTCGTCTTACGGATGAATTTGCCGACCTTGGTAACTCTCGGATCTTCCTTAACCGTCCAGCCCGTAATGTCGCTTCCGTCCTTCTTATCCGCCATGGAACGGAATTTGTACATATTGAAAGTCTTACTGTGGAGGCCGACTCTTTCCTGTTTATATATTATTTTTCCGGGGGATGAGCATTTTACCAGTATTGCTGTGATCAACATTACCGGAGAAAATATAACAAGTGCGATGCTTCCGATCACAAGATCCATCGCTCTCTTCACAAAACGGTTACCCGAATTGGTAAGAGGAACATTACGTATGTTTACGACCGGGAGGCCCTGCACATCCTCAATAAAAGGCTTTGTAGGAATTATATTATTGTAATCCGGAATGAATTTGGTGTGCACGCCCTGCTTTTCACAGATGTTCGCAACGCTCTCAAGCTTGTCATATTCGGCAAGTCCGAGCGTTATGACAACCTCGTCCAAATCATTTCCTCTGATCGTCTTCTCAAGCTCCGATACTTTACCGATGATCCTCTCGCCTCTGTACTTGGTATTTTCAGGGACATTATCATCCAGAATACCGAGCACATGATAACCCCACTGAGGATTTGATATGATCCTGTCGATGTAACTTTCTGCCGCTCTGCTGTATCCGACCAGAAGGATGTGCTTCTGGTTAAACCCTTTCTTTCTAAGGCTTCTTAGGACTTTTCTGAGAAAAACTCTTGCGATTATCTCAAGGCCGATATCTATTGCCGCAAAAATAAAAAGCATTGTTCTGGAATAATCGACGATCTTGGCAAGGTATAATACCAATACGAGAATACCTATTCCGAGCGCGTCTCCCCTTACAATGCTCCACAATTCATACATCGGGCCGTGCGTCCTCTTGGGAGCATACAGTCCAAACAATGCATACAATATAATAAAAGCAGGTACGATTACAACAAGTGTAATTACATAAATCTTGATATCAACTCTTGAAAAATCCTGCTTAAATAAGGCCTCCTCAAACTTGATCGCCCAGGCAAGAAGGTATGAGCCGATTATTATCAAGATATCCATGAACACATGAAGTTTATTAAGATGTCTCTGATTCTTCCTGATCATGATAATACCATTCCACTTTGATTATTAGTTGTTAAAAACTATTAAGCCTATTCCCAATAATTTCTATTCATCGAAATCTTTCTGACATACTCCCGGGGAAGCAGTCTGTAATTCTTGCCGAGCAGGTACCCTAAGAATTTGACGGCGCTCTGTATATACACATATACCACATCAAATAATCTGCCTTTTTTCACAAGACTTACCACAACGCTGTTGATCATCCGTAAGCCTTCCGACTCCGAGCTTATATTGAGAAATATTTCCGAATTGACAGCATGACTTACACCTATATCAAAATTCCTCGAAAACTGCTCCTTAAGCGTATAATTATGAGAATGATAGACACGAGCCTTTGCATTATAAAATATGCTGTATCCGGCCATAAGAGCCTTATGTGCATATACCATATCTTCGTTAAGGATCATTCGCTCGTTAAAACCGCCGAGCTCGTTATGTATCCTTCGGTTATACATAGCGCAGGCATCCGAACAAAAAATCGCTTTGATACCTATTTTATCAATGTCTGCGGCACTGCTCAGTCTGCTCCTGTCGGGATAATTGTAATTGCGTGTTACACGCTCAACATAATTGCAGCCCTGCTTCGGAAGCTGCCTTGCATATGCTACGGCAACTTTTTCTTTGTCAAGCGCCATTACAAGTCTTGCAACAAGATTCCTGTCGGCCGGAACGGCGTCCATCGTCATCATAAGGACATAGTCCGCATCGGACATATCCATGCCCATCTGCCGTGTTTTACCATGGTCGAATTCATCATGAGTTATATGATGAACCTCGATATTGGGATAGATAAGATACTTGTCATCGTCAAAAAACTCTTTATCCGTATTTATTAAAATAATCCGATTAATTCTATAACTCTGAGCATTAAGCCTTCCCAGAACTTTGATAAATTCCGTACCCGGCTTATATATCGGAATTACAATATCAACTGTCTTGCTCATTATGTGTTATCCTTCCGAGACTGTATTGGAAGCGCTTTAAGACAGCACCTCAACCTCTCCCTCATCGGTGGCAGCGGCGTTGGTTTCCGTTTCGCTCTCCGAGATTTCGTTTTCTAATATCGTCTCATCTTCACCGCTTTCGTCCTCATTCGTTTCACCGTTTTCGATTTCGGTCCCACTCCCGTTTTCGGCGGTTGTTTCCTCCTCGGGATTCTTGATAACTATGCTTACAAAATATGAATCTTCGATAACATAATCATCTGCCGAGTTGAATGCAACTCTGAGCGAATATTTACCGGGAAGTCTGTCTTCGAGGTCGATGGTCGCTCCGAGAGTCGACGCTGTAATAGATTCGACAACATCCTGAACACCTTTTACAACTACATTAAGCTCTGATTTGCTACCGTTTTCGGTCTCAAATTCAAGCGTGTAATCCGAGTCAAGCCCGGTTACCTTGACGCTCTCATACGGAATGGTAATGGTCTTTTCAACCTGAGGTTCTATTTCAACCTTAACGGAGAATTCCTTACCCGGTGAAACGATTTTATATCCGCTTGAGAGATAGTTTACAAGCGAAACCGTTATCGTCTCACTTTCCGTAAGTCCGGTCACATCGATAATTCCGCTCGGAATATCTATCGATGTGATAGCTTCAAGCAGGCTTCCTTCTGCCGCGATCACAACCTCTTTAAAGCTGGGTATATAACCCGTTACAATATATCCTTCTTCAGGTTCCCCGCTTACTGCAAATGTGATCGGAACGGACTTGGAAGGAAGTATCTCTATGCTTACCTGCACGTTCGATCTACTGAGTTCCAGAAGCGAAGTATCGACTTCTTTACCGTCCGAATCGTAAAATACGGGCGTAATAGTGTCATTAACACTCGCCGTAAGATCAGATACATCGTAGGTAAGTTTGGCGTAAGATATTGTATTGATCGTAGTCTCGGCGCCCGTTACGGTGATCGCCGTCGGTGATATTCCGACATTTCCTACAACATAACCGTTTGAAGGGGTGCCGGTATATTCAAACGAGAGTGCTACCTCTTTGCTTATTTTATTATCAATGGACATTGTTACATAGTCATATTTCTGGGATATGATATCAATCTGTCCGGAATATTCTTCATTTATGCACGTAACCGATATCGGGGCGGTATCGGAGCTGGGCGATCTCTCGCTAAGATCGGCATATGCATAGAAATCGGAGGCTTTAAGACTTTCAACAACCGATTGGGGCCCTCTTATCACAACAGAAATAACCGAACCGGATTCAACGCTGTAAGTATATCCTTTTGCATCAAGTGCAGATTCGTTGCGAAGGTCCACCGTAATCCCGCCGATAGTCTGTCTTACGGAAGGATCGTCTACATTGACCACCACAATCCAAAGTATCACCGCGATGATAAGAGATAGGATTTTTAATCCGATATTACGGAATATAAAATTCTTGATCTTAACAGCCTTGGAATCATCTTTTTTATTATCGCTCTGACTTTTTTGAGGATTTGTCTGAGTGTCCGTCTTGAGATTGTCCATCGCTCTTACCTCCTTTCTTCCAGAGTCTGAAGCGTTTCACATCCAGCGTTCTTTTCTGGATAAAAGTGAGTTTGTTGCGGAGATAATCTCCGTCAATATCTCTGAAGAGTTCTCCTCCGATGGCAAGAGATACTTTACCGGTCTCTTCGGAAACAACGATCGTAAGCGAATCGGACACTTCCGAAATGCCAAGAGCGGCACGATGTCTCGTACCGAGTTCCTTACTGATTCGCATATTATCGGACATAGGGAGATAGCAGGTAGCAGCCACTATCCTGTCGCCTCGAATGATCGCGGCGCCGTCATGAAGCGGTGTATTCTTCTCGAACATATTGATGAGAAGTGAACTTGTAACAATGGCATCAATAGCAATACCGGTCTTCTCATATTCGGTTACAAGTATCTCCTGTTCGATAACGATGAGAGCACCGGTCTTGGCTTTGGCAAGCTGGAAGCTCGCCCTTACAAGTTCTTCTATTGTCTGGTTTGAGAATCTGTCGGCCTTATCCTTCTTCTCGGTAAAAGGAAGGATCTTGGACAGTCTGTTTCTTTGCCCGAGAGATTCAAGTGCTTTACGAAGCTCAGGCTGGAATATAACAACAAGCGCAATAATAGCGATATTGAGCACTTTACTTCCCAGCCAAAGAATGGTCGTAAAATTGAATATATATGCGATCAGCCAGAACAAAAGAAGTATAAGAATACCCTTAAGAAGGCTGTACGCACGCGTCTTCTTAACCCAGGCCATGAATTCATACAACACAAATGTCAGGATTATGATCTCGATAATGTTGGTTGCATGCAGAGTCTTGGGAATATATATATTTGTCAGGTAATCTTTAATTATATCAAGTATTGCCTGCATTATCTTCCTCCGTCAGCATTATCTTCCTCCGTCAGCATTATTGTCCTTTGTGTATACAGGCCGCTTAAACTCGCCCGTTTCAAACATCAGATTTTCATCGTAACCTTCTGTATTCGCATCCGAAACAGCCCCATCGTCGGACATTTCGTCAATGTCCGGATCAAATTGGTCATCATCTTCATCATTGATCTGTCCGCCTGATTCGGTATGAACAAAGCCGGTAGAACCGGTTCTGGAATTGATCGTCTTAACGGTTACGTTCTTGGATGAAACACTCATTTTGGGAACCGCCTTGACATAGTAATAATAATCATTGTCCTCAAACTGTACATACTCGGTTGCCGAATAGTCCACCGAGAACAGGAAGAGATGCATAAGAAGTCCGGCTATTATAGCGACCACATGTCCGAGGATCATGTTAAGTGCATTGAATTCTATGCCGAATGCCGTAAAAGCGATCATCTGGATCATGGCATCCATAACACATCCCGCTATGATCGCTATCATCCATGAATATTTAACCGAAAGCTTACGGATAAGGTATACGACAAGCACTGTCACGGAAAAAGTAACCATGATTATGATCATCTGCGTATTCTTGATAACATTGTCAAAAATAAATGTTACATTCTGGATTATATTGTCAAGATCAAGTGTTGTGATCGCATTGCTGTAGCTTGCTCCGAAGTTGATAACATAAAAAAGAAACGTGCCGCAAATAAGCGGTATGATCCCGGACAAGCCAACCGTAAGTCCCGCAACGATCGGAAGAAGATAGGGCATCTTGATGTAGAAAAGAAGCGGGGTCATAATAAGCAAAATGCCCGTCTTGGGAGCAAATCTAAAATATACAAGATATGCAACAAGAAGGATTATGGTCGCGATTATCGCAAGTTCGATCGACAGACTGAAGAGGTTGATGATCACAAAAAGCGATGTTACAACAACCGTCGCGTTAACAGGCAGAAATGCAAGGACCAGCGCTACCGCAAAACAAATAAGCGGGTTTGAGAGCACCGAGCCGAAACCTATCTGCTTGCCGACATAAAAAAGGCTCAAAAACGCAAAAACAAAGGTGAGTACATGATTAATGATCACACCGGCTTTTGCATAAAATGCCGATATTTTATCTTTTATTTCTATGAGCTTCGCTATCATTAAAGTGTACCTCCGCCCGAATTTCTTTTGCGATCTGCTTTGTTCATAAGGAAGATCTTATGAAGCCATCTTCGATATCTGTTAATGCCGTCCTCGGCCTTGCTGTACCTGTAATTGTAGACAATGTAGGCCGCGATCAGAGAAAGAGCCATCATCGCAACATACACGGTTATAAGCATACCGATAATGACAGGGTAATTGATACGTGTTATGTTTTCTATTATCTCTTCAAAATTGACCGCTATAACCAGAATAAGCATAAGAATATAGGCGACTGTCGTTGCAATGGCCGTAATCCACACATTCAATCCGATATAATCGCCTCTGTAATATTTGGCTTTGGGCAAATCCTCCGACGCACTGTGCGTCTCATACATTGCCGTTCTGGTCATGAGTCTTACTTTTGTCTTGTTGATCATGGCATACTTCCCCTAAATAGTTATTATATCATAGTCAAAATGTTTTTTCGATAATAATTTGGCTATTTTATATTATAAAATCCACTAAAGGTTTTAATAAAATACGGAAAGTTGCGAGTGTCCGCTGCCCTCATTGACCATTATGCTGACTCTGTGACCGCTGTAATAACTCGTCGAATCCTTCAAAGATGCAATGAAAACATTATATATATCACTGCCTCTTGCGGGAACGATCGAATCAATGAGTCCGATCACCGCTTTGTCAAACGAACTGGTCCTAAGCTTAACATAAATCTCCGCTCTCTCGCTTGTAAGCACGAGCTGCCCGAGATAGTTGTTATCCTCGTAAAAAGTATAAACATCGCCGTTGTAGTGTGTGAATCCAAGAGTTTCCGCCGTCAAAACAGCATCCGCTTTAATCTGCGCCTTATCCCTTACGCCGCTCTGCGAAGAGCTGTTTGCCGTAGTGGCCGGCTCTCCCTGATTCGATTGATCGGTTGTGGTATTCTCGCTGTTTCCGTTATCGGTATTATTTTCCGCAGGTTGCGTGGGCTCGGCAGAGGACGAACCGGAAGACGGCTCACCTGACGAACCCGAAGACGGCTCACCTGACGAACCCGAAGGCAGCTCACCTGACGAACCCGAAGGCAGCTCACCGGACTGTTCTGTCTCATCATAAGATATCGTTCCGTCAACGATCAAAACCGTCTCATAATCGATCCTATCTTCGCTGTCCGAAGGATCAAGGGCCTGTATTATTATCGAATCACTCAGCGTGCCGTAAACAGCGGTAAGAGCCGACACTCCGCTTCCAATAACGGAAACCAGCCCGGTATCACTTACCACAAGAACGCCCGGATCACTTACATTCCAGCTTACAAGTTCCGCATATCCTGCAGGATTTGAGTAGCATCCGAACGAAACGCTGTCACCAATATATAAAGTTACATCTTTGGAACGTATTTTGATATATTCACCGTTATCAGACACCGTAACGCCTTCGGCCGCAGTGCGGCTTGATTGTGAAGACGAATTCCCTCCCTTGCCCGAGCAGGAAAGGGCACCTTTGCTGAATGCAATGATCAAGGCCAGTCCGACCACAATGCATATAAAGGCAACGATAACTATTATTATCCTGTCCCATCTAAGCTTGCGCTTCTTCATTCATCAACCTCAAATCCCAATCGGTCATTAACATAATTTATCACATCCTGCGGATCAAAGCCATGCACTACGGCTGCCTCCGCAAGCGTCTCACCAAGTGAAGCCGGACATGCAACGCATCCCATGCCGATCTCCATAAGCGGATACACGGCATCAGGATATTGTGTGATTATATCGGTAACCACCATATCTGCGGTGATCCTGCTCTTTTTCGTATCTGTACCGCCGTTTGTTTCATTCTCGTTTAATGTATCATCAAAATCACTCATCTTGCATCTCCCTTTCAAAATGCGCCTTCTTGCGCAGAATGTCGCGCATATATTATCACATAAAACTATCTTTTACCACAATATAGTGACCGGAAAGTTACATCCCCGGTCACTATTTTATGATAAGTTTGAAATCATCATGCTTCTCCTCAAGCCTCTTAAAGAAATTGATAAGAGTCACTGCGTAGCTGCCCTCCTCGGCCTTGTCCGCGTTCTTCAGGGTAATCGTAAGCGGCACCATATCCGTCAGGCAGTCATTCAAAGCATCGAGATTGCCACCGTAATATTCCGGGAACCCCAGCTTCCCGCTTATATATTCATGAGCGTCCTTGCGCCCGGTAAAATACTCACAGTCCAAAGTGCATCTTTTTCTCATTTGTAAACCACCTCGTATGATTCGTTGACATAGACCTCATTGAAGGATTCATAATGATCTTCGGTATAATAGAAACGCCCGTCATCCGAGAACACCAGACGCTTTGCACCCCTTGAATCCTTGCCTTGGGTATCTATATCGCATTCCGTATACTCGCATCCCGTAGGAAGAAGCTCCTCATAATTGCCGAAATATGTTCCACCGATCGCACCGCCCTCATAATATGGATTGACGTTTCCTCCTGTCCATCCGAGCTCTTTGGCCTCATTCTTGGTAATATAATTGTCCGGAAGTAAGCCGTATGCGGTAATATAGAGCACCACATGCTCCAAATCGTAATAGTATTCGCCCTCAGTCACATAATCGGTGATCGAAGCCTGCGCTTCGGTCTGCGCTTCGGTCTGTGCTTCGGTCTGCGCCTCGGTCTGTGCCTCAGTCGCATCTTCCTCGCTTTCATCCTCCACACCTGCAAATGCCGACGAGAATTCCTCAAGCAAATCCGCAAGGTCTGACTGATCGTATGATATGCTGCTTCTTGATCCGCCCGATCCTAACGAACAACCGCTGAGAAAAAGTGCAAAAAGCAATGCCGCTGCTATGGCCTGTTTAATAAATCTCTTCATGTCTTATATGATCCTCTCAAAATTAATCCGCTATTGCCGATAAATCCGTATAAAATGTGCCGGCGCCGCACTATTTCATAAATGCGGACATCACATTCACGCTTCCCGACATATCCTTAAGCTTGTCGAGATTGCCCTTCATATAGGCCTCAAGAGCTTTCTCCTCATCCGCGCTGAAACCGATATTGGATATCACACGGCATTCGGGGATCCTGCCCTCCGCCGTTCTGTCTCCATCGGTAAAATAAACAAAGGCATATTTGCCGCCGTCGCTACCCGAAAATACCTGGGAAACCGACATTTCAAGGTTGTCATTCATAGGCATACCTCCAAGTTGCTTTGTTAATGCTGCGTTGCTATTATAACACATTTTTGGTATAATATGTGTACTGTTATACATTTAACACAGCAAATATTACAATGATCGCAAATACGATATCTCGGAAGGAAAGGATGTGAACGGTTATGGCACTCAAAGACAAATGGACCAAGGTTGGCCACGATTTCAGAGACATGGGTAAGGAAGGGATCGGAGAAAGCGTTAAGACGACCGCTAAGGATTTCGGTAAAGCATTCGTTTCATCGGTTGCAACCGCAGCGGACAAAGCAACGGAATGGGCAGAGAAAGATGACGAACCCGCTTCAAAGAGCACCGATGCCGCACCGGACAGCGCAAATGATAACAGCGCTTCCAACTAAGGAGCAATAATACAAACATTTTATAGGAGGACGCATGATTCACGCAGATAAAATACCCAATCTACCCTGGCAGGACAGAAAAGAAGGTTCAAGCGATATTATCTGGAGGTACGACAACAATCCGATAATCGACAAATCCTTCATTCCTACAGCCAACAGTATTTTTAACAGCGCCGTGGTATATCGTGGCGGACATTTTGAAGGTGTCTTCAGATGCGATAATATCGAGATGCAGCAGAATCTCTATCTCGGAATAAGTGATGACGGGATTCACTGGGATATAGAGCCCACACCGCTTAACCTTTATAAGCCCGATACGGACGAGATAATCGGTCAGGCAAGAGGTTATGACCCCCGAGTATGCCTTATTGACGGGCGTTACATCGTAACATGGTGCAACAACTATTATGGTCCCACCATCGGAATCGCTTATTCAACGGACTTCCGCAAATTCTATCAGCTTGAGAACGCATTCCTGCCGTTTAACAGAAACGGTGTTATGTTCCCTCGCAAGATCGGCGGTAAATACTGCATGATGTCAAGGCCCTCCGATAACGGTCATACTCCCTTCGGAGATATATTCTTAAGCCAGAGTCCCGATCTTGAACACTGGGGTTACCACAGACATGTTATGGGTGCGGGCGGCGGATGGTCCTGGACTAAGATCGGTGCAGGCCCCATCCCCATAGAGACCGACGAAGGCTGGCTCCTTATATATCACGGTGTTGCCACAACCTGCAGCGGAATGATCTACAGTATGGGCGGCGCGATACTCGACCTTGAGCATCCCTGGGAGGTTAAATACCGCTGCAAACCATACATTATGCATCCCGAAGAAATCTACGAGCGTGTCGGAGATGTTCCGAATGTTGTATTCCCTTGCGCAATGCTTTGCGACGGGGAGACCGGAAGACTCGCGATTTACTACGGAGCGGCCGATACTGTTGTCGGACTTGCATTCGCTCACATCGATGAGATCATGGATTATATCAAGAAGAATTCCGATTGATCATATTTACGAATTTCCGAATCTGACCATATAAAATATTCAAAAACTGACCATTTAAATAATATCAGTTTGGAATATAATTCAGAAAAAAAGAAATGAATCCCGTTATTTATTTTAAAAACGGGAATCGGATTATGGAGGATTTGGAAAATGAACAATGATTACAAAAGGATTCTTACAATTCAGGATATCTCATGCGTCGGACAGTGTTCGCTTACGGTCGCACTTCCTATTTTATCGGCATGCGGACTTGAGACGGCAATACTTCCGTCGGCAGTGCTTTCAACGCACACAGGAGGCTTTACGGGCTTTACATTCAGAGACCTTACGGACGATATGCCTGCGATAAGCGCTCATTGGAAAAAGGAGAATCTTTCTTTTAAAGCGGTTTGCACAGGATATCTCGGAAGCATTAAGCAGATCCAATTTGTTCAGGACATCTTCAAAACCAATCTCGAAGAAGGCGGCATCACGATCGTAGATCCCGCGATGGCTGATAACGGCAAACTCTATTCGATCTTCGATCAGGCTTATGTGGATGCCATGAAGCCCCTTTGCTTCTCTGCGGACATCATTCTTCCGAATATTACCGAAGCCGCTTATATCACGGATGCAGAGTACAGAGAAAACTATGACGAAGCATATATCAAGGACCTTCTCTCAAAGCTCGCCGAGCGCGGAGCCAAGAGAGTCATCCTCACCGGCGTAAGTTACCGCAAGGAAACCACAGGCGTTGTTGTATATGACAACGGCGATATAAAATACTACGAGCACGAACGTTTCGAGAAAGGAAGCCACGGAACGGGAGATGTATATGCATCCGCATTCGTTGGCGCATTTATGTCAGGAAAGAGTCTGTATGATGCAGCCGTTATTGCCGCAGATTACACACTTTCGTGCATAAGAGTGACTCAGGGAGACCCGGATCACACTTACGGCGTCAAATTCGAAACAGTGATCCCCGAGCTTATCGATGCACTCCGCAAAGAGTGACACTTAATTGCCCGCAAAGAATAATTCTTAATCGTACGCTCTGGCAAAGCCGTTTGCGGTAAGATTCTTTGCTACATTATGTAGGAAGCGTAATACTGCCGTTTGTCCAGTGAGCATACAGTATGCCTGTCCCG
>CAKZZH010000100.1 GCA_937885345.1 uncultured Lachnospiraceae bacterium | reverse complement strand
CGGTTTCATAACCGCATTGGTGTCTTTCGCGGAAAGACGGGTTATAAAAATGAAACTTAATCGTAAAGATTTCTATACAATCAAATATTATAAAAAGAACCGTTTCACCGGTAGCTGCGGTGATATAAGATTTCTTGTCGAAAGGTGCGAACTTCCCCCGGAAGAAGTCACGGTGGAAGAAAACGACGCAGCCGGTGATGCAGCAAAGGCTGCTGCGTCTAAGGCAGACGCAGCGGAGTCTCCCAAGCCCATTATCAAACTTTGCGCAGCGGTTTGGCCCGGACCTTATTGTTACGAAAAAACCGAGCCCGACAAGATCAAGCATGAATACTTCGATTACAGCGATGCAGGTCTTGACGCGGCAGTCGAGTGGCTTGAGAAGAGTAATTGTTTAATTGTTAGATAATTGATGCGTATCTTCTGATCCCGGCAGTTCCGGTCGTAGACCGGCTGCGTGAGATTTCCTTGGAAATCTCACATAAAACAGCAATTCCGGTCAAAGCCCGGTTGCGTGGATTTCCCCGGAAATCCCACATAAAAGAATTGCGATAGCAATTCTTACAAAGGCGAACCGCGTTCAGCGGTTTTTACATACCTGCAGGCCGAAAACGAGTAAATGTATGTCACCGCGTTATGGCCGACACGACTTGCTTACATACCTGGAGGCGGAAAGTGAGTAAATGTATGCTGTCACGCTGAGACGGGAATTTCTTGCTTACATACCTGGAGGCAGAAAGCAAGTAAATGTATGCCGCCACGCTGAGACGGGAATTTCTTGCTTACATACCTGAAGGCGGAAAGCGAGTAAATGTATGCCACCGCGTTATGGCCGACACGACTTGCTTACATACCTGGAGGCAGAAAGCGAGTAAATGTATGCCTATGCGCTGAGACAAAGGGAGATTCGCGCTGAATTTGGCTGAAAATATGCTTAATGGGAGCGTAGGGGTGCTGAATTGGAATTAATCGGACTCTGATCAAGGGAAGAATGTTATGGAATGATTTACAGGAAGTACAAAAAATGCCGGATGTGAAGGTTTGTGAAGTTGCCGATGGCCGGGTACGTTAGCCAAGAAATGAATGGAGATTTGAGGCATGAGAAATATCAGACTATTTAATGATGGATGGAAATTTGCAAAGGTACCGCTTAGTGAGGCGGGCAGAAAATATGACCTCAGTGCGCCGATCTGGATGGTTGCACCGGGTGAAGATGTGATTTTTAAAGGAGTTGATATTCCTAATGATTATTTGATATATGATGCTCACAATCTGTACGAGGAGAGTGAGGGGTGGTATAAGAAGAACTTTAGCGTTGTAAATGAGCCGGGGAGGTATTTTATACGATTTGACGGTGTATATATGAAGTCGGCGGTGTGGGTGAACGGCCTGTGTGTTGGTGGACATCCATATGGGTACAATGGCTTTGAACTGGATATTACGGACTGCCTTGTCAGCGGGGAAAATGAGATCGTCGTGAGGGTGGTCTATGAGACACCGAATTCCAGGTGGTATTCGGGTGCCGGGATATATAGGAATGTGTATTTTATCAGTGTGCCGAACGAGCATCTCGTGACGGACGGGCAGTACATTGTGTGCGAGGAAGAAGGCAAGGACTATGGGGTTCGCGTGAGGACGCAGGTTGCCGGAACGGACGGATGCAGGCTGAGTTATGAGATTCTTGATATGAGCGGAAAATGCGTTTGCTCGGAGGAGGGCGAGGCGGGCGCCGATTTTGAAGGCGATGTGATGCTCACGATAAAGGAAGCGGTGCGCTGGGATCTTTGGACGGCGGGCGGAACCGATGCGGCGGGCGGAACCGATGCGGCGGGTGGAACCGATGCCGAGGGCGGTGCTTACCTCTACACGCTGGTTACACGGCTTATGAAGGGTGAAGAGGTTATCGATGAGATCAGGCAGAGGTTTGGGTGCAGAAAAATTGATTTTACGGCGGATGAAGGTCTCTTCCTGAATGGCAGGCATGTGAAGATCAATGGGGCGTGCATGCACCATGATCTGGGGTGTCTCGGTGCGGCGATGAATGAGGATGCGATCAGGAGACAGCTGATCTCGCTTAGAGATATGGGGGTCAATGCGATCAGGACTTCCCACAATATGCCGGCGCCGGAGCTTATCAGGCTTGCCGATGAGATGGGATTTCTCATTAATGATGAGTTCTTCGATATGTGGAGACTCAAGAAGACGGACTATGATTACGCTCGATTCTTTGACGAATGGTATGAGAAGGATGTGGAGACTTTTGTGAAGCGTGACCGCAACCATCCGAGCGTCTTTATGTGGAGCGTGGGTAATGAAATTTACGATACACATGCCGATGAGGAGAGTGGCCTGAGGACCACCAAATTGCTCTTCGATGCGGTCAGAAAGTCGGATCCCGACGGGAATGCGGCGGTGACCTTCGGTTCGAATTTCCTTGAGGGCGAGTCGACGCAGAGATGTGCCGAGATCCTTGATTGTGTCGGCTACAACTATGCTGAAAGGCTGTATGAAAGTCATCATGCGAAGCACCCGAAATGGGTGATCTACGGAAGCGAGACGGCATCTACTCTGCAGAGCAGGGGCGTTTATCATTTTCCATATTCAGAGCCGATCCTGACGGATATTGACGAGCAGTGTTCATCGCTGGGCAATTCGACGACGAGCTGGGGCGCCGCGAGTACGGAGGCCTGCATTATTGCCGACCGCGACTGCGCGTACAGCGTAGGGCAGTTTATTTGGACGGGCTGGGATTATATCGGTGAGCCCACGCCTTATCAGACCAAGAATTCCTACTACGGCCAGGTGGATACGGCCGGTTTCAACAAGGATACATTTTATATTTATCAGGCCGAGTGGACCGATCATAAAATCTCCCCGATGGTCCATCTTTTCCCGTATTGGGACTATAACGCCGGGCAGATCATCGATGTGCGTGCGTGCTCAAATGCGCCGCGGATCGAGCTGTTTGTGAACGGTGAGAGCAAGGGGACTTTTGATATTGACCATAAGCACGGGACCGAGCTTGTCGGGCACTGGCAGATTCCGTATGAGCCGGGCGAGATCCGCGCGGTTGCGTACGATGAGGAGGGATGCGTGATCGCGGAGGATTCACATCATTCCTTCGGAGATGCGGTGCGCATCGTGCTTACCTCCGATAAAATGAAACTTAGGAACAACGGCGTAAATACGGCATTTGTGACGATTGAGGCTGTGGACGCTGACGGGCATTTGGTGGAAAATGCGAACAATTATGTGCATGTTAAAGTCTCGGGAGGAAGGCTCCTGGGCCTTGATAACGGCGACAGTACGGACTACGACGAATACAAGGGCTGCGTAAGGAAGCTCTTTAACGGCAAACTTCTCGCGGTTGTGGGAAGTTGTGTAGGCGTGTCCGGCGAGATCACCGTGACGGTTTCGGGGCCGGGGCTTGAGAGCGCAAGCCTTGAGATCAAGGGCGTTGCCTGCGATATTATGCCGGGCGTGAGCGCGACGGAGAATTTGTGCGAGAAAGTTGCTGATCCTGCGGATGTTTTGCCGGTTCCCGTGAGAAAGATCGAACTTGAGGCGTCAGAAGTTGCGGGCGAGGAACATGTATATAAAGTATGTGCGAAAGTGCGTCCCGAGGCGGCCGGTGCGGGTAGTTCGGGCGCAGCACAGCTTCACTGGCTTGTATGCAGTGATTCGGGTGTGCCGAGTTACCTTGCTGATATCGAGGTTGGCGCAGACGGAAGGAGTGCAATTGTACGTCCGAAGGGTGACGGACATTTTGTGGTGAGATGTTATACGGGTGCCGGCAGCGAAGCCGGCGCGCATGGAGGCGTAGTCTATTCGATGCTTGCTTTTGATATTACGGGTATGGGGGATGCATACATGAATCCATATGAGCCTGTGAGTGCGAGTCTTTGCGGTATCAAGTCGGGTGAGCTGGGGAATGCGAGCCAGCACAGTATTGCGACTGAGAAAGGCAAGCCGAGTTATTTTGGATTTGAGAATGTTGATTTTGGAAGTTTCGGAAGCGATGAGGCCGAACTGTCGATCTTTGCGTTTGATCAGCGGGAATATGTGATCGAAATCTGGGACGGCGTGCCGGGCGCGGGCGCTGCGAACGGTGAAGGTGTGAAGGGCGCCGAGACACCAGGCGCGGGCGCTGCGAGGCTTTTGGGGCGGGCAATTTACAATGTGCCGGTGCAGTGGGAAGTGTATCAGCCGTGCAGGGTCAAACTTGATGAGAGGATCAAGGGCGTGCACACGATCTGTGTGAGGACGCTGGATTTTGTGAATATAAGGGATGTCTGTTTTAAGAAAACGGATAAAGCATTCTCGTTGATTAAAGCGGTCGAAAGTGATAAAATATATGGTGATAATTATTCGATAGCCGGAGATAAAGTATGTGGCATCGGTAATAATGTTTCTATCGAATTCGAAGACATGGATTTTGGTGAGGATGGTGCGGAAAGTATCATGATCGCCGGAAGGTCTATGGTTGATATCAATACGATCAATCTGATCTGCAGCAAGGACGGAAAAGAAGTGGCGAGAACGATGCTCGAATTCGCGCATAGTGATGAGATATGCGAGAAGGTGTTTGAGATCCCTCGACTTCGCGGTAAGTTGACGGTAAGCTTTGTGTTCCTGCCGGGAAGCTGCTTTGATCTTGCTTACTACAGATTCATAAGGAGGGGCAAAGGTGAATAAATTCTCTGACGGTAAAGACTACAAGGTAATTGCGGTTTGCGTTCCCAGAATTCAGGAGCCCAATGCGTCGAGATTTGTAAAACAGATGGCGCGCAAATGTCGGGATCATAATATCAAGATGCTGATTTTTGCGTCGTTGTCGGATTTCTACTATGGCGGTCTTAATGATATAGGTGAGGCATATATTTTCTCGGCATTCGATCCTGCGAGATTTGACGCGGTTGTTGTCATGAGTGAGTGCTTCAAGAAGGATGATATTCACAACAATATCGTTAACAGAGCGCGTAGTGCGGGTGTGCCCATCGTCAATGTCGACAGGGATATTGAGGGCTGTTACAGCATCGTGTATGGCTATGTTACGGCGTTTGAGGAAATCATGGAGCATGTCATCGATAAGCACGGATGCAAGAGGATTAATTTAATCGCAGGTTCACAGGGTAATTCGTTCTCGGAGGCCCGCGTTGAATGTTATAAGCGCATTCTCAAGGAAAGAGGCATCCCTTTCGAGGAGGAGAGGCTGGGTTACGGCGATTTCTGGAGTGAACCCGGCACGCGTAGAGTAATCGATGCCTTTGTTAAATCCAAACTTGAGTTCCCCGAAGCGATCGTTTGTGCCAATGATTCGATGGCCATTGAGGCGTGCAGGATCCTTAAGGAATACGGCTACCGCGTTCCCGAGGATGTTATTGTTACGGGCTTTGACGGAATTGAGCTGGAGGCATATTTTACGCCGAGACTTACGACTGCGGAGTTCGATATCGATGGCACGGGTGATGCGATCTTTGAGGCGCTTGACGAGATCTTTGCCGGCAGAAGAACCGAGGGGCGTAAGGTTGTCGAGTACAAATTCAGGCTCGGTGGCTCATGCGGCTGTGGCCCTATGAGTCCGGAGGGTGTTGAGGAGCAGCTTTACAAGGAGCAGTTCCTGACGAATAACAGAACGCATTTCTACGATTCAATGTATGCAATGGTCGATAAAATGAGCAATTCCAGCGATATGAAGGCGGTGTTTGATTCGCTTCCGGAGTATTTTACACCGACGAAGATGAAGGAGTGCTGGATGTGCTTTAACAGCGATTTTATCGACGAGGGCATGAATATACAGCCTGAGAACGCGCAGAAGAGGGACTTCTCACATTATACTTCGAACATGATGGTGCCGATGCACTCGATCGGTATGTCGGTGAGAAGTGAGAATGCTATTAAGCTCGATGAGATCATTCCGGGGCTTGATAAGGCACTTGCAAGACAGGATTATCTGACACTTTTTCCGATGCATCTGCAGGGTTATACGATCGGATATCTTGTCGGTGCGTTTAATGCCGAGCATTTTGAATACGAATATTTCCACGCATTCCTGCTGAATTTCAGGCATATTCTTGAGATATATGTGAACCGTTCGACGCAGGAAAGATTGTACATCACTGACACGCTTACGGGTGCGTATAACAGGCACGGTCTCTACAAGAGCATCGCAAGCATGGTCAGAAAGAGCGGTACAGAGGGCATTCCGTTTACGGTTATTTCCATCGATATGGATGGTCTTAAATATATCAACGACACATTCGGTCATGCGGAGGGCGATTTTGCGATAAAAACTATCGCAGGCTATATGCTCGACGCGGTTAAGAGCAGGGAGATGGTTACGAGATTCGGCGGCGACGAGTTTCTTATTACTTTCTGCGAACCGGGCGGCGAGAGCAGAGCCGAAGAGATCAAGAAAGAATTCTTTGATCGTATTAAGGATTTCAATCTCTCTGCGCATAAGCCGTATGTACTGGGCGCGAGCCTTGGTATTTACAGTAAAATAATGGACGCCGAGACTTCTCTCGATGAGATGATCAGAATCGCAGACGGCCTTATGTATGAGCAGAAGAAGAGACATAAAGAGGAGGGCAGACATGGATAAAATTGCTTCATTTACTGTTAATCATATCGATCTGAAAACAGGCGTATATGTATCAAGAAAGGATTATCTGGGACAGGTGGTCCTTACGACTTTTGACCTCAGATATACAAGGCCGAATGTTGAGCCGGTTATGGTGACGGCGGGAGTGCACTCGATAGAGCATCTTGGTGCAACCTTTCTTCGCAATCACGAGGAATGGAAGGACAGAGTGATCTATTTTGGACCGATGGGCTGCAGGACCGGATTTTACATTATTCTTGCCGGAGATCTTGAATCCAAGGATATAATCCCGCTTCTTCGCGAGATGACCGCTTACATCCTCGATTATGAGGGCGATATACCGGGTTATTCGCCGAGGGATTGCGGCAACTATCTCGACAACAATCTTGAGATGGCCAAGTATTATCAGAGAAAATACAAAGCAGAGGTTCTCGATAATCCTACTGAGGACAGACTTGTGTATCCGAAGTGATGCAGGCAGCATGATAATAATTATTTTATTTATGCCGGGGCGTTGGCTCCGGCTGTTTTTATTCGGTGAACGAGAAGCGAGCCAGTTTCATGAGAAGGCGCTCGACGGTTTCGTAGACGACGATGTCACAGTCGTAGGAGGCGAGTTCGTCGGAGGTGTAGAGGTCGACGTGTCTGAAACGGGACTCGTTGAACCGGCTGCCGATGTACTCTCCCATGCCTGCTGCGAATGAATCAGAGATTATAAGGATCTTACGGGGATCGGCGTTTTCGGCGAAGTAATCAAAGTTCTTGGACTTTCCGTCCCAGTTGGTTGTGAAGGTGTTTTGGGCGTATCCATCGACGATGTAGTCCGTATCGGTAAATTCAATCACATCCATAAGACCAAGGAGCTGAGCCAGGTCGTTGTTCGATGAGTCGGTTTCGGTGATGGTGATGGAAGGGTCGGTTATCTCGGGTAAGGTGATCTCGAGTTCCTCAAGAAGTGCCCTCGCTCCGACATAGGAGCCGATCCGGTTCCAGTGAGTGTCGATTTTGTACCAGATGTTTACGGAGAGCGCATCCTTTGCCGCCATCAGCTCGGCATACGGGTAGATCACGCGGACATCCGTATTTTCCCGAAGATAATCATATATCTGAAGCGCGCGGTAGTATTCGGCCGGCTTACCGTAATCGTCGGGCATATATTCGCTGTAAATACGCTCTTTGTTGGGTGCGATAAAAAGCACAAATTCCTTCCCCAGAGATTCGATATATTCTTGCTGCTTAATGCAGTTCTCCGCAAAGGCAGCAAGTTCGTCGTCGGTGTAAAGGTCGCTTCCTTTATAGGATTTGAGCGGCGCGCCGTCCGATGCCTTCGCATAAAAGAGCCAGCCTTCTTTGCCGATGACCACCTGCCCCGTTGCGGATCTGCGAAAGAGCGAATAATCGAGCAGGGAGTTGAAGGTGATGAGGCTGTCTCTGAAGGGCATATTATCGTTAAAATACGCGGTGTAATCGGCTGAATATTCGGCGTAGGTGTCGGGCGTAAGTTCGGGTTTCTCAGCTTTGGTGCGGTTCTCGCTGCTCGCACTGCTAAAGTATCTGCCGGTAAAAAACCAGACTATGCCCGAACCGCATATTATAAGCGCAGCTGCGACGAGTATGATGATGCGAGCGGTATTTATTTTATCGTTCGAAGTATCAGGTTTCATTGCTTTCTCCCGTTTATGTCTTAGAACTGAAAATATATAAAAGGATTGTAGGTGTCGCCTGCGAGGGCCACTATGCTAAGGAGCAAGAGGAGCACGCAGTAGACTGCCTCCGGGACTGAGTTTTTCCAGGCGGAGCGGACTTTATCGGGGATGAGCTTCGTGAGGATGCCCATTCCGAGAAATGCGAGTACAAGGATCAGGATGGTCTTCCCGTCCATATAATAACCGGTTTCAAGGAAGTTTTCCGGGTGCTTCCATGGCGTGAACATGCGGGCTATATAGCGCAGGCCGTCTGTGAAGGCGGTGGCCCTGAACATGACCCATCCGATGCATACGACGAGGAAGGTGTATATTACGGAGATCACGCGGCTTTTTGCAAGAAGCTTTCGCAGGCCGAGTCTTTCGATGATTGAGAAGAAACCATGGTAAAGTCCCCAAATCACAAAGGATACGGCAGCGCCGTGCCATAGGCCGGTCAGGAAGAATACGATGACCAGATTAAGGTATGTCCTGAAAGTTCCCTTTCTGTTTCCGCCGAGGGGGATGTAGAGATATTCTCTGAACCAGGTTCCGAGGGAAATGTGCCATCTTCTCCAGAACTCCGAGATTGAATGCGAGAGATAGGGATAGTTGAAGTTTTCGGGTATGTTGAAGCCGAACATTTTACCGAGGCCGATCGCCATATCAGAGTAGCCCGAGAAATCGTAGTAAATCTGGAAAGTATACGCAATCGCGCCTATCCATGCGGCTTTACAGTCGATGAGGGAAATGTCGTAACTCCAGATTGAATCGACACACAGGCCGAGAACATTGGAGATAAGGACTTTCTTGGCGAGGCCGTATATAAAGCGCTTTAAGCCGTCGGAAACCGCTACATAGCCTATGGAGCGGCTTTCAATCTGCTTGTTGATGTCTTTGTATTTAACGATGGGACCCGCGATAAGCTGCGGGAAGAAGAATATGTAAAGCGCGACGTTTACGGGGTTTTTGGAAACCTCGGTGTCGCCCCTGTAAACATCGATGATGTAGGACATTGCCTGGAAGGTAAAAAACGAAATGCCTATGGGAAGGGCAATCTGAAGCACAGGGATGAGGTCGGCGTGGAGTATTTTATTGGCAATGCGCGCGAAGAAGCCGGCGTATTTGTAATAGCCGAGAATACCGAGATTGATGATGATCCCGAGGGTGAGAAAGAGTTTCTTCGGAATGCCGCCCGAGCGCGAGATGAGGATCCCGACGCCGTAGTTAAAGGCGATCGAAGCGATCATCAGGAGTACAAGATAGGGCTCTCCCCACGCATAAAATATCAGACTTGCCGCCAGGAGAAAATAGTTGGAGAACCTGTTTTTTACAAGCAGATTTCCCAAAAACACTATTGGCAGAAAGAGCAGCAAAAATATTGCGGAGGAAAAAACCATCTGTATAACCTAACCTTTGTTAAA
>CAKZZH010000099.1 GCA_937885345.1 uncultured Lachnospiraceae bacterium | reverse complement strand
TGCATAAAACAGCAACCTATTAAGAGGCATCTATGATTGATGCGTTTGTCCTAATAAGACTTCTCTGTCTTAGTGCCTCATATGTGATCACTGCCGTAGAAACGGCAGCATTGAGAGATTCAAGAGATCCGTTCATAGGAATTCTGATGCAGGAGGAAGCGGCATTTATGGCATTGTCCGTAAGACCGTTTCCTTCATTGCCGATAAGTATCGCACAAGGCTCTGTGTAGGATACGGATGTATAAGGAACGCTGCCCGTAAGGGCGGCTGCATAAGTCTTATACCCCTCTCTTCCAAGGTGGCGCGTAACCTCTGCAATATCCTTTGCATAGATAAAAGGCATTCTGAAAAGCGAACCCATAGTTGATCTTACGACCTTGGGATTATATATATCGACAGTGTCCTCGGACATAATGATTCCCGTAACTCCGGCGCCTTCACAGCTTCGCATGATCGTTCCGAGATTACCGGGATCCTGAATATTCTCAAGGATAACGATAAGCGGACAGGACTTTGCATTTGCGGTTTTGGCGGCAGTTCGCGCTCCTGTGGCATTTGCCGTTCCTATAACATCCTCAAGCGTGTAACTCGGCATATGTACGGTTGCCAAAACGCCTTGCGGCGTAACGGTCCCGGACATATGTGCCATCACCTCGTCGCTTACCAAAGTGCAGTCGTCGATCTCAGATGCAAAGTGCTCGGTTACGTATATTTTATCGAGAAGTGCAGGAGGTACTTCTCTCACCATTCTGATTCCTTCTACAACAAAAAGTCCGCGGGCATGTCTGTCCCCGGACTTTTTCATAAGGTTCATTATTTCTTTGACCTGTTTGTTTGAAGTACTGCTAATCATATAATTATCTGCAAAGAAGACCGCTTACTTTGTACATGTACTCATCAACATCCTTGGACATCGCAAGTGCTTCATTGATATCAAGGTCAACAAACTCTCCTCCACGCTGAGCGATTACTCTGTTGCTCTTGCCTGCCGCAAGAAGTTCTGCTGCCATAGCACCCATTACGGATGCGTATACACGATCCTTACATGTAGGGCTTCCGCCTCGCTGCATATGTCCAAGAATCGTTGCTCTGGTCTCTACTCCTGTGGCCTTCTCAAGTCTCTGGGCCATCTCTGTTGAATGGCCTACGCCCTCAGCATTAACGATGATGTGATGCTTCTTACCACGCTTCTTGTTGGCAATGATCTCCTGAATGATCCTCTCCTCATCATGGTCGTATTTGCTGGGTATAAGAATATCCTCAGCACCGTTTGCGATACCGCACCAAAGTGCGATGTGTCCTGCATTACGGCCCATAACCTCGATGATCGAGCATCTCTCGTGAGATGTGGAAGTATCACGGATCTTGTCTATTGCCTGCATTGCCGTGTTAACAGCAGTATCAAAACCGATCGTATAATCCGTACAAGCGATATCAAGATCGATCGTTCCGGGAAGTGCGATAGTATTGATCCCGAGACCCGCAAGCTTCTGCGCTCCCTGGAAAGAACCGTCACCACCGATAACAACAAGTCCTTCGATTCCATGCTTCTTGCAAATCTCAGCGCCCTGCTTCTGACCTTCTTCATCATAGAATCTCATACATCTGGCAGTGTAAAGTATAGTACCGCCTCTGTCGATCGTATTGGATACGGAATGTGCATCCATATCTATGATCTCTTCATTAAGCAGTCCGTGATATCCTTTCTGGATACCCTTTACCTTCATACCAAGTGAAAGTGCTGTTCGAACAACGCCTCTTATTGCAGCATTCATTCCGGGCGCATCACCGCCTGATGTCAGCACTCCGATTGTATTAACTGCGTTCGCCATTTTACCATAACCTCCGAACAAAATAATTAACTTTACATATTTTAAGCCAAGGAAAACTATATTTCAATATGTTTTTGTTTAAAAGCAATATTTTTTTCTCCTAATTTAAACTTAAAAAATTCAACCAGGCTTCGATCCGCATTTATCCTCTTGTCAGCTCCGTACCTTCGGATCGACTTTTCCTCTTCGAGATAGATGACCACATAATCCTTACCCGGATTCTTTGCAAATGTTCCTTCCATCTCCTCGCGCATTTCTTCATACGCTTTCATATTCGTGAATTTGAGCCAGCACTCGCGCGGCACCTCCTCAAAGCCGATCGCATTATTTACTATGACCTTCGGGCGATCCTCATCGCTGAGGTCTACGATGCCCTTGATCAAGATTTTACGCTCCTCTCTAAAATAATCCCTGCACCTCGCAAATGTTTTAGGGAACACAAGAATATCCACACTTCCCGCCGGATCTTCGATAATGCCCGTCGCCATCATATCACCTTTCCTGGTGCTGCGGATATTGATCTGCGAAACCATTCCTCCGAGCACGACATTCTCGCGGTCGCTGACATTCAGCGTATCCGACATAAAATCCGATGACAGCTTTGTCACATTAAGTGCGAGCATCGCATCATATTCGTCAAGCGGGTGCCCGCTTATATACACGCCCATGACTTCCTTCTCAAACTCAAGGATTTCATCGCGCGTGAATTCATCGACCCGCGGAGCATTGATACTCGCTGCTCTCATCGCATCTCCGAATCCCGCAATATCCATAAGGCTCACCTGCCCCGGAATATTGTTGCGCCTGTCGTTATTGACATCGTCCATTATCTGAGAGTATATCAGCATCATCTGACGTCTCTTAAGACCGAGACAGTCCAGCGCGCCGGCCTTAATAAGCGCTTCCACCGTTCTCTTACTAATATCCCTTCCGGGAAGTCTCGATATAAAATCCCTTATATCCTTGAACGCACCTCTTCTCTCCCTCTCAGCCGAAATAGCCTGCGCCACCGGCCATCCGACGCCTTTTATCGCAACAAGCCCGAACCTTATCGCACCGGAAGATGAGTCTGCACCGGAGAGTGCAACCGCGCCTGTGCCGCTTTCGCCTGTGCCGCTTGCGCTCTCCGCCGTAAAATATCCCTCACCCTTGTTCACATCCGGTGAGAGGATTCTGATTCCCTTCTTACGGCAGTTGTAGGTGTATTTGGCAATTTTACCGGTGCTGGCAACTTCGGAGCTCATAAGGGCCGCCATAAATTCCACTGGATAGTGTGCTTTAAGATATGCCGTCCGGAATGCGACAACAGCATAGCCTGCGGCATGTGACTTGTTAAAAGCATATTCTCCGAAAGCCATCATTTCTTCATAGAGTTTCCTTGCGACATCCTCACTGATCCCGTTTGCAATGCATCCCGGAACGCCGTCCCCGGCGTCGCCGAAGATAAAAGCTTCGCCCTCTTTACGCATAGTTTCCATCTTTTTCTTGGACATTGCCTTACGGACATTATCGCTTCGCGACATCGAGAAACCGGCCAGATCACGCACGATCTGCATTACCTGTTCCTGATAGACCATACATCCGTAGGTGGGAGCAAGAATATGTTCAAGTTGCGGGCAGGCATATTTTATCGATGAAGGATTTCTCTTACCCTCAAGATATCTGTCTATAAACTGCATCGGACCGGGCCTGTAAAGGGAGATCCCGGCGATCACATCTTCTATCGATGAAGGCATAAGTTCGTGGAAAAACCTCTCCATTCCCGGACTTTCAAGCTGGAAGATCCCGCCCGTGTCCCCACTTCCCATGCATGCGAGCGTGGCCGCATCGGAATAATCAATTCCCTCTATCGTAAAATCAGGAACCTTTCTTTTAACAAGTTCTTCGGCATTCTTGATAACCGTAAGAGTCGAGAGTGCAAGAAAGTCCATTTTCAATAATCCAAGTTCTTCGACCGTATCCTTTGGAAACTCCGTAGTAACCGGCGCTTCCGAACCGGACTTGGCAAGAGGCATAAATTTGTCGATCGAGTCGGGACCGATAACTACGCCGGCCGCATGTATCGTCGTATTACGCGGCAGGCCTTCAAGACGGCGGCTTACATCGATAAGCTTCCTGATCTCGAGATCTTCGTTATACAGAGCCCTTAGTTCTTCGCTCTGCTCAAGCGCCTCATCAAGTGTTATGTGAAGCGCAAAAGGTATGAGTTTGCTTATCATGTCAGTGCGCGAATAGGGCATGTCCATTACTCTTCCGACATCCTTGATAACCGCCTTGGCCGATAAAGTACCAAAGGCAATTATCTGGCAAACCCTGTCGCTTCCGTATTTGCGGTTGACATAGTCTATAACCTCCTGACGTCTGTCATCCTGAAAATCAATATCTATATCAGGCATGCTCACACGCCCGGGATTAAGGAATCTCTCAAAGATAAGATTGTAGTGAATGGGGTCAATATCCGTGATCCCAAGACAGTAAGAGACTATCGAACCCGCAGCCGAGCCTCTTCCCGGTCCGACCGCAATGTCATGACTTCTCGCATAATTTACATAGTCCCACACAATAAGAAAGTAATCGACAAAGCCCATTTTCTCAATAACGCTAAGCTCATAATCAAGCCTTTCGCGGTAAATGTTCGCATCCGTGTCAGCCTTCTTAGCCGCATCGCCGTAGCGCTTTATAAGTCCCTCCCCGCAAAGTTTGCGAAGATACTCCGGCGACTCAAAACCTTCCGGACAATCATAATGGGGCAGATGAAATCTACCCATCTCTATTTCAACATTGCAGCGCTCGGCTATGATATGCGTGTTATCGATCGCTTCGGGAGCATAAGGGAACAAGGCCCTCATCTCCTCTTCGCTCTTAACATAGAACTGTCCGCCGGGATATGTAAGGCGGTCTTTATCGCTTACTTTACTGCCGGTCTGAATGCAGATAAGAATATCGTGTGCATCCGCATCACTTTCATAGATGTAATGTGCATCATTGGTAGCAACAAGCTCGATCCCAAGCTCGCGATGAAGCGTAAGAAGCTGCTGATTAACCATTTTCTGGGTACCGATCCCATGATCCTGCAACTCCAGAAAATAATTACCCTTGCCGAAGATTTCCTCGTGACGAAGTGCAGCCTTCTTGGCTTCCTCGTATTGTCCCCTGGCAAGAAGCTTCTGGACCTCTCCCGCAAGGCAGGCAGAAGTACAGATAAGACCTTCGTGATACTCCCTGAGAAGCTGCATATCTACACGCGGCCTATAATAAAATCCTTCCGTAAAGCCAAGCGAAACAAGCTTTATAAGATTACTGTAACCGGTATTGTTCTCGGCAAGAAGGATCAGGTGGTTATATCTGTCCTCACTGATCCCGGCCTCTTTATCGAATCTGGACCCGGGTGCAACATAGACCTCGCACCCGATTATCGGCTTAATACCCGCAGCCTTTGCGGCTTTATAGAATTCGATCACGCCGTACATCGAGCCGTGATCCGTTATGGCACACGAATCCATCCCGAGTTCTTTGATCCTCGGAATCAGGTCTTTTATGCGGCACGCACCGTCAAGAAGACTGTATTCGGTATGCAAATGCAAATGAGTAAAAGCCATAGTAAAAAATAACAGCCGGCATAAGGCTTTAACCGATGCCGACTGTTTTCCCCCGAAACATTATATAATATCTACACCTAAAACCCGGCACTGTAATGCCGGATATGCGAGTCGTTGTCAGTCCATCAGCAAGCTGAAAGGTACTTTTCGATCTCTCTGATTGCTTCCGTTTCGTCCTTACCGTCTGCAGTCACTTTGACCTTCTCACCGGAATTAAGACCGAGTGTCATCATTCCCATAATGCTCTTGGCATTAACCTTCTTGTTACCTACCTCAACTTGGATTGAGCTCTCGAACTGGCTTGCGATCTGTACGAATACAGCTATCGGTCTTGCCTCAAGTCCGCCCTGAAGGTTGATCTGAATGTCCTGTGATGTCATTTTGACTCCTCCTACTTTTTAATACAATCTAATACTACAATATCAAAAGACCGTCCCTAAGGTCATCGGCTATTTGGCTTATTTTCCTAAGTCTATGGTTCACACCCGACTTACCCAAAGGGGAACTTAGTCTCTCTCCCAAATCTTTAAGCGGCATATCGGGATTGGCAAGTCTCACACTCGCAATCTCCTCAAGCCCCTCCGGAAGTTTATCAAGTCCGATAGTCTCGTTGATATACCGAATATCCTCAATCTGCTTAACAGCCGCATTTACGGTCTTGTTAAGATTGGCCGTTTCACAGTTCACCTTGCGGTTAACCGAATTACGAACCTCTTTGACAACCCTTATACTCTCAAGCTCCATAAGACAGTTGTGCGCTCCCATAACATTGAGCATATCAACTATCTGCGCGCCTTCTTTGATATAAAATACATACAATCCGCGGCGCTGCACGCTCTTGGCTTCAAGTTCGAAATACCCGGCAGTCTCAACAAGGAGTGCCGCTTTTTCCTTACTTCCGGCCACTATTTCCAAATGGTATGCCTTCTCGGGATCACTTATAGAGCCGCCCGCAAGAAAACAGCCTCTGAGAAACGCTCTTTTGCAACAAAGCTGGTTAATACCCGATAAACTCACAAGGCCCATATCGCTTCTGCATGATAAAGGATCATCCTTGAGAAGCTTGGCAGCACGGAGTATCTTAACGGCCATATCGGATTCTCTGACATATACCGCGTAGGCTTTGCCACTCGAATGGTTATTATATGACACTTCCGTATCATATGCAAATGCTTTTTTTACAAGGTGGGAAAAGCGCTGAGTTACATACACATTCTCCGAGGCCACTCTTATGCTGCAAGAGCCCGCCTCAAATGTAACCTTACCCGCCATGCTTATTATCGCTGCAAGCTCCGCCAGCTGGCAGTGTCTGGCACTTACCGACACCTGCGAAAGCTCCGCTTTAACAGTATGTGAAAATGACATTTTATAATCTCCGGTCTTATCTCTTGGTTATGGGATCAAGATCAACATCCCTATGGTAAAGTGTTACGCTGTAATCCGTGTCGGAAAGGATTTTATAAAGTTCATCCGCAAGAGTCACGCTTCTGTGCCTTCCGCCCGTACATCCGATACCGATAACAAGCCTGTTCTTGCCCTCCAGCACGTAATTGGGAAGGAGGAACATAACCATATCCTTTAATTTGGCGAGAAATTCTCCGGCCTGTTCAACGCCCATGACATATGAATGAACAGGCTCATCATTGCCGCTTAGACGCTTTAACTCTTCAACATAATAAGGGTTCGGAAGGAATCTCACATCAAATATAAGATCCGCATCATCGGGAATCCCATATTTAAAGCCAAACGAAACAACAGTTACAACCATATTGTTAAAACCTTTTTTGTCGGAAAATATCCTCTCAAGTTCCTGACGAAGCTGCCTTATCAGAAGATTTGTCGTATCGATTATATAATCCGCTCTGGTCTTAAGGAAATCCACCGCTTTCCTCTCGGATGCTATCCCATCCGCAATCCTGCCGGTTCCGGCAAGCGGATGATTACGCCTGGTTTCTTTATACCTCTTAACCAGAACGTCGTCATCGGCGTCCAGGAATAGGATTTTGTAAGGGTAGTCCATGGCATGCAGTTCATCAAGCACGGATCCGAGCGCTTCAAGTATTTCGCCGCTTCGGATATCAATGCCTATGGCTATTTTATCATATTTGGACTCGGCCGCGATCTCAACGAATTTGGTTATAAGCCTGACGGGCAGATTGTCGACGCAGTAGAAACCCCCGTCCTCAAACATTTTAATCGCGGTTGTTTTACCGGCACCTGACACACCGGTCACAAAAATAAGTTCCATAATCAGAACTCTCCAATCATTCTAATCTCACATTCAAGTTCAACGCCCGAATGCTTCTTAACTTCTTCTTTAACCATCATTATGGTTCTGTATACATCATCGGATAAAGCATTATCCTTATTGATAATGAAACCCGCATGTTTCTCGGATACGCAGGCGCCGCCGAAGCCCTTGCCTTTCAGTCCTGCCTCTTCGATAAGAGCACCCGCAAAATATCCCTCCGGCCTCTTAAAAGTGCTTCCTGCGCTGGGATATTCCAGAGGCTGTTTATCGCGCCTTCTTGCCGCCAGATCACGCATAACGGCATCTATTTCATCGTATGACCCATGTCTTAGCTTCATCACAGCTCCGGTCACTATATGATCCTCTTTGAGAAAAATACTGTTCCTGTAAGAAAACTGCGCCTCACCGGCCGGAATTACAAGTGTTTCTCCCGCAGCATCTATAACATTAATGCTGACAAGCACATCCTTCATCTCACCGCCGTATGCTCCCGCATTCATCACACATCCGCCGCCAAGGCTTCCCGGGATCCCTGCCGCAAATTCAAGTCCTGCAAGAGACGCATCCCTTGCCGCGTTTGCTATGGCGCCAAGACTTGCTCCGCAGCCGGCATTTATAACATCATCCTCAATATCGATACGATCCAAAGCCTTTGTAGAAATAACAATTCCGTCAATGCCTTTGTCGGATACAAGCAGATTGCTTCCGTTACCGACAACTATATGATATATGCCGGATGCCCTGCAGGCTTTGATGCATGCTGCAAGTTCTTCGGTATTTCGGGGCATAACATATACCGCAGCGTTTCCGCCGCATCTGAAAGTTGTATGCTTGCTCATGGGTTCATCCACATAGCACGAATCACCCACTATACCTTTGAGCTCTTTGATAAGCTTATCCATGCGCTGCTCCGTAAAATATTATTTTGCATTATCAATCGCAAGCTTGGCAGCTCCGTAAATTCCTGCGCTGTTACCAAGCGTTGCAAGTCTGATGGGCGTATTCTTACATGCCGGAAAAGCCCTGTCAGTATAGAATTTCTTGATCACATCGATAAGGAACTGACCTGCTTTAGAGACGCCTCCGCCCACAATATATACATCAGGATCGACTATGCAGCTCAAATGTCCGAGAGCGATGCCAAGATAATTACCGAGAATATCAACCGTCTTTAAGGCTAATACATCCCCTGCCTTAGCCTCTTCAAATATATCCTTTGCGGTAAGATCTTCGTAATTGCGAAGGGATGAAGGCATATCGTTTGCAGCAAGAAGTTTCTTTGCTTCCTTAACGATCCCGGTAGCGGAAGCAACCTGCTCGAGGCACCCCTTTCTACCGCAGTTACAGGTCTCGGTCTCATCATATACAACGGGCATATGACCGATTTCTCCGGCAGCACCGTGAGTTCCTGTTTGGATTTTACCGTCGACTATGATACCACCGCCGACACCGGTTCCGAGAGTTATCATGATAAGGCTATCTTCGCCTTTACCGCCACCCTGCCAGAGTTCTCCAAGTGCCGCAACATTGGCATCGTTACCGGCTTTAACGGGATAGCCCGTCTTATCCGAAAGTGTCTCCTCAATAGCCGTATCACCCCATCCAAGATTGACACAGCCCTTAACAACACCGCCCGGAGTAACAGGCCCCGGAACACCTATACCTATACCGGCAACATCGTCCTCTGCTATATTGTCCTGCTCTATTCTTTCCTTGATCGACTGCGCTATATCATCAACAATATATTTACCGTTCTCTTCCTTACGTGTGGGGATCTCCCAATCGGAAAGAAGCTGTCCGCCCTCCGTAAACAGTCCGAGTTTGACGGTTGTTCCTCCGACATCCACACCAAAAACAAGCTTACCCATTATTATTCTCCTCTTCTCGTAATATTATTCTGAACTCTTGTATAAAGCTCCTTAGCCGCATTATAGCCCATCTTCTTCTGTCTCCAGTTAACGGCTGCGGTCTCAACTATTATCGCGAGGTTACGTCCGGGTCTTACGGGAAGATTATGGCAGACAACCTTGTTTCCGAGGATATCCATATATTCCTCTTCAAGTCCGAATCTGTCATATTCCTTCTCCTTGTCCCAGTCCTCAAGGTGAATGACCATATCGATGCCCTGTGTTTCCTTAACGGATTCAACACCGAAAAGTGTCTTAACATCAACGATCCCTATACCTCTGAGCTCGATAAAATGCCTTGTTATCTCGGGCGCACTTCCTATAAGAGTTGCGTCGGATACTTTACGGATCTCGACAACATCATCCGATACAAGTCTGTGGCCTCTCTTAATAAGCTCGAGTGCAGCCTCGGATTTACCGATGCCACTCTCGCCCGTGATAAGCACGCCTTCGCCGTAAACATCGACGAGAACACCATGTATTGAGATCATCGGCGCAAGTTCAACCTTCATCCATCTCATTATCTCACCCTCGAAATTCGAGGTCGTTTTATCGGTCTGTAAAATAGGCGTATGATGCTCCCTTGCCGCTTCAAGCATTTCCTCATCCGGAAATACGCTTCTGCAATATACTATACAAGGAACGTCAAATGAAAGAAGCTGTGCATAGCGCTCCTTCTTGGTCGCGGAATCAAGGGAGTCAAGGTAAGATACCTCAACATTACCTATGATCTGCACTCTCTCCGAATCAAAATGTGAGAAGAAACCTGCAAGCTGAAGCGCCGGTCTGTTGATATCGGGCACTTTAACCTTCTTGCCCGTAGTATCGATATCGGGTGTCAGATTCTTAAGCTCCATCTTCTGTGCAATGTAATCAATCGTAAGTTCGTCCATAGCCTTCTCCTTAATATTTATAAAATATACCCCTGTTGTTATTCATCTTCACTGCCTGCGTCATCGCCCTTATCGGCGTTAAAGAAATCATACACCTTTTGCGCGACATTTGCATTAATTTCCGGAACTTTCATTATTTCATCAAGTCCGGCCTTCCTGATCGCCTCTATGTCGCCAAAATATTTCATCAATGCTTTCCTTCTCGAAGGCCCGATTCCGTCGATCTCATCAAGCACCGAATGAATCTGGTTTTTGCTTCTTAGATCCCTGTGGAAAGTGATCGCAAAACGGTGTGCCTCGTCCTGGATCCTTGTTATGAGTTTGAACTCTTCACTGTGCGTATCGATCGGAACTTCCGAATCATTATACCACAACGCTCTGGTTCTGTGATTATCATCTTTTACCATTCCGCACACCGGGATGTTAAGCCCCAATCCTTCCACAACTTCGAGCGCTATATTAACCTGTCCGCGTCCGCCGTCCATCATAATAAGATCAGGCATCACATCAAATCCGTTGCCCTCATGCGTCAGCCTTCGCGTAAGTACCTCTCGCATGGATGCATAATCGTTCGGGCCTATAACGGTCTTAATCTTGAATTTACGGTAATCGTTGCGTCTGGGCACTCCGTCATAAAATACAACCATCGACCCCACCGACTGCGCTCCGCTGATATTGGATATATCAAAAGCCTCCATTCTGTGGATGCCGGTTAGTCCTATCATTTCAGCGATATTTCTGACCGCACCGGATGTCCTCGCCTCTTCCTTCTTGATCCTGTCTTTATCCTTGGTAAGCACGATATTCGCATTCTCACAGGCAAGCTCGACAAGTCTTTCTTTGTCACCGCGCTTAGGCGCGATCAGCTTAACACTGTGTCCGCTCTTATCGCTGAGCCACCCCGATATAAGCTGCGCATCCGTAAGCTCGTCCTGGATCATGATCGTCGGCGGAATATAAGGCGAACCCATATAGAACTGTTTTATAAACTGGCTTATGACCTCGCTTCTCTCCTCCGAGTCACCCAGACTCATATGGAAATGCTCGCGACCGATCATTTTACCGTCTCTTATATAAAATACCTGAACCACGCAGTCCGTCTCATCAAGCGCCGCCGCAATAACGTCTTTGTCCTTCATATCGTCAGAGGTTATCTTCTGCTGCTGTGCGATAAAATCCACGCTGGCAAGCATATCCCTGTACTGCGCCGCCTGCTCAAATTCCATCGCTTCGGAGGCCGCCTGCATCCTGGCTTTCAGATTCTTCTTAATATCGCCGTAACGTCCCTCAAGAAAATCAATGCATCTGTCGACCAGAAGATTGTAATCCTCTTTCGAAATATAACCCTGGCAGGGGCCGCTGCAGCGTCCTATATGATAGTTAAGACAAGCTCTCTCCTTACCTATATCCCTGGGGAGAATACGTCTGCAATCCCTTATCCCGTAGGTTTTGATAAGCAGCTCGATAATGTCATCGACCGCCTTACTTGATGTAAAAGGACCGAAATAGCGGCATTTGTCCTTCTTGAGCTCTCTTGTTTTGATGATCCTTGGAAACGCCTCATTAACGGTTATTTTGATGAAGGGATAGGTCTTGTCATCCATCAGCATCGTATTGTAATGAGGGCGATGGAGTTTGATAAGATTGCACTCGAGCACAAGCGCCTCAAGTTCCGTATCCGTAACAATATATTCAAATCTCCTGATATGAGAGACCATTCTCTGAATCTTGGGACTTAAGTTTCTCGAAGACTGAAAATACTGCCTTACCCTGTTTTTGAGTACGACCGCCTTACCCACGTAGATTATCTCATCCTTCTCGTCATGCATAAGATAACACCCGGGTTTGTCGGGAAGTTTCTTCAGTTCTTCTTCGATGTCAAAATCACTCATTTTACCAAATCTCTTATCGCATATATACCAGATTGATAAGCACCGCACCTGCGATCATAAGGATCAGGCCGATGACCTTGAGGGCATTGATACGCTTTACAGCGCTGCCCCATATTCCAAAATGATCGATGATAACGCTTGCAAGCGTCATTCCGAGCTGACTTACTATAACCAGCACTCCGGTACCGATCAGGGGCGCAAGATATGCAAACGAAAATACCACATACGCACCCATAAAGCCGCCCGTCCACATCCACCAGGGTGTTTTGACCTTGTCGCCCTTTTTCATAATGAACCTTGGTCTGACTATCGCAATTATTATGATAAGTCCTATTGTTCCGACTGCAAATGAAATAAGCGCGCTTAAAAACGAGCTTCCAAGCACATCTCCGAGATATCCGTTAATTGCGATCTGTGTCGTGGAAATGCATCCTATGAAGATTCCAAACAGTCTCCAAAGCCAGGTAATAAAGCCGTTTTGCTTATGCGGTGCTGTGTCTGCGGCGATCGTATACGACGGCGAAACATCCGAGACATCTGCTGCAGGCGCATCTGCAGCGTTTCGCTTCTTAATATCTGCGCTTGCCAGTACAACACCCACAAATACAAGCACAACACCTATTATTCTCTCGGGTGTGGCATATGTGATATTGCTTCTGAACAATCCGAAATGATCGACAATAAGGCCCGTCGTAACCTGTCCGAGCAAAGGGAAAATAATAGTCTGCATGCTTCCGATCTTAGGCATCAGAATGATATTTCCGAAAACATATATGATCCCAAAAATTCCGCCCGTCCATATCCACCAGGGTTGATAGGGAACCTCCTCAAACGGTATATGTATGCCGTGGTCAACGATAAGTACAAGAAATACAAGCACTATCGTTCCTACCGAAAACGAAAGGAACGTTCCCCATAAGGAATGTCCCATTCTCTTTCCGGCTTTGGTATTGGCTGCAGTCTCAAAAGGTGTAACTATTCCCGCCAAAAGCCCCATTATGATCAATCCTATCATGACTTATTACCTTTTAAACTTTCGTATTTTTCAAGGCCGTACTCGCCGGCCCACATCCCGCATATTCTAAGCTTTTCCTCGATCACGGGTATCATTACATGCGCCTTCGCATCGGCGATCTGAAGCTGCATAAGCGACCTGAATTCCTCAAATGAAGCCATCTTAAGGTGTCTCTTAAGATGTTCTGTATTCTCTGAAATGTGATCATCGTGATATTCAACATAGTAGAGAAGCCGCCTTATATCATCACAACCGAGCACTACGCCCTGCTCTTTTAACGCAGGAATGACCTCTTTCTCGACGATCCTCCTGCTCACGAGCGGATGCCCGGTAAAATGCGTATACGGATCGGAATCCCTCGTAAATGCGCTCTCCGGCTTGCCGATATCATGAAGCAGCGCCGCCAGATAAAGCATGTGATCCGCGCCCGTCTTACCGGCAGATACGGCTACATCATGGGTTCGCGGCAATCCGACTGCGACATGCAGACTGTGGATCCACAGATCATACTGGTGCGCTCTGTTATTCTGATCATAGTCGAACATCACCCTGACCTGTGGTATTATAAGGGCCACCTCGTCCCTTCTCTTATTCAGTTCATCAATTGAGGTATCGTTCTCAAGATGTGCTATAAGTTCATTGTAATTCATAAAACAGTACCCAATCTATTTTACAGAGACTGATCGTCCATTCTCGCGTGTTTCCTGCCGACTCTCAGCTGGTTCATGGCACGCGACAAAGTCGCCTCCGCCTGGTAGTATTCCTGCGAAGATCTCTTCTGAAGAAGCTGCTCTTTGGCATCTTCGGCTTCCTGCTGGGCTTTAAGAATATCAATATCCTCGGGGCGTTCGGCACTGTCAACAAGTATTACGACATCGTTGTTCTCAACCTTGATCATTCCGTCGGAAACGGCGGCCGTCTGCTCCTCGCCTCCGGGAAGCAGGTATGTGATCTCTCCCGTAACAATGGCTGCGATCATATCGATGTGCCCTGCCTGTATTCCCATCATGCCGTCGGTTGTCGGGAAAACAAGGGACTCACATTCGCCCTCATACAATGTGTGATTGGACGCTAAGATATGCAGATTAAAAGTATTCACTACGCCTCAAGCTCCTTTGCCTTGCGCACTACATCGTCGATCGTTCCGACATTGTAAAATGCACCTTCGGGGTATTTGTCCATCTCACCGGAAATAATGGCTCCAAAGCTTCGTATCGTCTCGTTTACCGGCACATATATGCCCTTTATTCCCGTATATTTCTCAGCAACATTCATAGGCTGAGCAAGGAAACGCTGAATCCTTCGTGCTCTTGCCACGGTCTTTTTATCCTCATCACCAAGCTCATCCATACCGAGTATGGCAATGATATCCTGAAGTTCATAATATTTCTGAAGAATCTCCTGAACCTTTCTGGCTACCTGATAATGCTCTTTTCCGACGATATCCGCCTCAAGAATTCTTGAGGAAGAAGCAAGAGGATCAACGGCAGGATAAATACCCTGCTCGGATACTTTACGACTCAAAACGGTGGTTGCATCAAGATGTGTAAAAGTCGTTGCGGGAGCAGGATCAGTAAGGTCGTCGGCAGGCACGTATACGGCCTGAACCGATGTTACGGAGCCTTCCTGTGTTGAAGCGATCCTTTCCTGGAGCTGCCCCATTTCGCTCGCAAGCGTTGGCTGGTAACCTACCGCAGACGGCATTCTTCCGAGGAGTGTGGAGACCTCACTTCCCGCCTGCACGAATCGGAAAATATTATCGATAAACAGCAGAACATCTTTGTGCTGATCATCCCTGAAATATTCTGCCATCGTAAGACCTGAGAGTGCAACTCGCATTCTTACGCCGGGAGATTCGTTCATCTGGCCGAACACAAGCGCCGTCTTATCGGCAACTCCGCTCTCCCTCATCTCACGCCACAGATCGTTTCCTTCACGGCTTCTCTCGCCTACACCGGTAAAAACCGAATATC
>CAKZZH010000098.1 GCA_937885345.1 uncultured Lachnospiraceae bacterium | reverse complement strand
AATAGGGTTCACTTAAAAAAGATTGATTTTTTGTCTTGACAACTGACCCACTATAATCGCTCACATCCGATGTCACTACATACTTTCCTTTAAGATCATATTCCATTGAACCATGATCTTTGATGTCCCATGTAAGTTCAAGATGTGTCCCCTCGGGCAGCTCATTCGGTGCCTGCGTCGTGGACTCGGTCGGAGTAGCAGTCGGGGCCTCAGTAGGTGCAACGGTTGGAGCCGCAGTCGGAGCCTGCGTCGGGGCCTCGGTCGGTGCTTCGGTCGAGCTAACGCTCATAGTCTCACTCGATGATGCACCGGAAGATACGGCCGATGAAGCGTTCTTTCTCGTACAGGTAAAAACGATCAACGAAATCGCCAATATCAGGACGATCGCAATTATTACTGTTATCATTAATCTCTTTTTCATCCATATCCCTCCGAACAGGAAACCAATCGTCTCTGTAAGACATTATAAAGCATTTTACACTATATGGCAAAGAGCGACCATATATAAAGGCGGATTCTACAGCCCGTAGGAGCTGTAAAATCCGCCGATGTAATTGTATTTACGCACCGGGCTATACGACCGGCTTTTTACTTCTTGATAAGGAGTGACTCGCCCGTCATCTCGGCAGGCTGAGGAAGTCCCATTACCTCAAGGAGTGTGGGTGCGATATCGCAAAGCTTTCCACCTTCGCGAAGAGTGTATGCGGGATCGTAGTTGTAAAGTATGAAAGGTACGGGATTGGTCGTATGTGCGGTGTGAGGCTGACCGGTCTCGTGATTGATCATTTGCTCTGCGTTACCATGGTCTGCGCAAAGGAAAAGAACACCGTTCACCTCTTTGAGAGCTGCGCAAGCTTCACCGACAAAACCGTCAATTTTCTCAACTGCCTCGATAGCGGCATTAAGAACACCGGTGTGGCCGACCATATCAGGGTTCGCAAAATTAATGATGATCACATCATATTTAAGTGAACGGATTGCGGCATTGAGCTTCTCACTAACCTCGGGAGCGCTCATTTCGGGTTTAAGATCGTATGTGGCAACCGCAGGTGAATTAACAAGGATCCTGTCCTCACCCTTATTGGGCTCCTCTTTACCGCCATTGAAGAAGAAGGTTACATGAGCATACTTCTCTGTCTCGGCAAGTCTGAGTTGCTTAAGGTTGTTGGCAGCAAGATACTCACCGAAGGTATTGGTGATCTCAACCTTCTTGAATGCAACATATTTGTTGCCGATACTCTCGTCATAATCCTTGAAGCATACGTATGTAAGGGGAATAAAGCCTTTGGCTCTCTTAAGATGCGCGATGCTCTTGGTATTCTCAGCATCGCCGCCCTGAGCCGCAATATCCTCATCGCTGAAGCAGAAAGCCTTGGTTATCTCTCTCGCTCTGTCAGGTCTGAAGTTAAAGAAGATCACTGAATCATTGGGCTTAACGGTTGCAACAGGTGCGCCCGAAGCATCGGTGATAACGGTGGGAATTACGAACTCATCGGTAACGCCGTCATCATAGGATTTCTGCATTGCCTCGATGGGGTCAGTTTCCTTATTTCCTTCGCCGAGAACAAGTGCATCATAAGTCTTCTGCACACGGTCCCAGTTATTATCTCTGTCCATTGCATAATATCTTCCGTGAAGGGAAGCAACCTTTCCGACACCGATCTCTTTGGTCTTGTCAACAAGTTCCTGAAGATATCCTTTACCGGATGCAGGGGGCGTATCTCTTCCGTCAAAGAAAGGATGAAGATATACTCTATCGAAGCCCTCTCTCTTGCAAAGTTCAAGGATCGCATAGAGATGAGTGTTGTGGCTGTGAACGCCGCCATCCGAAAGAAGTCCCCAGATATGAAGGTCCGAGTTGTTTGCTTTACAATTATTAATGGCACGAAGAAGTTCCTCGTTCTTGAAGAATTCTCCGTCCTCGATATATTTGGTTATAAGTGTAAGATCCTGATAAATTATACGTCCGGATCCGATATTCATATGCCCTACTTCAGAGTTACCCATCTGTCCGTCGGGAAGTCCTACCGCAAGTCCCGATGCATATCCCTTCTGAAAAGGACACTCAGCCATAAGCTTATCAATATTGGGTGTCTTGGCCATATATACGGCATTTGCATCATGCTCGTCGGATAATCCGAATCCGTCAAGCACCATTAAAACTACAGGTTTCTGTCTCATTACTACAATTCCTTTCTGTGTGTGATTTGGTCATACGAATGGATTATAACACCGATCACCCGCAAACGACCATAATTATTTTATCAAGCGGTAAAATGCCCTCCGCCTATAACTTCCTTACAAACTGATTATTGCTCTCATTGTATACATATCCGGCCTCATCCAGCATGTCGGTGATCGCATCCGCGTCCTCATCCTTATCCTCGATAAAATCCTCAAACGAAGAATAATAATCGCGAAGCTGCGTATTTATATAACTCAGAAGCATTATCGGATCACTTGGGATCATCGTTAAATCCTCCTCCCGCTCGTCAGTTAGACATATCTAACCCTTGCTACTATACTCTCTTGTGCCTGATAAATCAAGAGGTATCATTCGGCAAACACTTCGCTGCACTCCGCAAGTTTGCTGATTATTTTAATATGCTGAGGACATGCATTCTCGCATTGACCGCAGCCGATACAGTCTCCCGCCTTACCGGAGTCCTCGATAACAAGCGCATAATCGCGCCTGCTCTCTTCAATCTGTCCCCATATAAGCTGCTTGTTACGAGCGGCAAAAATATCAGGTATCGGAATGCCCATCGGGCATCCGTCTGTGCAATAATGGCAGGCCGTACAAGGAATCGAATTCACGCTTCCGAGGATCTCCTGCGCTTTTCTTATTGCCTGCTTCTCTTCATCATCAAGCGACTTGAAATGCTCCATATAAGAGAGATTGTCAGCCATCTGCTCCACATTCGACATTCCCGAAAGAACGGTTATAATGCCATCGAGCGAAGCCACATACCTTATCGCCCAGGACGCACAGGACATATCCGGATGGATTGCCTTAAACACATCCTGAACCTCCTTCGGAGGATTTGCAAGCTGTCCGCCCTTAACAGGCTCCATAACCGTAAGGGAAACGCCGTACTTTCTGGCAACCTCGTAGTTGGCTCTGGATGCGATGCTCTTATTCTCCCAATCGCGATAGTTTATCTGAAGCTGTATAAAATCCACCTCGGGATGCTTCGTAAGAAGCTTATCAAGAAGCTCCGGGCCGTCATGATAAGAGAAACCGATATGCTTTAACACGCCCTTCGCCTTCTGCTCATTCGCAAAATCCCAGAGGTGATAATCCTCGTATTTGTCGATATTATTGGACTGAAGCGCATGGAGCAGATAGTAATCGAAATATCCCGCGCCCGTCCTCTCAAGGCTCGTATAAAGCTGGGACTTGGCCTCCTCCTCGCTGTTAGCCACGCCTGCATTAAGCTTCGTGCAGATCGTATAGCTGTCTCTTGGATGCCTGTCTACAAGAGCAAGCTTGGTCGCCTTCTCCGACTCGCCCCTGTCATACACATAAGCCGTATCAAAATAAGTCTGCCCTGCTGCCAGGAACATATCGACCATTTGCTTGGTCTGCTCAACATCGATCGTTTTCCCATCTTCAAGCTTGGGAAGCCTCATAAGCCCAAAGCCGAGTTTGGGCGTCTTCTCGCCGAAATACCTTTCCATCTTCAACCCTCCGTTTTCATACACACTACATTTATCGGCGGCACACCATACCGCCCTGCCATTCATAAATATGCCTGTATTTTACCATAAGATCCGTCCACGGTACACTTGTATTTTTTGGTTAAACAGACGCTTTTGGAAATAAAATATAAAAAAGAAGAATAGGAATGAACATATATTCGCAGCTGCCGTAGGGTAAAGTTTTTGTAGGGATTTTAGAAATAGAAAAAGCATCCAATC
>CAKZZH010000097.1 GCA_937885345.1 uncultured Lachnospiraceae bacterium | reverse complement strand
CAACATTGCGCAAACTCACCTCAAAAAGAGAACCGGGAATGACGGCACTCCAAAATTTCACTTTGGTGTTCGGCACAATCCAATACAGAAGCGAGAAGATAACCCAACAAACGACGAACGGCAGAAGCTTGATAAAGAAGGTCCACAGCGGGGTCATAGCATCAAAAAAGCGTGTCTGCGCAAGTGTTGAATGGACAAACATGCTAAGACCGGAAGATACTACCAAGACAATCGGAATAAGCAGAAGTATAGACAGATACGCCATAATCTGCCTGCCTACATTACGGGACTTTTTTACCTGCCATATATCGTTGAAGTCCTGTTCGATATTCTGGAAAAACCAATAGACCGACCAAAGCAGTATAAGCAGTCCTACACCGAGGAAAACGCCGTTTTGGGCGGTTTCTAAATACCTCTGCACAATTTCCATCAGTGTAGGAACAACGCCCATATCGCCCAAGACGCTGTTCATCAGATAAGTTTCAATGACCCCGTCAAACCCAAATCCTTTTGCGATAGCGAGTACTGCCGCAAGGATCGGCACAAGTGCGAAAATCATTGAATAGGTAAGAGCGTTGGCGCGGATGTTCAGTTGGTCGTCCATAAACCCGCGCACACTGAGTACGATAGTACGCAGCGTGAGAAAAGCGACACGACGCCAAAGCGAAAACTCCTCGCCGGTACGGTGCCACAGATCATAGCGGATGAAATGATATATTTTCTTGAAACTCAACATAATTCGCAAAAAACATAGTTGGTTTGTAAGCCGGGTTCTGTAGCACTCAACAAAAAATTGAATACTGTCTGTCATTAATCTGCGGCTATACTGTTGGTATAGTCTGTAGCGTTCTACCCTCCGGCATCGGGCGAGTAACCCTCAAACGCCGGTTTACTTGAACTTGCAACCCATAGTGCGACTTGACGCTGTGCGTTTCGGCACAACCGGTGGTCTCTTACACCGCCTTTTCACCCTTACTTCGATCAATCGGGTGAGCCCTCATAATACGAAGCGGTTCTTTTCTGTTGCACTGGCCTGGGAGTCACCTCCACCGGACGTTATCCGGCATCCTGCCCTGTGAAGCCCGGACTTTCCTCTCCGCCAAAGGCGCAGCGATCATTCGGACTTCTGCATATCATTTATTTTTTCTATACATTAAAACAACTTCCGCCGACAAATTCCCTCATGATCGAATTGATGGGAATATTGTCCGTTCCGATCGAAAGGAAATAATCAAGGAACTTAAGAAGTCTCTTTGCCTCGGCATATTCCGGCTCGTCTTCGCCGATACTGAAAAGCAAAGGCTCGGCATATGCCTTAAGAACCGCAAATTCATATATAAGTGCCGAGTTAAATATTACATCAGCGGATTCCTGGAACGGAAAAATATTCTCCTCTTCGCCTCTTCTTACGGAATCCCACATCTGGATCGTTCTTATGGCCGATGCACCTCTGGTTCTCGCATCTCTTACAATTCTTCTTAAAAGACGGGCGTCGGTTGTCGGAATTCTGTTATGCTCATCGATGTTAAGAGAAGTAAGTGCGCTGAGGTATATTTTATATTTGCTCTCCTTTGGTAAAGTATATGAGAGCCTGTCATTAAGGCCGTGAATACCTTCGATAACCATTACATCCTCGGGTCCGAGCGTCATTGTATTACCGTTATATTCACGTGCGCCCGTTCTGAAATTAAATGTAGGAAGCTGTACCGTCTTTCCGTTAAGAAGATCGGTCATATCCTTGTTAAAGCCTTCAACATCAAGCGCTTCGAGGCACTCAAAATTGTAATCTCCATTCTCATCCCTCGGAGTATGTTCTCTGTCAACAAAATAATTGTCAAGGCTGAGCTGGTGAGGTCTTAAACCGGCCGCCCTAAGTTGAATACACAATCTGTAAGATGTCGTCGTCTTACCCGAAGATGAAGGACCTGCTATCATTATGAATTTACGATGGGGGTCGGATGCGATATCCGCTGCGATCTGCGCAAGTTTACGTTCCTGAAGCGCTTCCTGAACCAGTATAAGCTCCTCAAGTTCGCCTTTGGTAATAAGTTCATTCAGATCACCTACAGTCTCTACGCCCATCATCGTGCCCCATTTATTGGTTTCCTTAAGCACCGAGTAGAGATTGTGCTGAGGCTCAAACGGAGCAACCTTTGAAGGATCCTTTGATGATGGAAATTGAAGCACGAAGCCTTCATCGTAACCAAATATCTTAAAATTCTGAATATATCCCGTCGAGGGAGCCATATAGCCGTAGAAATAATCGGTAAAATTCCCAAGCGTGTACACATTGACCTTAGAGCTTCTTCTGAATCTGAAGAGTTTCTCCTTATCATGCATTCCATGCTTGCCAAAATCCGCAACCGCCTGAGAAGTCTTGATGCTCTGCTTATGAAGCTTAATATCGGCATCCACTATCTCACGCATTTTACCCTCAATCTCGGCAAGAAGAACATCATTAACATCAACCTTACCGATGATATTGCAGTAATAGCCCTTACTAAGGGAGAATTCGACCGTGATCTTGTCGATTTTCCTGCGGCCGATAACATCATATGCTGCCTTAAGCATTATAAGGGTTGCAGTTCTCCTGTATGTAAGCGAACCGGCTGAATCTCTTACGGTAATCCACTCAACTTTATCATCATCCGTAACGGAATCGGTAAGTTCTTTGAGACGTCCGTTTACCTTGGCAAGGATTATTTGGTCCGCATAATCCTTCTGTGCCTCGCGGGCTAACTCCTCAAGTTCTCTTTTCTCCATATTTCCAAAGCCTCCTTGCATTGTTTTATATAGTCGTTAAGCTCTTGTATTCTCGGTGACATCGGTGAATTAACATTAAGTGTCTTAATGATCAGATTGCTCTTGTCAATCTCACGCATCAGATATTCACCGAAAATACTGCCCTTTTTGCGTTTCAGACAGTTACCGAACAGATAATCATTATCGCACATGCCTAAAGTGCTTATTTTATCGTCCGTATCAGCGGGCTTCACATTTCTTACATCCAATATAAAATAATATTTACCTTCTTCCTTAACGATATTCTCATCAACGATAAAATACCCCGATTCCACAAGGAATCTTCTGACCTCAGGAATATCCGAATGCGGCGATAAAACAAGCTGCGTAGCGCTTCTTGAAACAGCCTCGCCTCTTATAAGGATGTCCCTCATCAGTATTCCACCCATTCCGGAAATAACGATAACATCGGCTTCACCGGGCTCCAAAGTATCAAGTCCGCTTCCAAGCCTGGTCTCAATACTGCCCGACAAAGCCTTCGCACCGATATTACTCCTCGCCTTATCAAGAGGGCCCTGAGCTATATCGGATGCTATTGCTTTTGTAGCAGTGCCGTTTTCAACCAGGCTGATCGGAATATAAGCATGATCCGTACCTATATCTGCGACAACATTGCATTTTATCGCCATTGAAGCTATAGTGCTTAGTCTCCTGCCTATCATCATGATGACATATAGTCCTTGAGTTTACGGCTTCTAGAAGGATGTCTGAGTTTCCTGAGTGCCTTTGCTTCGATCTGTCTGATTCGCTCTCTGGTAACATTAAACTCTTTACCAACCTCTTCAAGAGTTCTTGCTCTGCCATCTTCAAGTCCGAATCTGAGTTTTAATACTTTCCGCTCTCTGTCGGTGAGAGTTGCAAGAACCTCATCGAGCTGTTCACGAAGAAGTGTGAAAGTAGCGGCTTCATCGGGAACCGGCATCGATTCATCCTGTATAAAATCTCCGAGATGTGAATCTTCCTCTTCACCGATAGGAGTCTCAAGTGATACAGGCTCCTGAGAAATCTTGAGGATTTCCCTTACTCTGTCCTCGGGCATCTTCATGGCCTCGGCAATCTCCTTGGGAGTAGGTTCACGTCCAAGTTCCTGAAGAAGCTGTCTGGACACCCTCACAAGTTTATTGATCGTCTCAACCATATGAACCGGAATTCTGATGGTTCTTGCCTGATCTGCAATAGCACGGGTGATAGCCTGACGTATCCACCACGTTGCATATGTTGAGAATTTATATCCTTTACGGTAATCAAACTTCTCTACCGCCTTAATAAGTCCGAGATTTCCTTCCTGGATAAGATCAAGGAAAAGCATACCTCTTCCCACATATCTCTTGGCAATGCTTACAACAAGACGGAGGTTTGCCTCTGCAAGCTTCTTCTTGGCTTCTTCATCACCAAGCTCCATTCTCTTGGCGAGATTGATCTCCTCATCCGCCGAAAGGAGCTCAACCTTACCAATTTCCTTAAGATACATTCTTACGGGGTCCTCAATGGAAACACTCTCGGGCACAGATAGATCAATCGACTCCATATCGATTTCTTCTTCGTCGGAATCAAGTATTGCATCCTCGTCCTCATCGATTTCCTCATCATCATCAGTCTTAAGGATTTCTATATTGTTGGTTTCAAGGACATAGATGGCTCTGTTCATCTTCTCTTCGTTAAGTACAACACCCCTAAAATGATCCTTGATTTCCTGATTCTCAACTACATTTTTCTTTTTCTTGGCGGTCTCGAGAAGAGCTTTAAGTTTATTTTCAAACTCTTCATCAAGTTCTTTGTTACCTATGTCAAGACCATCAAAATCTTCTTCGATCGAGATATCTTCATCAACATCAGTATCCACACTGATTTCTTCAGTCTTATCTTTCTTGTCGCCCTTCTTAGCCTTCTTAGGTTCCTCCGGTTTAGCCTTCTTAGGTTCCTCCGGTTTAGCCTTCTTAGGTTTCTCTGGTTTAGCCTTCTTAGGTTCCTCTGCCTTAACAGCAGTCTTAACCGTCGCCTTGGCAGGTGCCTTAGCAGGTGCCTTGACTGCAGTTTTTGCTTCGGTCTTAGCAGATGACTTGGCAGGTGTCTTGGCCGCAGGCTTTACGGCAGTCTTTTCAGAAGCTTTATCCGTTGCCTTCGTTGCAGCCTTCGTTGCAGGCTTTGCGGCTGTCTTAGCAGCCACCTTGGCCGCAGGCTTTGCGGCTGTCTTAGCAGCCACCTTGGCCGCAGGCTTAGCCGCTGCTTTGGTCGTAGCCTTAGTCGCAGGCTTAGCAGTCGCTTTGGCCGTAGCCTTAGTCGCAGGCTTAGCAGTCGCTTTGGCCGTAGCCTTGGTCGCAGGCTTAGCCGCTGCTTTGGTCGTAGCCTTGGTCGCAGGCTTAGCCGTAGCTTTGGTCGTAGCCTTGGTCGCAGGCTTAGCCGTAGCTTTGGTCGTAGGCTTGGTCGCAGGCTTCGCTGCCGCTTTGGTCGCAGGCTTGGTCGTAGTCTTAGCCGGCGCCTTAGCCGTAGCTTTGGTCGTAGTCTTAGCCGTAGCTTTGGCTGCTACTTTTTTCTTGGAATCCTTACTGTCTTTTGAATTGGATCTTGCCATTATTATGCCTCTTTTCTTTTATTTCAATGAAATATGTATCTGTTCGATCTCGTTCTGTTCTTTCATAAGTCTTTGGATTTCAGACAGATCGTCAGTTGTATTAAGAAGTCTCTTATTATTGTCACGAAGAATATTCTTAAGCGCATCATTGAATGCCTTATCCTTATTATCCGTTTCCTCAGTAATATCTATCTTTTCTGAGTTCACGATCTTCGCAACAGCATTACTTTCGTCGCTGTCGGCAAACTCGTCAATAAGCGCCGCCGGTTTAAAAGTATTATCCTCAATCGTCTTAAACATATGCCTTGCAACTCTCTGACTGAGTTCATCGGTAAAATCTTCCACCTTCAGGTAGTCCTTAACCTTGTTGTAGATTGAAGGATTATCGCAAATATATGTGAGCAACATATGCTGAGATTGGATCACTTTATTTTCGATTTTATGAGGTTGCCTAGTCTCGGGTAAGTCATTATCAAAAACGGTTATCCTACCGGATAAAATCAGTTCCTCAACTCCCGATTTAATAAGACTTTCCTCAATGCCGTATCGCTTTGCGGCTGCGGTAATATAATTACCTCTCTCAAGCACATCGCCCATTGCTGCCATTCTCATGATAACATACTGCTCAAACTTGGTCTTCTCGGCAGGGTCATCAAGGTCGTATGACGACTTCTCTGTATCTATACTGAAAAAGATACTGTTTACGGCATTGTTAATTCTTTCCTGAAATGCATCTTTACCAAGCGCCTTGATAAATTCGTCCGGATCCTTATAAGGCTTCATATCGATGACTTTGGTCGTTAAGCCTGCCGCTTTGAACAAATCGATTGCTTTAAGCGCAGCTTTCGTACCGGCACCGTCCGAATCATAGCATATAAGTACATTATCGGAATACTTGGCGATCAAATTAACCTGCTCCGGCGTAAGTGCCGTTCCGAGGGAAGCAACCGCCTGATTAAAACCCGCCTGATGCAGCGCGATAACATCCATATATCCCTCACAGATAATGATATTACCGGTATTTGCTCCTCTCGCAAGGTATAGTCCAAACAGATTCTTGCGCTTCTCAAACACCTCCGTTTCCGGAGAGTTAATATATTTGGGGAGTCCGTCGCCCATAACTCTGCCGCCGAATCCGATGATTTTATGGCTTATATTTATTATGGGGTACATAACTCTGTTTACAAACAGATCTCTGACGCCCTTGCTCTCGTCAAACACGAAGAGTCCGCTCTTTTTTAAAATATCATTTCCATAGCCGAGACTTCGAAGGTGGTTATATAAACCGTCCTTATGCATTGATGCAGCACCAAGCCCAAATGCATTGATCGTCTGCGGCGTAAGCTGTCTCTTGCCGAAATACTCCCTCGCTCTCGCTCCCGCATCACTCTTGAGCACGTTGTGATAGTATTTGGCGGTTTCTTTATTGATATCATAAAGCTGTTCTCTGACGCTTCGCTTTTCCCTGTCTTCCTTGGTCTCATCAGTCCCCGGGATCTCTATGCCCACTCTGTCCGCAAGTTTCTTAACCGCTTCCTTAAAGGTTATCTGCTCAATATCACAAAGAAAAGTAAATACATTACCGCCCTTATGGCATCCGAAGCAATAGTACATTTCCTTGCCCGGCGTCACTGTAAAAGACGGCGTCTTCTCATTGTGAAAAGGGCATTTGCCGAGATATCTCGGACCTTTCTTCTCAAGAGTCACATAGTTACCGACGACATCAACAATACTGTTTCGCTCTCGTATTTCTTCAATAAGTTCTTCCGGAATACGCACCTGTATCAGTCCTTCCATGAAACCGGAATAAAAATCTTCTTAAAGATCTTAACCGCGTATTGATCGCTCATTCCGGCAATATAATCACAAATTGTTCTGGCCCGGCTTTCGCCCTTTGCCTCTTCCATCATCCTGAAATCTTCGGGAACCTCTTCGTAATGCTCGGTAAAATACCAATACATTTCTCTAAGCATCTTGGTTACCTTGACTTCCTCGGACTTGGCAACAGGGTTTGTGTAAACACTCGAAAACATAAAGCTTCTGAGGCCTTGCATGGCCTTCTCAGTATCTTCGGGTATATAAATATCATCCTTGCCATAACTGGCATTGATGATGTCATGTATAAGTTTGTTAAGTCTCGCCTTGGTTGTTTTACCGAGAACATCGGTGTATTCAGCAGGAAGTTCTTCTTCGCAGAGAACCTTGCCCCTTATGGCATCATCGATATCGTGGTTGATATAGGCTATTTTATCGGCGAGACGGACCACCTTGCCTTCAAGAGTCGAAGGGTGTCCGGAGGTTCTGTGGTTAAGGATCCCGTCCCTTACCTCCTTGGTAAGATTAAGGCCTTCACCGTCCTTTTCAAGGAATTCAACAACCCTTATACTCTGCTGATAATGCGCAAAGCCCTCAGGACAAACTTCATTAAGGATCCTCTCACCGGCATGTCCGAAAGGCGTATGCCCTATATCATGCCCAAGCGCAATGGCCTCGGTAAGGTCTTCATTCAGCCTTAGCGCTCTGGATATCGTTCTTGCTATCTGGGATACTTCAAGAGTATGTGTAAGTCTGGTTCTGTAATGATCACCTTCAGGCGCAAGAAATACCTGTGTCTTATGCTTAAGTCTTCTGAACGCTTTGCAGTGAAGGATTCTGTCCCGGTCCCTCTGATATACGGTTCTTATATCGCACTCTTCCTCGGGCACATCCCTGCCGAGAGAATTCATACTAAGACTCGCATAGGGACTCAAATGTTCCTTCTCCCATAGTTCCTGTGTTTCTCTGACGTTCATACTCCGCTCCTTAAAAACCAAAACATCTGTATAGGCTTTTTAAGAGCCTACACAGATATTTTCCACAAAAACATATAAAACGCTTTTTTATTTATTTTACAAGCTTATGCCATGCTTCCAAAGAGCATTATCGTATGCGTAAGATCCGGATTTTACAATTCGATAAGTTCTTTCGGCGAATGAGCAAAATCATCATATCCCGTCTCGGTTACAACGCCCATATCCTCAATCCTTACGCCGTAATTGCCGGGAATATAGATTCCGGGCTCAACCGTCTCGATCGTCCCGGCCATTATTACGCTGTCATCCTTTGATGAGAATCTGGGATTCTCGTGAATATACATCCCAACACTGTGACCAAGTCCGTGGCCGAAATATCCCTTATATCCGGCGTCATCGATGATACCGGCGGCAATATTATGAATATCACAGCCTCTCACACCGGAATGAATCGCTTTGATGGAAGTAAGCTGCGCATTAAGAACGGTTTCATACATACGCTTCATATCCTCATCAGCCTTACCGCATACAACGGTTCTCGTCATATCCGAGCAATAACTTTCGTAAATACAACCAAAGTCCATCGTAATAAATTCACCTTCGCTCACCTTTTTGTCAGTCGGAACCGCATGAGGCATTGAAGAATGATATCCCGATGCCACGATCGTATCAAACGAAAGTTTGACCGCACCGTTCTTTTTCATTGCATATTCCAGTTCTGCGGCAATCTCAAGTTCGGTGATCCCGGGCTTTATAACCTTGAGAATATGTTCAAATGCCAGGTCTCCTATATGCTCGGCCATTCTCAGACGATCAAGTTCTTCGGGTGTCTTGATTATCCTAAGATCGTTAAGAGCCTCACCAAGCCCCTTAAGCATGGCGCCGTCGAAGGCTTTGCAGAGCTTTCCGTATAATCCGTAAGTTACATATCCATCTTCAAATCCGATAACGCCCGGCTTATCCTTCTCATAAAGTTCCTTAAGAATATCCGCTGAGCTTCTTTTTGCTGTGCACTCTTCAAGCACAAAGCCGTCCTTCTTCTCTTTGTCAGTCGCCTCCGTATATCTTGAATCCGTAATGATAACGGCTCTGTTCGCGCTAAAATACACATAGCCCTCGCCGCCCGAGAATCCGCTGATATACTGCATATTGTAAGGGTCCGTGACTAAAACGGCATCTGCCTCGTTTGTTTTAAGGATCTGAAATAAATCCATTTAGCTGCCTCCTGATATTGAGTTTTTATGCATCATTTCTGATCTCACATACCCTGTCGATCGCCATCAGATATCCTTTAAGTCCGCAGCCGACTATCTGGTCGTCGCACGACGCCTTGGTTACGGATGTTCTGCGAAATTCCTCACGCGAATTGATATCCGAAATATGTATCTCGATCTTGGTGATCGTCTCAACACTTTCAAGCGCATCCGCAATTGCATAGCTGTAATGCGTATACGCACCGGGATTGATCACAATGCCGTCGACATTGTTATAATAAGATTCCTGGATTTTATCAATGATCGCGCCCTCGTGATTGGACTGATAGATTTCAACCTCAATCCCCTTGCCCGCGCAGTACTCCTTGATCATATTTACGAGATATCCATAATCTTCATTTCCGTATACCGCTCTGTTTCTTATTCCGAGAAAATTCAGATTCGGCCCATTGATAACCAGTATTTTCATGCAATGCTTTACCTCGATTCCATAAAATTCACACACAATGCGACGCGTATACACGATCACATCGGCTGTCGACCTTTCTTAGTGATCTCGTTTATCACATCACCGAGCTGTTTGTCGTCGGTATCTATGATTATGTCGGCGGCGTCCAGATATATTTTACCGCGCTGCTTAAGAAGCGTATCGATTCGGTTTCTCAGATCACCGCCCGCAAGAAGGGGTCTTGAAGTATCGCCTTTAAGTCGATTTTCAAGGGTTCCCGGCTTAGCGCGAAGGTAAAACACCGTGCCGATCTTACGAAGAAGTTTGCGATTCTCCTCTGCGATCGGAACACCGCCGCCGCAAGCAAGAATAAGCTTCTCAGGATATTTCGCGAGTATTTCCTTAAGACAGGTCGTCTCAAGATTCCTAAAATACGCCTCGCCCTTATCCCTGAAAATATCGGTGATCGCGCAGCCTTCATGCTCCACAATATAATCGTCGCTGTCAACCAAAGTCCAGCCGAGGCTTCTTGCAAGCCTTCTTCCGACGGTCGACTTGCCCGAACCCATAAATCCGATCAAAACAATATTTCTCATATGCCCATTTTCCTCTTCATAAGTTCCAAAATGTGAGATGTTTCCTTCTCACCGACCTTCACATCATACCACATCTCAAAGGCTGCAACTCCTTGATATAAAAGCATTTTAAGACCATTCTCGGCATTTGCCCCGGCCTTCATACATTTATCCATAAAGAGTGTTACCGGCGGATTAAATATAAGATCCACACCGGTTTCCACCAGATCATAAAATCCATCATCCATGATCGCTACGGCCTCTGTCTTCGGATACATGCCCACATTCGTGGTCTGAACCGTAAGATATTTGCCGGCCGGGATCGAAGAATATTCATCAAGACCAAGAACTTTAACAAGCACGCCTTCTCCGCCCGCATCGCGGTCAAACCTCTCATTCACCTCATCCGCAAGTGCCTGCGCCTTACCCCGGCTGCGGTTAAGGAGCCAGACTCTTCTTACGCCTTTAAGGCCGCACAGATACACGATCGCTCTTGAAACGCCGCCCGCGCCGATGATTATAACATCACGCCCCGGCAAAGTGATCCCTAAGTCCAAAAGCTGTCTTTCAAATCCGATAATATCGGTATTATAACCAATATAGCCGCCATCACCCGTTACCAAAGTGTTGACCGCACCTATCTTACCGGCTATATCATCGATGCCGATAAGACTGGGTATAACCGCAGTCTTATAAGGAACCGTCACATTCATACCCCTGATCCCAAGCGCATAAGCACCACGGACAGCCTCACCGAGCCTGTCCGGCTCGATTTTATGAGCACAGTAAGCCATATTGATGCCAAGCATCTCGGCAAGTGTGTTATGAATAAGCGGAGATATCGAATGCTCAACGGGATTGCCGAGCAGACAGCAAATACTGCTTGAAGCGTCCATCAACGTTTCCTCCTGTGGTGATATATAAAAAGCACCGGTTTTTCAAGGATTCTCTTAAGGATTATCTGAATCTCCTCCTTGGGATCGATCGGTTTAACAAGTATGCTTCTTATCCCGGCTCTGTTGGCCCCGCAGATATCCGTAAAAAGCTGGTCCCCGATAAAATACGTACTTTCGGCATCGGTTCCCATCATTTCCATTGCTTTAATATAATTCTTTCTTGAAGGCTTATCCGCCTTATAAATGTATTTGGAGCCGACGGCATCCGCAAAGGGTTTTACTCTCGGCTCTTTGTTATTGGAAATAAGGCAGGTGTCAAAGCCGATACTTTTAAGCCTTGCAAACAGCTTAAGCGCCTCGCCGTTTGCAGGGGCGCCATGCATAACAAGGGTGTTGTCTATATCGTATATGAGACCTCTTATTCCCATTTTATACAGTTTGTCATAATCAATAACATAGGAAGACGCGGCTTCTTGCGTCGGGTAAAGCATTTTACACATATAACCTCTTTACTCTACTGTAAGAATTTCTTGAGCTCGTCCATAAATGTGTTAACATCCTTGAACTCCCGGTAAACCGAAGCAAAACGAACATAAGCAACGGCATCTACATCTTTGAGTTTGTCCATTACAAGCTCTCCGATCGTACTTGTCGGTACTTCCTTGATCTCCATATTGTAAAGTTCGGTTTCTATCTCTTCAACAAGTCTGTTAATGGTATCCACGGAAACCGGCCTTTTATGACAGGAACGTGCGATACCGTCATAGAGTTTGTGCTTATCAAAAGGAACACGGTTATTGTCCTTCTTAACGACCATAAGGCTTTTGGTCTCCACCTCTTCATATGTGGTAAAACGCTTTCCGCAGTTATCGCATACACGCCTTCTTCTGATCGCATTTTTATCATCCACGGATCTCGAGTCAATAACCCTGATATCTTCATTTCCGCAATAAGGACATTTCATCGCATTTCCCTCTCATTCTTATATGCTCACCACTACGCAGCGTTATCGTTCTATGCAGCTTCATCCGTAGCAGCCTCTGTAGTAGCCCCGGTAGATGCCTCTGTGGGCGCAGTCGTAGTCTCGGCTGCCCCAACGGTTGTTTCCTCGGAAGAACTGCTCTCTGTACTGCCCGATTGATCTGCGGATGATGTCTCGCCTTCGGCATTGGTTGTCTCATCTCCCGTAGTCTCTTTGGTTGTGGAATTCTCGTCCGTAGTAGTCTCTTCGGTTGTAGTCTCTTTGGTTGTAGTCTCTTTGGTTGTAGTCTCTGCCGTCGTAGTCGCATACACATAATCCGGATTGGTATGAATGTCATAATCGGCCAGATCTATATCATAATCATATATGATCTTGTAAAGTTCGACGATATGTACCGCAAAATCGATAGCAAGCGCGTCATAGATCCCTCTGCCGGTAAAATTCTTATAGCCCTTATTCGGAATGGACCAGGAAACTATCTCGTAATTACCGCACGTGGGGAGCTGTGCAACAAGGCTGATAAATTCATTCGTAGGAACATTGGTCGTAACCATCGGAAGCACCTCATCAAGGAGTTTCAGAAGCTCCGAAGGACTGATGGTCTTGATTTTTTCGAATATTATATTTACTATGTATCTCTGTCTCTCGGTTCTTGTAAAATCGCCGTTCCCTACATATCTGAATCTTGAATATGCAAGCACCTGTTTACCTGACAAATGCTGAGGTGTTCCGTCCGCATATGAAAGATAATCCGAATGCTCCTCTACTCCGAGAAGAAGGTTGCTGGCATGAATATACTGATTAAGCCAGTAAAGTTCATCACTCTGTACTTCCACATCTATACCGCCGATAGAATCGACGACCTTAATAAACGCAAGGAAATCAACCTTAACATACCTGTCGATCTTAATACAGAAATTATATTCAAGTGTATCTTTGAGAAGATCCACTCCACCATAAGAATAAGCTGCATTAAGCTTTTGGTAACTGTCTATTCCGGGAATATATACATATATATCTCGAAGGAACGATGTTGCGATTATTTTCTTGGTATCATTATTGATGGAAATAAGCATCATCGTATCGGAACGGCCTTCATCACCCGGATCAACAGGGTCGCAACCGACAAGAAGAATATTATACACATCGCCAAGATCGGCCTCGATCATTCCGAGTTTCTTAAGCGCTTCCTGCGCAGTCTTCTGATAATCGTCGAATTCATCATCCGGAGTATCCGTCACCGTCTCATGTGTGGACTCATTGGGATCACGTGTTTCAGTCCCGACCGATCCGTCAATCGTATAATCCTTATCCCACGCAACATAGTTCATTTTATTATAATAATGGACAAGGATAGCATATACGCCTACAACGGCAAGAATTCCAAGTCCCAGGATAATTCCGGCAACAATAATGAATTTCTTGTTGATACGTCCTTTTTTCTTATTATTTCTTTTGTTTACGTCTCTCTTTACTTCATTTGAGTCTTCGCTCATAATTACGCCTCTTTCTTACGTAAAATATCATAATCATGCAGTTCAATCCCAAGATCGATATATAGTTTCTGCTTCGGATGCGGCGCACTCTCCTGTGCATTTCCGTTCTCATCCTTAATCGAAATAACCTTCACATAAGTATCTGTGCCGTCAGGCCTTATAACCTCGATTTCATCGCCTACGCAGAATTTATTGCGCTGTTCAATATAATAACCCCCGTCATCACATTGAACAATTCCGAGATATACATACTCACTGATATATGTATTGGAATCATAAATCTGCGTCTCGCTGTCCGGTTTTCCAAAGAAGAACCCCGTCGTATAAAGCCTGTAGGTACATTTTGCAATTTCTTCCCTGTAATAAGGGATCCTGCTTTCATAGAGTTTGGCGTCGGTAAAATAATCATCGATCGCCATTCTGTAAACCCTGGCAACCGTCGCAACGTAAAGCGCCGATTTCATTCTGCCTTCAACCTTAAAGCTGTCGATACCCGCCTCGATAAGCTCGGGAATATGTTCGATCATACACAAGTCCTTGGAGTTGAAGATATAAGTTCCTCTCTCATTTTCAAAAACAGGAAAGTATTCTCCGGGCCTCGACTCTTCCATCAGATAATATTTCCATCTGCAGGGATGCGTACATGCGCCGCGGTTAGCGTCTCTTCCGGTAAAATACGCCGACAGAAGGCATCTTCCCGAATAAGAGATGCACATAGCACCATGCACAAAAGTCTCTATTTCAAGGTCCTCGGGAATATTGTCACGGATCTCCCTGATCTCGGCAAGCGATAACTCCCTTGCGCTAACCACCCTTGTAGCGCCGAGCGAATGCCAGAAATTGTAAGTTCCGTAATTGGTGTTGTTCGACTGGGTCGATATATGAATATCTATATTCCTAAAGACTTCCTTTGCGATACTGAAAATACCCGGATCAGATATAATGCATGCATCCGGATGAATATCATTTTCCAGTTCCTCAAAATAAGCCCTGACACCCTTAAGGTCACTGTTATGCCCAAAGATATTGGCGGTAACATATACTTTAACGCCTCTCTCGTGGGCATATTTTACACCCTCCTTCATCTCTTCGGGGGTAAAATTCGTAGCCTTGGCTCTGAGACCGAAGGCCTCGCCACCGATATATACGGCATCCGCGCCGTAATTAACCGCGACTTTAAGTACTTCTATTGAATTGGCCGGAATAAGTAATTCAGGTTTCTTCATGATCATTTCATAACACTTATCGTTATTCCGTCGCCAAGCGGAACGATCGATGTTACAAGTTCCTCCGTATCGGTGAGAGCTTTGATATATTCTCTCATTCTCTCATATATGGTTCTGTTGCGCCTCGTGACCGCATATCTCGACTGAACGATCTCGCCTTCCTGAAGCACATTGTCGGATATCAGAACGCTTGTGCTCTTCATAAGTCTGAGAACATAGGGCAGGAAATTAATATACTGTCCCTTGGCCGCGTCCATAAATATCAGGTCGAACTTGCCATCAAGTGTCGGTAAAATATCCATCGCATCTCCGGCAAGAAGCGTGATCCTGCCCGTGTACGCGCCTTCGCATACGTCCGCCTTAATCGCATTCAGTGCCTCAAGATTCTCACGAAGCTCTTTAATCCTGGGCTCGTAATTCTCAATCGTTATAATGTTGCAATTCTCATCGGTATTCTCACTCATAAGGATCGAGGAATATCCGACTCCGCCGCCTATTTCAAGGATCCTCTCAGGCCTTATCATCCTAAGCATCACTTTAAGATAAGATGCCATCTCCTTGCGGATTATAGGCACGCCGTCCGAGATTGCCTTTTTCTCGATCTTAGCAAGAAAATCACTGTCGCTTTTACTGTATGAATTTATAAAAGATACGATTCTTTCATCCGTAATATCAGGCATTGTAATCTACTTCCCATTATTATTCGGCAGTTGCCTCTCCCGGCGCCTCAGTTGCCGCCTCGTTTGTAGCAGCCTCGGTGGTGGCCGCCTCGGTGGTTTCTTCTTCCGGCTCAGGCGAAATAGCCTCCAGGATCTCCGAAGGCAGCATTTCGGTATTAAGCACATATGCGCCCGGAACTATAGTTTTATTATAATTTACAAGCTTTATCTGAACATAGAAAAGCAGCGAACTCTCTGTTAAACCCTTCTGTTCCATGATCTTGGCAACATCCATTTCAGAGGAACCGCGCGGGATAACAACCTCTACATCTACTCCCTGACCGTCTTCGGCCATTGCACTCTCGTTAAAGATCTTGATCCCGAAATCATAAGCGGTTCTTCCGAGGAAAAAGATCAAAACCGCGCAAATAGAGAATATGCACAACTTTAAAGATACCGATATTAAAGTACTAGCTACTTTCTGTCCTTCCATTCCTCAAAAGCCTCACAATTAATTAATCGAGAAAATCAACATCAAAATCCATATCTTCCGTAATAAGCGCCGAAATCTGCTGAAACAGTCTTCCAAGTTCGACCTCCGCATCAAGGAAATCGTTAACAACGGGATTATGCCTGAGTTCCCTTATCTCTGCGGACAGATCATAGAAGCGTTCGATCCCGATTCTCTGCTCATTAGTGTTCTGAATGGCGAAATTTCTTCTTCTGAGATTGTTTACTCTCTCATAAAGCGCACCGTCAGCCTTAAGCGTCCTTGCACATTCAATGTAATTGTTGTACTCGGAGCTCTGTAAAATAGCCGTTTTAAGGCTATTAGCCGCATCTTTGACCGGATTATCTTCGTTTAAAATCTCTTCCTCATCATTCATAAGAAAACCTCTCTTACAGAAATCATGCTTCCATTATAATGGGCATAACCATAGGTGTTCTCTTAAGGCGATCCCAAATAAAACTTCCGAGATCATCCTTAATAACATTTTTGATCTTATTCCAATCGGTAATACCTTTTTCAAGGCATCTTCTGACAGCATCTTCGGCAACACATCTCGCCTCATCGAGAAGCATCTCGGCTTCTTTGACATAGATAAAGCCCCTGGTTATGATCTCGGGGCCGGCAAGAAGCTCGCCCGTATCACTGTCAATCGTAAGCGCAACAATAACAATACCGTTTTCGGCAAGATTCTGTCTGTCTTTGAGAACCACATTGCCGACATCGCCTACGCCCAGGCCGTCAACAAGAATTGCGCCGGCTTTGACTTTGCCTACGACCCCCGCCTTCTCCTCGCTCAGTTCAAGGACATTACCGCTGTAGAGAATAAAAGTATTCTCTTTAGGCACACCCATTTCCTGAGCAAGCTGAGCATGAGCAACAAGATGTCTGTATTCGCCATGAACCGGCACCGCATATTTGGGCTTGATAAGCGCATACATAAGCTTGATCTCTTCCCGGGAAGCATGTCCTGAAACATGCGTATCCTGGAAAATAACTTTGGCGCCCTTGGCCGAAAGTTCGTTAATGATCTTGGCAACATTCTTCTCGTTACCCGGAATCGGAGTTGCGGAAACAATGATAACATCGCCCGGCTTAATGGTAACCTTCTTGTGAAGAGATGCCGCCATACGGCTCAGTGCAGCCATTGACTCACCCTGACTTCCGGTAGTAATGATCGTCAGTTTGTTGTCGGGATACTGGCTTATAAGCTCCGAATCAATAAGTGTTCCCTCGGGAATATTGATATATCCGAGCTCAGTGGCAACACCGATAATATTAACCATACTTCTTCCTTCGATGGCTACTTTACGATCGTAGGCAACGGCGGAATTGATTATCTGCTGTATCCTGTCAACATTGGAGGCGAAAGTCGCAACAATGATCCTTGCATTCTTATTTTCCTCAAATATTGAATTAAAAGTCTTACCGACAGTCTTCTCGGACATTGTATATCCGGGACGCAAGACATTTGTCGAATCACAAAGGAGCGCAAGAACACCTTTTTTACCGAGTTCGCCCATTCTCTGAAGGTCGATGGGTTCGCCGAAGACCGGTGTAAAATCCACCTTGAAATCTCCCGTATGAAGTATCACACCAGCGGGTGTGTGGATCGCAAGAGCGCATGAATCCGATATACTGTGATTCGTTCTTATAAATTCAATCCTGAAAGGACCAAGATTGATATTCTGTCCGTAGCTGACTACTTTACGCTTAACATTATTGATAAGGTTATGTTCTCTAAGCTTGGTATCGATTATACCCATTGTAAGCTTGGTTGCATATATCGGTCTGTTAAGTTCTTTGAGAACATAAGGGAATGCTCCGATATGATCCTCATGACCGTGGGTTACGATAAAGCCCTTAACCATATCCGCATTCTCTTTCAGAAATGTGATATCCGGTATTACAAGATCTATACCGAGCATGTCGTCATCCGGAAATGACAGACCGCAATCAACAACAATAATACTGTCTTCATACATAAAGGCAGTCATATTCATTCCAATCTGCTCTAAGCCGCCAAGCGGAATGATCTTGACGCTGCAGTTCTCTGTATTTAACAAAATTCTCCTCTTTTCTCAGTACATCACAAATAATGCAGGACCGTATGGCCCCACATCATTATACGATATCTGTATCTTCTAAAAGTTCGGAAAAAACCTTACCGATAGCCTCGAGCTCGTTGTCGTCATCAACGAATTCATAGACCGCCTCGGTAGACTCCTTACCGCTTATATCTTTAAGGATATAGGCCTGCGCCTCATCATCCTCAGATTCCGTTACCAAAATATAGTCCGTAGCATTAACTCTGGCCTGTTCCACAACAAATAATTCAAGAACCTCACCATTCTCATCCGTAATTGAAATCTTATTCATCCTTATCCTCACTCGCAGCCTTAAACGCCAAATAATCCAGGTAATTCTGTAAAATAAGCTGGGCAGCGATCATATCAACATATTCTTTGCGATTCTCCCGTCTTATACCGGCCTTGATCATGGCATCATCCGATATCACTGTCGTAAGTCTCTCATCCCACATAACAGGCTCTATTCCGGTCCTTCTCGCAATATCGGTGCAAAACTGTCTGGTAGCTTCAACTCTTGCGCCTTCGGTATTATTCATATTCTTGGGAAGTCCGACCACTATAACGTCCGCTTCATATTGCTTAATAAGTTCTTCGATCCTTGCATAAGTCTTCCTAAGCTTATTCTCGCTCTCACGCCTTATGATCTCAACGCCCTGAGCAGTGATCATAAGCGGATCGGAAACGGCAACGCCCACGGTCTTGCTTCCGTAATCAAGTCCTATAATCCGCATTTTAAAGTTCCTTGGTATCGATATAATGCTTAAGCATCTCTTCTACCAGTTCATCTCTCTCAACTCTCATTATAAGAAATCTGGCATTCATATGATTGGTGATATAAGTAGGGTCACCCGACATAATATACCCAACGATCTGGTTAACGGCATTATAACCCTTGTCTGTAAGCGCCTTATAAACCTGTTCAAGTATTTCGGACACCTGAAGCGTATTTTCATCCTCAACCGCATGTAATCCGGAATTGTTCTCTGCCATATATCAATATGCCTCCTTGCTATACTTATACCTATCTTATTATTTTATAATAAAATGCACGAGGTATCAAGTAAAAACGAGAATTGGGTTTCGTATGCATAACGATGATCGACTTCCCCGTGCAGACTACTGCGCAGGATGTCCAAGCATTATATTTCTGCTTACGATCTCATCCAAAGTGACATCGATCAAATCTCCGGATTTGAGTGACTCGTCATATGGCAGACACACACGCACATAGGTGTCGGTAAAACCGCATATATATTTTTTATTGTCGATGATCTGCGTATCTTCGAGAAGGACCTTAACCGTCTTGCCAATATATGAGCGGCGGTATTGCTCGGACAGACGCGCATCCATATCAATAAGGCGGCGGCTTCTGACCTCTTTATCGGCATTACTCAGCTGGCCGGGCATTTTATCGGCAGGTGTACCTGCTCTTCTCGAATATTTGAAAACATGAAGCTCGTAAAACCTGACCTTCTCAAGAAAGGCTGCGGTCTCTTCAAACTCCTCCTCGCTTTCTCCCGGAAAACCGACTATAACATCGGTCGTGATCGCCGGATCATCAAAATATTTGCGAAGGATACACACGCTTTCATAGAATTCGTCCGATGTGTATTTGCGGTTCATTCTATGCAAAACCGAATCACTTCCGCTCTGGAGCGACAAGTGAAAATGAGGGCATATTTTATCGCAGGCGGCAAGCCTTCTTGCAAAATCCTCGGTAATGATCCTGGGCTCTAAGGATCCGAGCCTAATTCTCATAAGCGGGCCGACTTTATTAAGCTGCTCTATGAGAGTGATCAGCGATGAATCTGAATATCCCTCGTCGCCGGATTCATTCTTGCCGTCAAGACCGTAAGATGACAAGTGAATACCGGTAAGCACGATCTCTTTACAGCCGTTTAAGGCAACTCTTGTGACTTCTTCGATAACACTGTCCATATTACGGCTGCGGATTCTTCCTCTGACATAAGGGATGATACAATATGTGCAGAAACGGTTGCAGCCATCCTGGACCTTAATATATGCACGCGTATGTTCAAGCGGCATATCAAGACGCATCTCATCAAAGGTATTATTACTTTTATCTGTGACCGAAATGTTACAGCAGGATTTGCCAAGGACCATCTCAAGACGCTCTGCCGCCGCAGAATCGCCGATACGCAGGTAGTGTTCTTTTAGAAGAACAAGCAACCTGCTTTTATCGTTATTGCCGATCACAACATCAATGTCCTCGGTATCAAGCTTCTCACCGGCTGACTCTATATAGCAGCCCGTAACAATGACCACAGCATCCGGATTTAAGCCCCTTGCCTTATGGATCATCTGGCGTGACTTATGGTCTGCAATATTGGTAACGGAACAGGTATTTATAATATATACATCGGCCGGATCGTTTCCGAACGGTACTATTTCATAGCCCGCCTCTTCCATAAGTCTCTGCATTGCCTGGGTCTCATAGGAATTAACCTTGCATCCAAGGCTGTGTAAAGCACATTTAAGCATTATTTTTATCAATTCTCCTTACGAAATTCAAGGTTTTTTGTGCAAAAGTTATATTGACATACACTCCTATCGATTGTAATATACAATTGTTTAGAGTACAAGTTTTGATTCGAATGAGGAGGTAATAAGAATGAAGTCAGTACAGATTTCTTTAAATTCTATCGAGAAGGTTAAGTCATTCGTTAATGACATTTCCAAGTTCGACAGCGATTTCGATCTCGTATCCGGAAGATACGTAATCGACGCAAAGTCAATTATGGGTATTTTCAGCCTTGATCTTTCAAAGCCTATCAACCTTAATATCCATAACGACGAGGATCAGGAAATCCTTGATGCGATTAAGCCTTATCTTGTATAGTATTTAAGGTCTAACCGGAAAACAATAAAGCTGTCTGCCATACGGCAGGCAGCTTTTTCTGTGTAAAAAAAGCGCAGGTCGATGTTATGAAATCTCGATGATCTCCGTCGTTTCGATAGCCTGCTTCATCATCTCATCGATTTTCTCATCAAGGTGATGCTCGGATTTCTTGATCACACTGAGATTCGGTTTGGTAACGGGATGCTTTGCAACGAATATGGTGCAGCAATCCTCAAACGGGAGAATTGAAGTCTCGTAGGTCCCGATCTCAATGGATCTGTCGATAATCTCCTGTTTGTCCATACCGATAAGGGGTCTGAGAACAGGGAGCTTGCAAACCTCATTGGTAACTGCAAGCGAATGCATTGTCTGGCTTGCAACCTGCCCGATCGACTCGCCCGTAATAAGTCCGAGACTGCCTTCCTCTGCGGCAAAATGCTCCGCAATCCTCATCATATATCTTCGCATAATGATCGTAAGTTCATCGTGAGGACACGCATCATAGATATAGAGCTGTATATCCGTAAAATTTACAACATGCAGTCTTATGGGACCCGAATAACGTGCAACGAGCTTTGCAAGATCCACCACCTTCTGCTTTGCTCTCTCGCTTGTATAAGGCGGCGCGTGAAAATACACCGCATCGATCGTAACACCGCGCTTTGCGATCATATATCCCGCAACGGGGCTGTCGATACCGCCCGATAACAGAAGCGTTGCCTTCCCGTTGGTCCCGACCGGCATACCGCCCGGACCCGGAATAAATTCCGAGTAAATATTGATATGCTCGCGGATCTCTATATTAAGCTCAACCTCAGGATCATGTACATCAACCGTAACATTAGGATTGGCTTCAAGAAGCTTTTCTCCAATGGCCGCAGCGATACCCATGGAATCCAGAGGATAATTCTTCCTGGCTCTTCTCGCCTTTACCTTGAAGGTAAAATGCTTATCCCCGTAAATATCCTTAATGTATTCGATCGTCTGCTCTGCAAGATCGTCAAAACCGTTATCTTCGATCTGAAGCATGGGACAGATCCAGAGAACACCGAAAACTCTCTTAAGTGCTGCAACGGTCGAATCATAATCATAGTTATCCGATGCTACGGTAACATAGATCCTTCCCTGCTCCTTACTAAGTTCAAACTTGCCTTCGGCACCCTTAAGGGCGTATTTTATCTGCCTGATAAGAGCATCTTCAAACAGATATCTGTTATTTCCCTTCGTACCGATCTCACCGTATTTTATCAAAAAAGCTCTGTACATAAAATTCTCCTGAATGATTATATTTGACGGGCGCATATATCCTCTGCAAACTGCGTATAAGCCTATCTTGGCTTATATCTTCTGAGCACCGGCAGAATATCCTTAAGTGCCAAAAGCGTCTTCTCGAGCTCTTCGCGCGTTGTATGAACCGACATTGAGAATCTGATGGTCGCACCTATCAGGTTCTTAGGAATCCCCATCGCCGTAAGAGTACCGCTAAGACCGGGATGGTTGCTTGCGCAGGCCGAACCCGACGATACATATATGCCGCGCTCTTCAAGCGAATGAAGCAGCACCTCACTCTTCGCGATATCATCAAAGCTCACACTTATTATATGAGGCGCACCGGCGCGTCCCAAAGGTCCGTTAAGATGGGTTCCGGAAATCCCGGCAATCTCCCCGGTAAAATATTCCTTAAGCTCATAGAGCCTATTGATATCTTCATCAAAGGACTCATACATCATCTTAGCTGCAAGCGCCATGGCCGCAATGCCGGGAACATTCTCCGTACCGGACCTGAAACCGCCCTGCTGGCCGCCTCCGTAGACCGTCGATCTGATCTTCGTCTTATCCTTTACAAAAAGCATTCCGACGCCCTTCGGACCGTGTATTTTATGGCTGCTGACGCTGAGAAGGTCGATGTTTTCCTTGTAAGGATTGATCCTGTATTTGCCAAAAGCCTGCACCGCATCAACATGAAAAACGATATCTTTGTTATATGCCTTGATCGCAGCGCCTATCTCGCCGATAGGCATCACGCTTCCGACCTCGTTATTGACATACATTATCGAAACAAGTATCGTATCCTCGCGAAGCGCCGCTTTAAGTGTATCAGCGCTCACCATTCCTGACGGATCGACCGGAAGATAAGTGATCTCAAAGCCCTCGCCCTCAAGCATTTCCATACACCTTGCAACCGCGGGATGCTCAATGCTCGAAGTGATAATGTGCCTGCCCCTTCTTGCACCGGCTTTTGCCGCACCGATGATCGACATATTGTCACTCTCCGTACCGCCTGAGGTAAAATATATCTCCTTTTCGGAGCATTTCAGAATATTCGCAAAAGTTGCCTTAGCCTCCCTAAGATAACGCTCAGCCTCAACGCCCTTCATATGCATCGAGGACGGGTTCCCGTAATCCTTTGTCATTATCTCATATGCAAGCCTTGCCGCCTCGTCGCAAGTCCTTGTAGTCGCGGAATTGTCAAGGTATATCTCTTCCATCTTAAGTAAGTACCTCCTTTGTATAGAATAATCATTGTTTCGGTGTTTGTAAATACTTATATTTTATGCTAGACTAACCTTGTTTCCAAATATATCACCAAAAGCGAGACAATTATGAGATATTACATTGATGAGATCAGAATAGCGGATAAAACCATTACGGTCAGTGGTTGGGCGCTGCCAAACGACCCGTCGCACTCCATGACTGTCAATATCACCGATAAAAGCGGCAATATTCATAAGGACGGCTCGATAATTCTTATCCCGCGTCCCGATGTTGTTGCGTCTCTTCCCGATAAAATATCCGATAACCGTATCGGCTTCTATGCGCAGTTTCGCGGCGAAGGAACCATCAATATATATGATGAAAAGAATCCTTCCGACTGTATCAATCATTCCATGAATCTTACCGGCGCCTTCTTAAGATCTGTCAAGGCAAAGCTTCGTAAGAATGTCAATGCCTTCAAAGCCTTTAAGGCTTCGGATGATAAAAAAGCCGCTTTCAGGCAGACCCCATTCTACATTAACAGGCAGTATGCCAAGTTTTACAAAAACAATCTTGCAAGCGCGGCAGAACTTAAAGAGCAAAGAAACAAGGAGTTTTCTTACGCTCCTCTTATTTCTGTTATTGTGCCCGTATATAATCCCAAAGCAGCGCATATTAAGGCGATGATCGCATCCGTAAAGGATCAGACCTACCAAAGCTGGCAGCTTTGCCTCGCAAACGGAAGCCCTGATAACGCTGAGATTTCGGAGATTTTATCGGAGAATGCCGCTAAGGATTCACGCATAAAGGTAAAGGATTTAACGAAAAACCTCGGGATCTCGGGAAATACCAATGCGGCGCTTTCGTTAGCCGCCTGCGAGTGGATCGCACTGATGGACCAGGACGACCTCATCGCGCCCGGCGCTCTCTATGAATATGTTAAATCCATGAATGAAGATCCTGAGATCGACGCGATATACTGCGATGAGGACAAGCTTGACGATAAGAACAAAAAGCATTTTGATCCGAATTTTAAATCTGATTACAATATCGATTTACTCACTTGTAATAACTATATCTGCCACATGTTTATGGTCAGGAAAACAGTTATAGATACTGTCGGCGCGTTTGATCCTAAGTTTGACGGCGCGCAGGACCATGATTTTATACTGCGCTGCACGGACGCGGCAAGAAAGACGCATCACATTCCAAAGCTGCTCTATTCCTGGAGAAGCCACCGCGGATCAACGGCAGCTGAAGCCGTCACCAAGACATACGCCTTTGATGCCGGAGTTATGGCGATCCAGTCCTACTACGACCGTAAAGGTATCCCTGCAAAAGTAAGCGCGATGGACTATTTCGGTTGGTATCGTACGGATTTTACGATCGAAAAGGAGCCCATGATCTCGGTGATCATCCCGAACAAGGACCATATCGACGACCTTTCAAGATGCATAACATCCATTCTTGAAAAGATAACCTACCAAAACTACGAGATCATCGTGGTTGAGAACAACAGCGAGGAAGCTGCAACCTTCGATTATTACAATACGCTTCCCACTCTCTCCGATAAAATAAGAGTCGTAACATGGGACCGTGAATTCAATTATTCCGCGATAAACAATTACGGCGCAACCTTTGCCCGAGGCGAATATCTCCTGCTTTTAAATAACGACACGCAGGTTATAAGCCCCGATCTGTTCACAAGTATGATGGGCTATTGCATGAGAGAAGATGTCGGAGCCGTCGGTCCGAAGCTTCTCTTTGAAGATAATACGATTCAGCACGCAGGTCTCTTAATAGGTGTCGACCACGCCGCACATCATGTCTTCCTTCATTACCGTGCGGATGAAATGGGCTATCTCGGACGCGCCATCGTAAGTCAGGATCTAAGCGGTGTAACCGCGGCCTGCATGCTTATTAAGAAAAAAGTATTTGACGAAGTCGGAGGCCTTGATGAAGATTTTATAGTTGCTTACAACGATGTCGACCTTTGTCTCAAGATCGGCGCCGCCGGCTACAATATCGTCTATGATGCTTTCGTAAGAATGTATCACTACGAATCCAAATCCCGCGGATACGAAACAAGCGAAGAAAACAAAGCGCGCTTTGAAGCCGAAAAAGCACACCTCCTTGCCAAATGGGGCACGCGCATGGACGCAGACCCCTACTACAATGCCAACCTCACAAGTCTTAAAAACGGATACTACCGCATTTAATAAGCCCGGCACTTGTGACTGTGCACAAAATGTGCTAGACTTGTAGTCGGCACTTTAAGAATGCACCCAAAAGGAGATATATAATGATTTCCGATTACCATACACATACATATTTTTCAACAGACAGTGAAGCCAAGCCCATCGAGCACATCCGCAGGGCCAAAGAATGCGGCATGAACGAGATTTGCTTTACCGACCATCTCGACCTTGACTATCCTAAGGAAGATGGCAAAGAAATGTTCAAACTCGATCCTGTCCCTTATTTTAAGGAACTCAACGCGCTTCGTAAGAAATATGACGGTGAGATCAATGTCAGAATCGGTCTGGAAATGGGACTCAATCCCTCCATTGCCGCAGATAATAACGCATTCGCAAATGCGTATCCTTTTGATTTTATAATAGGTTCCTCGCACATCGTAAACGGCATTGATCCCTACTACCCCGAATATTGGGGCGACAGGTCCATCAAAGATTCCATAATGGCCTATTTCGAAGCCGTGCTCAAGAATGTCACAACATTCGACAACTACGATGTTTACGGCCATCTCGACTATGTCAGAAGATACGTCCCCGACAAAACATATGTTTACACGGACGACGAATTCTACGACATCACCGATATGATCCTCAAAAACATAATTGCCAAGGGCAAAGGCATCGAGCTCAACACCCGCGGCCTCTCCAAAGGCATCACCTATTTCGTTCCGACCATTTCGCTCCTCAAGCGCTACAACGACCTCGGCGGCGAGATCATCACAGTCGGCAGCGACGCCCACTCCACCGATAAAATAGGCTACGCCTTCAAAACAGCGCGCGACATCCTGCTCAATACAGGCTTCAAATACGTCACAGGCTTCGAAGGAAGAAAGCCATATTTTGTGGAATTGTAAAATATTCTATATTTTATATTTTAAACATTTAATAACACTCACCATTATCGAAAAAAGAGACGGATTACTCCGTCTCTACTGAACTGATCGTATAATCCAGCTCCCTCGCCAGATCAATCGGCCTTCCGCTCGTCGTTATTACAAGGGGCTTACTCTTTCGTGTCTTATTGATAAGAACGATCTCTGCGGATTCGCCGTTATTAAGGATGACATGCGAATGAAGATATGCATCCGCAATATGCTGGATAAAGGTCAGAAGGTATTTGGTATTAAAATGTGTGAGACCTTCTTCCTCAAACTGTGCGATAACATCAAAAGGACAGATCGGTTCATGATATGACCTTCTGGCTGTCATTGCCTCGTATACGTCGGCGATGGCAACAATCTGTGCAAAAGGATCGATCCTTTCCTCGGTAAGACCAAAGGGATAGCCGGATCCGTCGTTTCTCTCGTGGTGCATGATAGCGGCATTGAGAATATGCTCGTCCATGTCGCTGTTCTTAAGGAGTCTGTAACCGTTGGCAGGATGCTCACGCATTATCGCGAATTCCTCCTCGGTCAGCCTGCCCTTTTTATCAATTATTTCCTTGGGAACAAGAAGCTTTCCGACATCGTGAAAGAGGCCGCAGGCATTGAGAAGCCTAACATTCTCTTCGCTCCAGCCAAGCCATGTACCGATAAGTGCGGAAATCATACCCACATTCATACAGTGCATATAAGTCGTGTCGGAATACCCATGCATGGAATAAAGCATATTTATTACATCTGCGCCGATATTGTTGGAATCAAAGAAATCATAACATTTGTTAACGACCGAATCCATCTCTGCTTTATCGAGCTTACCGTTCACAATATTACCGAAAGCATTGTCAAGTTCATCCTTGACTCCGTCATACTCATGGCGAAGCTCTTCAAAATGGACTTTACGCTCCTGCTTATGGTCATTAGCCTCGGCAGCTTCATTATCACCCGAAGACGCATTCTCATCAATGTCAATCTCAGGGATACCAAGCATTATGAGGTGATCGATTATCGGTTGCGTCAGCGCAACCCCGTGAGGTATAACCATTACACCGGAATCGGTGACTATATCCTCATTGGTGATCATTCCTTCTTTTAAGTCGATAACAAATATTTTGCCCATATAAACCTCATTTTAAAATATTTATAACTCTCCAAATCTTATTATATTGTAACACATTAAGCGATTTATTCATACCATAAATTATTTATTCGGAATGCTTTCAATGATCAATCGCGTAAAATATACGCCCTACAGTCCGCAATCGGTCGGATGATCCGTAACTCCTTCGAGGTCAAAAGGCGTGATCTGATATACATAATAGTTAAGCCAGTTACTGTAAAGGCAGTTGGAGGTTGCCCTCCATGTAAGTTCAGGCTTGTTGTTTGGATCGTCGCCGGGATAGTAATTGTAAGGGATGGAAGGATTAAGTCCCCTTTCCATATCTCTTTTATATTCACTGTCCAGTGTCATACGGTCATATTCAAGATGCCCAAGAACAAATATCTGTTTACCGTCCTCGGTTGCTATAAGGAGATCTCCGGCCACCTCGGAAGTGGCCAGGACTACAAGCTCTTTGCAGGCTCTTACATCCTCGGGAACAGGTCTCGTATAATGCGAATGAGGTGCAAGGAAAACATCATCAAAGCCTCTTAATAGAGTGAATCTGCGATTAAGTACGCGATGGGAATATATGCCCGAAAGTTTGGCGGGAAGTTCCTCCTTGCGTATTCCGTAATGATAGTACAATCCGGCCTGGGCGCCCCAGCAGATATGGAATGTCGATGTTACATGATCCTTGGTCCATTCCATTATTTGCGCCAGTTCGTCCCAATAATCAACCTTCTCAAAATCCAGATGCTCGATCGGCGCACCCGTGATTATCATTCCGTCGTATTTGCGCCCCTTAACCTCATCAAAGGTCTGATAGAATTTGTTAAGGTGCGACGCGGAAGTATGCGTTGAAGTATACGTTGCCATCTGCAGAAAAGAGATATTAAGCTGGAGCGGAGTATTGGAAAGTACCCTGAGTATCTGCACCTCAGTCTCCTCCTTAAGAGGCATGAGATTCAGGATAAGTATCTCCAGTGGTCTTATGTTCTGCGTGGATGCTCTGTTCTCATCCATCACGAAAATATTCTCTTCTTCAAGTATTGCCTTTGCAGGCAGATCGTTTTGTGTTCTAATCGGCATTAAATATCAGTCCTTCCGGAAAGCCTGAGGAAATCAACCTCCGAAATGATCGGGATGTTAAGCTCCTTGGCTTTTTTATTTTTGCTGGAATTGCTTGTTGTATCATTATTTATCAGATAATCCGTCTTACTTGTAACGGAGCCGGTACATTTGCCGCCCATGCTCTCGATATAATCCTTAAGTTCGTCCCTGTTGGTAAAATGCTCTACGCTGCCTGTGACTACGAATATTTTGCCGGAGATGGGACTGTCGGTATTGCGCTCCTCCTTTACAAGAGTAAGCTCTGCAATAAGGTTATAGAAGGCGCTCTTTCTGCCTTCATCCTTAAAATAATCGCAGAAGGATGCGGCAAGCACATCACCTATACCGTCAATCTCGGTAAGTTCCGAAGCCTTTGCGTTCACGATCGCATCCACGTCTTCATCGTAATGCCTGCAAATAAGCCTTGCACCGGCAAGACCGATACCGGCGATCCCAATGGCATATATAACACGCGCAAGTTCGCAGCGTCTTGAAGCCTCAACTGAAGCAATGATGTTGTCATATGACTTGATTCCGAAACCATCCATATCAACTATCTCTGCGCGGTATCTATCAAGATGATACAAATCAGTATAAGTCCTGACAAAGCCCCAGTCAACGAATTTCTCGAGCGTCTGCTCCGAAATACCTTCGATATTCATGGCATTTCTGCTTACAAAAAGTTCAAGACCCTTGATATTCTTGGCCGGACAATCCGGGTTAATGCAGTAAAGGCTTTTCGCATCGTTAAGCGCCCTTATCTCGGTCCTTCCGCCGCAGACAGGACAGGTATCGGGTATCGTAAGATTACCGCTCCTGGTTAGATTCTCGGCAATCTGAGGAATTATCATGTTGGCTTTATAAACGGTTATTTCATCGCCGATCCCAAGCATAAGATCCTCGATAATACTTACATTATGAACGCTTGCTCTCTTAACCGTCGTGCCTTCAAGCTCGACAGGATCGAATATTGCAACGGGATTGATAAGTCCGGTCCTTGACGCGCTCCACTCAACCTCGCGAAGGTGCGTGGATGCGGTCTCGTCGGCCCATTTGAAGGCTATCGCGTTTTTGGGGAATTTGGCGGTCCTTCCGAGCGAATCCCCGTAAGCGATATCATCATAGAGAAGTACAAGGCCGTCCGAAGGAAAATCATTGCTCTTAATCTCCTCTGAAAATGCACTGACAGCCTCGCTCATATTTGCCCCCGTAACAAGCCTTCTGCCAACCACATCAAAGCCCTGGGACTCAAGCCATTCAAACTGCTTCTCCCTTGAATTATCAAAATCCACTCCATCCGCCTTAATAAGCGCAAATACGACAACTCGTACATTACGTTCTGCCGTAACCGAGCTGTCGAGCTGCCTGACGGAGCCGGAGCATAAGTTCCTGGGATTCTTGTATTTATCGGCATCATCAATGATCGAATCATTGATCGCGTAAAAATCCGAATAAGTTATTATCGCCTCTCCCCTTACGATCAGTTCTCCCTTGTAAGGAATGGAAAGAGGGATGTTCTTAAATGTCTTTGCATTAGCGGTCACAACCTCACCCACATATCCGTTTCCTCTGGTTACGGCCTTGAAAAGAGAACCGTCCCTGTATGTGAGCACCACCGTAAGTCCGTCCATTTTCCACGATAAAATACTTCTGTGCTCTCCCGCAAAAGCCGCCAGTTCCTCGACCGACTTGGTCTTATCAAGGCTCAGCATCGGGCTTTCATGCTCCTGCTTTGGAAGCTCCGACAGAGTTTCATACCCAACCTTTTGAGTCGGGCTGCCTGCCATGATCATCCCGGTTTCATTCTCGAGAGTCACAAGTTCATCATACAATCTGTCATATTCATAATTGCTCATAACCTCATCGGTGCCCGAATAATACACCTTTGCGGCATTGTTGAGTATATCCGTAAGTTCTTTGATCCTGTCTATTTTATCCATTTGATCTGACGCTCTTTCTAAGTTCATCCAGCTCTGAGCCGGTAATTTCACGCATTTCTCCGCTTTGCAGGTTTTCAAGACGGATATTCATGATCCTTGTTCTCGTAAGCGTAACCACGCTGTATCCAAGACTTTCGCACATTCGTCTTATCTGCCTGTTAAGCCCCTGAATAAGCACAATGGAAAATGTATATCTGCTTATTCTTTTACATCTGCAAGGCACCGTCCTGACCATATCATCGGTTGCTTTATTATATATCATAACACCGCTTTCAAGAGCTTTGAGATCTTCTTCGGTAATTTCATTGTCAACGCTTACGATATATTCCTTCTCATGCCCCTCGCCCGCTTTCATAATGCCTTTTGCAAGCGCACCGTCATTGGTAAGAAGCACCAGTCCCTGAGAGTCCTTATCGAGTCTTCCGACAGGATATAATCTGAGTCCGGTTTTACCGACGAATCTTTGAAGTCCTTCGCCCTGCTCATCGCTCATGGAAGAAATAATTCCGACAGGTTTATTAAGAGCATAGACCTTCAACGAGTCGCCGCTTATGATCTCGGCCTTCCTACCGCGCACCTTAACCTCCTGCCCGTCTGCTACTTTATCGCCGCAACCGGCCGTCCTGCCGTCAATCGTCACAAGTCCCTGCTCGATCAGCCTGTCCGCCTCGCGCCTTGAACAAATGCCGCACATACTTATGTATTTGTTGATCCTGATCGATTCCATTCGTCACCGCCTAACTGCTATTTTAACATATAATTTGCTTTTGCGGGTAGTCCCGCATTCACCTTTATAATCAAATTTACCGTAACCTCTGACGGAAACGGTATCGCCATCCTTAAGCGTCTTGGAGTTGGAGGTACAGATGCGTCCGTTAATATACACCTTCTCGCCTCGAAACAGTTCAAGCGAGGCATCCCTTGAGAGCTTGTAGATCGCAGAAATGACCGCATCTGCTCTCTCGCTGGCTACTATGATCTCCTCCTCGGTAAAATGCTTCATAAGGCCATCCGGAACCTTCTCACACCTTCTGACCTTAACTTTGGTGTGCTTCACGTATTCAAGGTTTGCGATAATATAATCCGCTATCGCATCAGGCACAAAAATATATCCGCAGTTATCCAGGATATAGATATCCCCCGTCTTTTCGCGTTCAATCCCCAGTCCCATAACCGAACCCAGATAATCGCGGTGACTAAGATCGTCAGCAAATTTGGCGGCGACAGGCTTAACCTCAAGAAGCGTTATCGGATACTCCTCCTCATATCCGCAAAGTTCTTCGTCTCCGAATCTGACAATGCACCTCTCGCAGTCCTCCATTCCTCCGAAAGCCTCGGCCTTTACGAAATCAAACTCATGCTTTGCATCCCTCATTTCATAGAATTCCGATAACTCCGCAATATTCAGAAAATCCGTATATACATACCTGTTCTCATTATATACTCTGCTTGCCAGTTCAAGAATCCGTTTATGAATATTATCGATCATTTTACCGAAACACCCTTCGTATTGTAATATAAGGGGATACACGAAGGTGTATCCCCTTATCATCAAACATTATAACATATTATCACACATTTGACAGTATTGAGCAGGATTTTGGAGATTCCACCGAACAGGACTATCATTCCAGCAGTCTTCTGATTTCTCCTTCCGCATCCTCTATGATGTTAATAATTCTATACGCAAATATCGAAACCACTCCGATAAGTACTACAGCGGCTATTCCTGCAAGCCACTTCCATACCTGCACGAGTCCCTGTTTTTCTTGTTAGTTTTCCTGCCAAGTTTTCTTTCATAATACTCAACCATGTATTTTTCATCTATCTGGCCGAGCGCATCGACCCACTTTTCTCTGTCAAACATAATAATCGTTCCTTTCCAGAAGATTTCTTAAATTTCTTTTGATACGCTCTGCTTCACGCTGTACCGTGGACGAATGGACTCCAAGCTCACCCGCGATATCCTCCAACGTGTCTGCAACACAGAACCGTCCGATGAATATATACCGCTGGCCTTCAGAAAGCGTAGTAAGGTACTGGTTGATCAAATCTTTTAGTTCGCCATTCAAATGCTTCGTTTCAGGATTGCCATCGGCAGTCAGATACTCTTCCATCTCATCGATGGAAACAGTCAATTCAGAAGGTACACGTTTTTTTCTCATTTTTTCCTTATACCTGTTCAGTGCGTTATTTCTGGAGATTTCAGCAACAAATGCAGCCAAGTGCAGCGGTCTTGCCGGCGGAATGCTGTTCCATGCCTTAAAATATGCGTCATTCTTGCATTCCTCACTGTCCTGCGTGTCTTGAAGTATATTATAGGCTACCCTGAAAAGCAGACCCCCATATTGTTTGTCTGTTTCCCGGATTGCGTCTTCGTTCCTTTGCCAGTATAAGTCGACTATCTGGCTGTCGGACAGCGATGATTTCACGTTTTCCTTTTTTATAATTACTTCCTGCATTATTAGTTCTCCATATTTGAACTGCATTTCTTAGAATAAAGTTTTGATTCTCAATCCAGTAAGGATTACTTATCATCATTATAGCGCTTATCACAATTCCATACAATAAAAGATAGGCAAAAGAAACAGAGTAATTATCAGCGTTGACTTTGCAGCATCTTACAACACCTGCCTTGTTTTAATGTAATATATATACTTCCGATCGCCCTGGAAACGTATACCTGTGAATAATTGTTTATACCAAAATGCGCCGTATGGTTCACACTCAGGCCTATGCTCTTGAAATACGATTCACTAACTGCCTTGATCTCTGCAGCATTTAAAGAATCTCGCGTTCCATATTTTTTCCTTAACACAGCTCCAAACGAATTTCTGCCTTCTCTAAGTGTTTTATTCTGGTCAGCCCAAAATGTGTCGTCCATATATCTATCATCTGTATAGCAATCACGGTAGGCAATCGCCATTGCTAATCCGATATATCCGCATATCGTATTTGACTGAGTATATGAGAAGTAACCGCATGGTGATTTCATATCTGCAAAGAACGACTCATGCGCCACATGGCCGGAAGAGTTCGCTTTAGCCTTAAGCCTTCCTAATCCGGCATAATCAGAAAATGATTCTTTTTCGGCACCATTTTTTATATAATTCAGTACCACCTCGTTTTTCTGCTCTAGGTTATTCTTGACGAAAACATTGCATACGTCCGCGTACCCGGCAATCTCTTTCACATTAATACTTTCGTTTTTCAGCAGAGTATGCTCAAGCTCTGATCTTCCGACTTTTTCGTAGTAATATGTCGGTCCACAGTAATAAAGATCCCCGTTTCTGTTCAAATACGGCGAGAGTGAAGTAGCTGAGTATTCAACAAACACCCCTGAGGTCTCACAAAAGATCATGTACGGCGCACACTCTATAACAGAGTATTTATTTCCGGCGAAATCGCTCGCACATTTAATTGCTGAAACAGTAAGCTGTTTATCTGAACTATAACATAGGACAACTTTTCTCTTCATTTTTGCACGATTTTCAAAAAAAATTTTAAAAAGATGTTAGAGCTAAGCCCTAACATCTTTTTTTGCCTCACCATCAAGGAGTCGGCGTAATATCCGGAAAATAATGTGAACAAGTAATCAGCTAGCAATTGTTATTTTATTTTGTCCTGGCCGTAGCATTTAATACATAATCATCACACCCTTCCGCGGTTGCTTCAAGACGGACTCTGATTGCCATTAAGCTATATCGCCACCGAATCACTTCTTCCTTTTCGGCATTATACTTCAGACTCCTCAATGGAGCCTCCCAATAAAAGTTATCTTTGTTTTGATATTGAACCCACATTTCTGCATATAATCTATTTGCCACCGGCAGGTCATCGTTGCGTGTAATTGTAGCCCATGCCTTATCCTTCACAGGATTCCAATGGTTTGTTACTCCATAGTATGTTGCCCCATATGCCTTTTTGCCAGCAGCGAATACTGCAAGGTTAAATGATGTCATAATGACAATTATGGATAGTATCAATGCGAATGCTTTAAAATGCTTCTTTTCATTCTCCTCCTTTAATAATTCTTCCGTCAGAGAGTTCGATTACCCGTTCACACGACGTCAGTGTATTCACATCGTGTGTGACCAATATAATTGAAACTCCTTCTTTGTTGATTTCCGCCAACTGATTCATGAAAAAACGTGTATTGTTCACATCCAAAGCTCCCGTAGGTTCATCAGCGAAGATTATAGAGGGTTTATGTACCAGCGCACGGGCGATAGCTACTCTCTGACATTCTCCGCCGGACATTTCGTTAACCTTGCGCCCTTTAAGATGCTCAATCCCAAGTTTATCCATAACCTCAGTTCCCTTTTTTTCGATATTTCTCCAAGGTTCCTTCGAAAACATCAGAGGGAGGCAAACATTTTCCAAACCAGTGCTGTTACCGATCAGGCCAAAATCCTGAAGAATAAAACCAAATTCAGCATTTCTAAGTCTTGCAATCTGTTTTGGGGACTTACCGGACATATCCTCCCCTTTATAAGGGTAAACTCCACCCGATGGTGTCAGAATTCCCGCAAGAATATGCAAAAGAGTACTCTTTCCTGCTCCCGAAGTGCCTACGATGCCCACAAACTCGCCCTCTTCAATCGTCAACGATAATCCGTTTATAGCAGTAACCTCATTGTTTTTCCCTGGATTGTAGCAAAATGATATATCTTTAAGTGTTATTAAATTAGCCATATTATCAATATCCTCCATGTAATATTTCTATTGCTGTCTTTTTTCTAAATGTGAAAACAGTCATCAACAATGGCATAAACATAGCAAATATTACAATCACCAACACGATCAGAAAGGCCGTCATTGAATCATAACCCTCACTGAGTACAATGCTTCGTCGGGTGCAAAAAGCAGTAATAGTCGGGATCAGCATTAGAATTGCCGATGAGACTACCGATATGCTTAAACAACGCCCGACCGTACAACCACAGATTAAATATACCGACATTTGTCTCTCAAGTTTTTTTACTTTAAGGTATGAATATCCTCCTATGCCGAACAACGTTGAAATAAGCAACAGTATTCCTATAAGTATTTCATTTTTGAATGTTTCAACAATACGTTTGTACTCCGTCGCAGACATTGTATCCAAATCGCAGAAACTGCCTGAAAACATTGCTTCAAGTTCCTGAATATAATCTCCTGATACAATGTCCGGATCAACAACCACTATCGCGGCATCCGCCTCACAGTTTTCGAAGAACTCATCTTCTACCGGTATTATCACCAAATAATCAGTACTACTGTCCGAAGTATTCCGTTTATAAATAAAATCTGTTCCTAGGCATGCTATAGAAGGTTCCGACCTGGAAGCCCGAAAATCATATACGATCTCGCTATCATATATAACTCCTTGAACCGAACAGGTTTTTGAGAAGCCGATTTCAGGCACAGTTACAGTGTATTCTACATTGCCGAAGTCGTTATATAAGGGGCTATTAACAAAAACTCCTCCCTGACTAAATTCCCATGTGCCTTTTTGAAGAACTGTCTCAAGGTTTTCAAATACAGCTTTATTATAAAAAACAATATCTGCAGTGGCATCATTTACAAATCCTGAAGTTCCATACGACTTACAGATTGCGCGAATACCTCTTTGTTCTTCAAGCTTTCCGATGAACGACATAGCATTCGTTTCACCAAAAGGCACAGAATAATACAAAGACCCTTTGGGGATTCCCGATTGCATCTTTTCATCTAATGCCGCATTGTTAACCAAAGGCGTAATCGCAGCATTTAATAGCACAATAACAATAAATACCTGAATCATCAGAAGTATTTCGCGTATAAAAAAGCGGGAACAGGATTTATATATCAAATATAATAGTTTCATACGTCCACTCCTCTCCTCAACGCAGCTGTTCCTCCACGCGAAGACAAAATGCTGTTTATCTGTGGAACACTTATCAATAGCGTTGCTACCATATCGATCATAAATGTTATAAGAATAATTACAGGGTCATACCATATCTCGATACAGAGCATACTCAGAAGCGGCTTGGACATTGCCAGAATGACTAATGAAAGAATGAAACCGGACAAATATAGCATTATATATTTTATTACCAATATCGCTCGCATCTGCCTATCTGTCGCTCCCAGAATCCGATACACAGCATATTCATTTTTTTGTCGCTTTAGCAGATACCAATATGAAACGATAATGTTAATATATGACAGCATGCATATAATCCCCATCGGAACCAAATAATATATATTTTCCAGACCCGAATCATTATTTAGCGGTGGAACTATCTCATTTTCCTGAAACAGCGATTGAACGAATGCTAAATCTTCGCCTGTGTACTTAACAAACTGAATCCTAAGGCAGCCACTGTTTCCTCCTATTCCTACAATTTCCGAGATGGGCACGATAACAAAAGATGTCACCGATCGTCCCGCAAATCTGTCATCTATCCCATTCACGAAATTAAATAACCATAAAACCCCGCTTCCGGTTACCTTATACTCTTTTCCCAGGACAGAAACAGTGTTTTCTTTATCCGATGAAAACGTTGCTATATCGCTCGAAACATATGCATTCAAAGGCTCACTCATATCAAACGATCCCTCTCCGAGCGGAAACCAGTTAGCTGGACGTTTTCCATACCAGCCTATAATCATCGGGGAATCATTCGAATCGGGAATAAAGAAAACATTAGCAACATTTCGTTCTTTTATTTTTTGGACTTTTTCCTCAGACAATTCCGAAACATCCATAACAGAAACCGTGTTATATGTTGCATATTCATTTTTAGCACTACTTGACATACCAACAAAAGCCACCGATATAAAATGTGTACTTAGTGAGAAACAGACCCCCAAGAGAATAAAAGCATAAAGAAAAAAAGAGTTTCTAATATTGTTCTTAACTGATATCCACACCGCAGATAATAATTTCATTGTTCCCTTACCTCGTTTTTTATTATTCCCCTTCATAACATAAGACAACTTTTTTCTTCATTTTTTGCACGAAATCTTAAAATAGTTTTAAAATATCGATAATAGCCTAAACACTTGACACACAGTGTAAAATCGTGCAAAATATTCTACGTATCCATAGCCTTTCGGAATTGAGAAGCATTTAGACGATAAATTGTGGGGATTTACCCCAATAGCACCTTTAAAAGTGAATACTATCCTAAAAAGATGGAAATGAGATAAGATAGGCGAGAAGACACCCTAAAAAAGGCGTACTTTAATACACCTTCTGCTATAGGATTTTTTAAATCAATGTGTTACACTATGTGTAGTTGATCAACTAAATCTTAGGCGGCAGGTGCAAA